>JAQXIY010000102.1 GCA_029008035.1 Lachnospiraceae bacterium
CGCAAGTCGGGGGATAGCATCTACTATGGACAGTACGACAGTACCGGTGCAAGCATAACAACGAATACAGGTGTGACCACCGGTATCAAAGCCACAGCGTCTACCTACAATTACAATAAAATCACATGGGACAGTTTAAAAGGCGCAACCGGATACAGAGTATACAGAAAGACGCAAGGTCAATCATGGACAAACATGGGAAGTGTGACAACTACACAGTTTGTGGACAGAACGGCACAGTGTGGTGTGAAGTACTACTACACAGTCAGAGCCTATCGAACAAGAGATGGTGTTACATATTGGGGACAATATGATAAAACAGGTGCCCAAGTCACAACAAACAACCCAAAGGTGAGCGGAATTACAGCCGCGCGAACCACATTTAACGGTATCAAACTCACATGGAATGAAGTAAAAGGTGCTACCAAATACATTATTCTCAAAAAAAATGACAACGGATCGTGGACAAATATCGGAAATACCACGGAGTTGTCTTATGTAGACACCACTCCTCAGTGTGGAACACAATATACATATACAGTCAGAGCCTGTCGTATTTACGGTGGGAAGTCATACTACGGAGCTATCAATAATCCGGGAGTTACGATTCAGTCCAACCATTGCACTGCCACCTTGCAAAGTCTTGAGAGAACAGCAGCAGGGGTTGATTTAAGTTGGAAAAAAGTTGGCGGTGCCACGGGGTATATGGTGTATCGCAAGGTGAGCGGCGGAAAGCTACAGAAGCTGGCAACTGTTTCAGGCCTCTCATATACGGATGCCACAGTGGACAGCGGTGTATACTATTACACTGTCCGGGCATATCGCAAGACCTCAGATGGCATCTACTACGGAAAATACAATGCAAGTGGGACGCCAATTGACACCGGATATGCCATTATGGGACAGAGCAATGTATCTGTGCAACAGATGATAAACTATTTTAATTCCTCAGGGAAACAGTTCCCGGCATGGGTATATGCGCAAAAGGGCGCAAGTAACATTGCGGAATTCTGTCAGCTGGTTTATAACATTGCTGTTTCCGAGGGAGTGAAAGCCGAAGTGGTCTTTGCGCAGATTTGCAAAGAAACAGGATTCCTGCAATTTGGTGGCGATGTCAGCGCGGAACAATGCAACTTCGCCGGAATGGGTGCCACCGGCAACGGTGAACCGGGTTGCTGGTTTGCGGATGTTGCCGCAGGTATTCTTGGACAAGTTCGTCATTTGAAGCTATATGCCAGCACGGATATTAACCAAGTGCCAAATGATGGGGCAGATCCTCGGTATTATGCAGGTCTGCTGGGGAAAGCACCGTATGTAGAATGGCTTTCCATTCCACATAACCCATATGGTACGGGCTGGGCTGCGGCAGAGAGTTATGGCAGAGACCTGATTTCTATGATTTGGAAAATGAGAAGTATGTAAGAAAAGGCGGAGAAATCCGCCTTTTTTATTTGGGGCAAAGGGCGTATTGCTTGTAAGAAAAAAACAACTATGGTAAAATACAATAGATTTATTATGTATGATGGAGCTTACTATGAAAAGATTTTTTGATGATGTTAAGAATTATTGGACATATACTAAGTATGCGGCTAAGTCAGAGTTAAAGAGTGAAGTGGCAAATAAGCACTGGGGATGGCTATGGTGGCTGTTGGACCCATTGCTTTTTATGATTGTATATTCCTTTGTGGCAGCCGTTGTGTTTAAGAAGTCGGAGCAGTATTTGGCGGCGTTTATCTTTATAGGATTGTCATGTTGGAATTTTTTTCAAAACACATTAAAGAACAGCGTGAAAGTAGTGTCAGGAAATAGTTCTATTGTCACAAAAGTGTATATACCCAAGTATATGCTTGTTGTACAAGAGATGCTAATCAATGGATTTAAGATGCTGATATCCCTTGGCTTTGTGGCCATTATGATGGTGATGTACAGAGTGCCTTTGACATATCGGGTGGTATATGCAATACCCCTGTTCTTGATATTGTTTGTTGTCACCTTTGGCTTGAGCACATTGGCGTTACATGGTGGTGTGTTTATCGAGGATTTGGCCAATGCCCTTAATGCCTTTCTACGTCTTTTGTTCTACTTTTCCGGCGTTTTTTACTCTCTCTCAAAACGAGTGCCAAATCCATATGGCCAGATATTACTGAAATGCAATCCGGTTGCAATGATTATGGATGGGCTGAGAAGCTGTGTGCTATACAGTTCAGATCCGGATTTTAAGTGGATGCTGATTTGGCTATGCATTGGTTTAGCTGTGTCAGTATTTGGAGTCAGAACAATATACAAAAACGAGAATACATATGTAAAGGTGATATAAGTGAAGGATATTGCAATCAAAGTAGAAAATGTAAAAGTGAGATATCGAACAGTCCAGAAGCGTTCCATAAAGAAGAATTTGTTTAAGCTCAAGAAAAGCGATGTGGAATATTTTGAGGCGTTGCATGGCATTTCCTTTGAACTGGAAAAGGGAAAGGTTCTGGGCATTGTTGGAAAGAATGGAAGCGGGAAATCAACTCTGCTGAAGACAATAGCGGGTATCTTTGCTCCTGATGAAGGAACCATTGATTTGTTTGGAAACAGCGTGTCCATACTGGCGATTGGTACCGGGTTTCAGAAGAAACTGACCGGTAGAGAGAATATTATGTTGTCAGGAATTCTCATGGGATTTTCAGAGGAAGAAGTTAAGAAAAAAATGAAAGAAATTATCGATTTCTCTGAGTTGAAAGAGTTTATAGACAAGCCTGTGAGAACGTATTCCAGCGGTATGTATTCAAAATTGGCATTTTCCATTGCCGCAATACTCAACACAGATATTATGTTGATCGATGAAGTGCTGAGCGTGGGAGATGCTAAGTTTAAGAAGAAAAGCTACAAAAAGGTGAGAGAGTTGATCAAAGACGAAAACAGAACAGTGGTTATTGTGTCCCATAGTTCTGAGACTGTGAGCAAGCTGTGCGATACCGTATTGTGGATACATGAAGGGGACCTGAGAATGATAGGGCCCACAGATGAAGTTATGCCACTATATGATGAATTCATGTCCTAGGAGGAAAAATGAAAAGAACATTAAGAAAGATAAAATCCAAGATTAAAACAATTGTGGAAAAATTATTAAAGAAGTGTGGATTATATCAGGCCTATTCGAAAAAGAAGAGAGACCATTACTATTCCATAGGCATTCGTAAGGTAATGCGTATTTATAATAGAAAGCTGGATTCTTATGATAAAGATTGCTATCAGCACCGAATTTTGGTTGTCGGTTATTTAGGAAGACCGAAGAAGAAGTTCTTTTATAGACGACTTTATTTCTTGAAAAAAGAGTGGCAAGATACAGAGATTGTGATGTTAGATGAGGTGACATTTGCATCTAACTATTTGGGAGTTTATGGATATAATGTCCTAAAAATGCCTTCTTTCAATGAAGGCTTGAAATTCTGTCATGTAGATGCTGAGGAGATGAAAAGGGAAATTGAGGAAAAGCAATATCTCCAAAATGCAATTCAAAATGAAATACTACGTGGCATGGATAGGGATGATGCTGAAAAATCCATCTATTTAAAGTACTTATATTATAAAAAGGCGGTAGAAAAAATACAACCAGACTATATCATGCTGTGGAATAAATTTAGTTCGGAACATAGTGTGATGGATAATATATGCAAAGAGAAAAATATTAAAGTAATCTATATAGAATACGGACTGCTTCCGGGAACTTTTTGCCTGGAAGAACTAGGGCAGATGGGAGAGAGCGTGCCGGCAGTTTGTCCGGAAGACTTCAAAAAACAAAGCGTTACAGAGGACGAGCTGAAAGAGGCGGAAGCGATTTGGGAATACCTTAGAACAAGCGGAATTAATCGCAATACCCAGATAAACGATGACATTGTAGGAAAGGTTTCTTGCCAGATAAAAAAGGATAGACCAATTATATTGTATGCGGGTAATTATGATTTCGACTGTGGAATTGTTCCATATACAGAAGATGCCAGAAAATATCACTCCCCAAATTTTGAGAGTAGTCATGATGCGATGCTATATCTTGCAGATTTGGCGAAACGAAATGATTGGAATTTAATATATAAACCACACCCTATAATGGTTAGAAAAACGGAGATTGCAAATATCCCTGAAAATGTCATTTATGTTCCGGAAGGTAATCTTAATGACTTGATAGATTATAGTGATTTGGTTGTAACACTTATGTCACAGACAGCTTATGTTTCCTGCATACGAAACACCGCAACTTTGATGTTGGGATATAATCAGTTAAAAAACAAAGGCTGCGTGTATGAGGCATACTCGTTGGAGAGCATTGAATCAGAAATTAAGACGGCAATAGAAAACGGATTTACAGAATTGCAAAGAAATAATTTTAAAATACATATTGCGCAATTATGTAAGTATTATTTGTTTGATGGCTCCACAGAGACAGATGAAAAACATTTTGGTCGAGATGAGAAAGAACTTGGAAACTATATTAGGGGGCACCTATCATAAATGAAAAGAATAATTAGATGCGTCTGTTTTGCGGTAGTTTTTATGGTGTGTTTTTTATCCATTACGGATGTAATGAGAAATAAGGACGATGCAACCTCTTATGCACCGTTTTATCAAGAAGATGAACAGTATGACGTATTGTTTGTAGGGACGAGTGTTACTAATTGTGGGATTTCTCCATTGGATTTATGGCATGAGTACGGAATAGTTTCTTTTAACATTGCAAATAGCGGGCAGGGGATAGCCAATAGTTATTACGCATTAAAAGATGCACTAAGGGTTCAAAAGCCCCGGTTAGTTGTAATGGACGTATCCTATATTGCAAGGGACAGCAGTACAGGAATGATACATACGTTGTTTGATAATATGCCAATGGGACAAGCTAAGTGGCAAGGAGTTAGGGATTTGGCGCCGGAATCCGAATGGATAGACTATTTTGTTCCGTTACTCTATTATCATCAAAGATGGGAAGAATTATCGGCGAAAGACTTTGATAGAATCGTTTCCTTAAACAGAGGCGGAGCAGTTATGAAGCAATCCTATGATGAAGAGGGGAAGGTGTTCGACACCAGCGTGTTTTCAGAAGGTATGGTGATTGTGCCTGAAGATGAAAAAAGTCCTATGGATGAAAAGCGGCAAGAGTATATAGGCCGCATAACCCAACTATGCCGAGACAATGATGTGGACATCCTGTTTGTAAACTATCCCGGATATGCTGTTGGAGAAACAAATCATGGGGACGGCGAGGAACTTCAAAGATTGTGGAATGGATTTGCAGATGTAGCCCGTGAAAATCATGCGGACTATATGAATTGCCTTCATATGATAGATGAAATCAAGTTTGATTTCGCAACGGATTTGGCAGACTGGCGACATCTAAATATCAATGGAAATAAGAAAATCACACATTATATTGGAAGTTATATCCAAGAACAATATAATATTCCGGACCGAAGGAATGAAACTGAACTTCAGCATTGGAATGAGGATTATTTAACTTGGCAGGAGTATGTGAGAGGGCTGGAAGCAGGAAAATAAATATTATGATTAAAAGAAACCAGAGTTTTTTAAACTTCATAAATATATTTTTAGATGCGATTTTAATTTTTGTTTCATATTATCTTTCTGTGTTTGTTCGTTTTCGGATTATGGACGGAAAGGAAAGTCTGGAACTGAGGGATGGCAAATGGATATTTGTCATTTTGATATATGACCTGATTGTCATATTGACATATTATATATCGCATCTCTACCATTCACAGAGAATCCATACCTATGGAAAAGTCTTCTTTACGATTTATGTCAGCAATGGACTTGGGGTGCTTTTGCTGTCTACTTATTTGTATTTAGACCATGTAACTAATTACTCCAGAATTTTACTGGCTATCTTTTGGGTGACGGCAAGTACGGTGGTATTTGTTAAGCATGTGGCAGTACATAGTATCCTTCACTATTACAGATCCAGAGGGTACAACTTAAAGCATGTGGCCATTGTCGGAAACGGACATCTTGCAATGCAGTATGTGCAGGATATTAATGCCAATCCGCAATTTGGATTTGCCATAGACGGCTATGTAAGTGCTGTTGACAAAGAAGGCTTGGGAAAGCGATTGGGGCGCTACGAAGAATTAGAACAAATCTTGGACAGACACCCGGTGGATGAATTGATTGTTGCACTGGAACCCCATGAAACACAGTTTATGAAATTCGTAATTGATGTTGCGGACAAACAGGGGATTCGGGTGAACCTGATTCCTTTTTACAACGATTATTATCCAACTCACGCTGAGATAGAAAGTGTTGGCAATACCAAACTAATAAACCTTCGGGCTACACCGTTGGATAATGTAGGATGGGCAATTGTTAAAAGAGGGGCAGATGTAATTGGTTCGCTTGCCCTACTGATATTAACAAGCCCGATTATGTTGTTTGTGGCGATTGGCGTCAAGGTGACCAGTCCCGGACCGATTCTGTTTAAACAGGAACGAGTCGGGAAGAACAAGAAGACATTTCAAATGCTGAAGTTTCGCAGTATGCGGATCGATGTGGACCATAGTGGATGGACTACAGATAAGGATGAACGCAAGACGAAATTTGGAAGCTTTATCAGAAAGTGTAGTTTAGATGAATTGCCTCAACTTTGGAATGTTCTTGTGGGTGAGATGAGTCTGATTGGGCCGAGACCGGAATTACCACTATATGTCAGCCAATTCAAGGAAGATATACCCCTATATCTGGTTCGGCAACAGGTGCGACCGGGAATGACCGGATGGGCGCAGGTTAACGGTCTGCGGGGTGATACCTCCATAGAAGAGCGGGTAAAATACGACATTTGGTATATTGAAAACTGGAGCATCGGATTAGATATCAAGATAGTAATCAAAACAATTTTTGGTGGAATGATTAATAATGAAAAACTGTAAAAAGAGATACACGAAATGGATAAGGTGCCTAGTATTTGCCTGTATGTTTTTTGTAATTGCCGGATATTGGGGGAAGGTGCTTCGCCATACAAGTATGGATATTTGTATTGATCAGGTGGAAACATTTCAAAGTATGCCCCGGGATACCTTTGAGGTGGTGGCGTTGGGGTCAAGCCATATATGGAAGGATCTTGACACATCGGAAATGTACCGAAGTTATGGGATTGGTGCATATAATTTTGGGGCATATTGGCAACATCTAAATACAACGGAGTTATTCTTAGATCAGGTATTAGCAACACAAAAACCAAAGGTTGTTATTATCGAAACGTATAAAGTAAATGAACTATTAGAAGACGTGGATATGGATGGCGAGATGTATTACACGAGAGGAATTCGAAATTCGACCCAGAAAATATCATATTTGAACCGGTGCTTCGGCACAGACGTTTACAGATACATATCATATATGATGCCGATTTTTTGTTGGCAAAAAAATTGGGAATCTGTTGGAGAAGCTGGTTTCCGGTTAAATACAAATACACAGAATTTGTATGAGACTATGGGCTATAATGCCACGCCGTATACGAAAGAGAATATAACACCCGTTGAACTACAGAGTATGGATGTTATGGAACAATACGATTTGAGTGAAGATGCCATTGCCACATTGGACCATATGGTGGACATGTGTAGAGACAATAATGTTGAAGTGGTGTTTCTTATGACTCCGCATGGCGGAGAATGGAACTATGATTTGGCTATGAAAGAATATGCAAAAGCGAACGACTGTGCATATTACAATCTATATGAGCATGTGGATGAAATCGGGCTGGATGGTGAAACAGATTATGCAGATGGCGGACATATGAATGATAACGGTGCAAGAAAAGTTGCCATATGGCTAGGAAAAGTACTCAAGGAGCACTATAATCTGACGGATTTCAGAGATATGAATGAGACAATTTGGAAACAATATGTTGATGGTAAATAGACATAAAACAGGAGGAAAGAAAATGAACAATTACAAATTAGTAGCAATGATACCAGCGAGATTAGGATCAAGAAGAATTGTCAAGAAAAATATACGTTATATGCTGGACAAGCCTTTGATTCAGTACCCTATCGACTTTGCATTAAATTCCAACAGATTTGAGAGTATCTGGATTAACACGGAGAGCAAAGAATTGGGAGAGGCGTGTAAACGCTTTGGAATTAATTTCCACGAGAGACCCGCTGAACTTGCCAATGACAAGGCGACAAATCGCGATTTTGTCTATGAGTTTTTAAAGAACCACGATTGCGATTATGTCATAATGATTAATCCGACTTCTCCCACATTGCGTCAGGAGACAGTGAATGGCTTTATTGACTTTGTTCAGGAACATGACTATGATACCGTCATGTCAGTTATTTCAAACCAGACAGAGGCGATTTTTAAGGGTGAGAAAATAAATTTCGACGGCAGTGATAAGATTCCAAATGATGAGTTGGAGCCAATCGAAGAGATTGTGTGGGCTATGACTGCATGGAAAAAGGACACCTTTATCCGCTTGCAGGAGTCAGGTCAGTGCCCCGTATTTGGTGGCAAATTAGGTACATATCCAATTCCAAAGGATGAGTCTGCGGATTTGGACAACGAAGAAGATTGGAGAATTGCCGAGGGCGTTCTTTTAGCCCGTAGTACAGAAGATACGCGAGAAAAGAAATATATGGATTTATAAGGAAGTAGCATGATACTGCAATCAGTAAAAGAGTTTTTAAAACCATTTCTTTTAAAATTTAAAATTTTTCGAATATATCAGAGTCTGAAGCGCTCTTATTACAAGAAGACTGGTCTTCGCAGATACGTCAAGCGCTATAAGAGATTGCTTAATGAGGTGGGCTCAAAGGGGACCAAAAAGCGTATTGTCGTGGTAGGGCATATGTACACGGAAAAGAAACATTCGTTATATGATATTTTTTCCCGCATAGAAGAGGAGGCAGAGGGCAAAGTTGAATTTGTTACTCTGGATGAAATTGCCAACAATGCAGATCATTTGTGGGAAAAGAAGTTCAAGCGAGTTCGATTGCCGGCGTTTATATATTTTGATATTCATGAGAATACCATTAGTCTGGATTGTGAGACTGTGTATGAGAATAACGGTTATATCCAAAACGCCGTTGCCTATTGGATGAAAAAAGGCTTTGACGAGTATAGTGCGAAATATTATGCGGCATTATACAAATATGCCTATGAGCAAATGATTCAAATATTGCAACCGGATCAGGTATTGATATGGAATCAATTCATGGCTTCGCATATGATATGTGACCATGTGTGTAAGGCCAATGGAATTCCGGTGGAATATATTGAGTATGGCGTTTTGCCGGGAACCTATGCGTGTGAAAACCTTGGTCAAATGGGGGCCAGTTATCCGGCGCGGGAAAGTGAAGCGTTTATTAACCTTCCCGTAACGGAAGAACAACTGCAGCATGCCGATCGGGTTTGGGCGTTTTTGAAGGCCAGTGGATTAAATCGAAACAAGCAAAATGATGACAATGTTGTTTCCCGAATTCAAAGTCGGATGATGAAAGATCGTCCAATCATAATTTTTGCCGGAAATTATGATACAGATTCCGGGATAGTTCCATATACAGAAGAGGCAAAGGCCTTCCATTCACCTTTCTTTGAAAGCAGTTTTGATGCCATGCTGTATTTGGCGCAATTGGCCGAAAGAAATCAATGGAATTTGATTTTCAAACCCCATCCCCTGGATATAGAGCGAATTGATGTAAGTCGGATCCCGGAGCACGTCATCTATGTAGCATCGGGCAATTTAAATGACTTGATTGATTATGCGGATGTGGTGGTTACGATTATGTCCCAAACGGCCTATGTGTCTTGTATTAGAGAAACAGCTACTGTGATGTTAGGCTATAATCAATTGCGAAATAAGGGGTGCATCTATCAGCCGGAGACAAAGGCTGATATAGAGAACGAGTTGTCCAAGGCAATTGAATGTGGATATACAGAGTCCCAAAGGACTGCATTTCGGAAGCATATTGCACAGATGTGTACCTATTATCTGTTTGATGATAATACGGATAGAGAACTTAGATATGGTCAGTCGGTAGAGGCGTTTGGCCATTATCTTTTGAAAGAATAACAATACATTGGAGAGAACATTATGGATATTAAATTATTAGATTGTACATTAAGAGACGGTGGGTTTGTTAATGATTGGGAATTTGGGAACAGCACCATCAAATATGTGACACAACGTTTGATTAAGTCCGGAATGGATATTGTTGAGATTGGTTTGCTGGATCAGAGACGAGTATTTGACATGAATCGAACAATTTTTCCCGATACAGATTCTATGAACAAGGTCTTCGGTGAGGTTGACAAGGGGGATGCAACCATAGTTGCCATGATTGACTATGGAACTTGCGACGTGGAAAATATTTGTCCAAAAGAAGAAACCTTCATTGACGGTATTCGCATTATCTTTAAGAAACCGAATATGTATAAGGCGATTGAATATGGCAAGCAGTTAATGGACAAGGGTTATTTTGTCACGTTGCAGTTAGTTTCCATCACGTCGTATGAAGACCGTGATATTCTGGACTTTTGCGAGGCGGCCAATAAAATTCATCCATATGGTGTGGCAATTGTAGACACCTATGGATTGATGCACAAGGAACAGGTGGGACACTATTTTGCACTGTTAAATCACAACTTGGAAGAGGGGGTAGCCATAGGCTATCACTCTCATAATAATTTCCAGTTGGCATATGCCAATACCATCGAATTGCTGGATATGAAGACGGACCGAACTATTATTTTAGATGGTAGTGCTTACGGTATAGGTAAGAGTGCCGGAAATGCGCCAATCGAATTGCTGGCAATGCATTTAAATGATTGCTATGGGAAGAATTATGATATGAACCAGTTGCTGGAGATTATCGACACCAGCATTATGCCAATCTACAATAGAACACCTTGGGGATATGCGTTATTGTATTATCTGGCAGCATCTAATAACTGTCATCCTAATTACATCAGCTATCTTTTAGGAAAATCAACACTGTCTGTAAAGTCTATTAACAAGATTGTAAAAGAGATTGAGGAAGATAAGAAACTTAACTACGACGAAAAACATATCAAAGAACTCTACAGAAACTATCAGAATCAAAAATTTGATGATGAGTCTGCCATTACAGAATTGAAGCAAAAATATCAGGGCAAAGACATTCTACTCTTGGCTCCCGGACAGACAATTTCTTCGGAGCATGACAAGATTCAGGCGTATATGGATGCCAATGACGTGGAGGTTATCGCTGTAAACTTTATTCCTGAGAAGTTCAAGATTGACGGTATGTTTGTGGGGAATTCCAAGCGATATGGTATGATGACGGATCAGATTATGAACTTGAAGGAAAAACCATGTATGGTTGCCACATCCAACGTATCCAGTTTGAACCGAGATTTTGATTATATTGTAAATACAGAACGGGTTATTGACAGTGCAGAGGATATTGTGGACAACTCCACAGCTATGGTACTGAATCTGTTATATATCCTGGATGTTGCCAGTGTCACACTGGCAGGGTTTGATGGATATGATATGAATTCTATTACAGATTCCTACTGCGATGAATGCTTCAACCTGTCAGACGACTTTGGCAGATTGCAGAGAGTAAATACGCAAATCACGCAAAAGATTGCAGAAATGAAGGACGAAATGCATATCACCTTCCTCACTGCATCACAATATGAGGGTAAATAGATGAAATGGGATTGTATATTATTTGACCTGGATGGGACTCTTTTGGACACATCAGTAGGCGTGTTAAAAGCGGTGAAATATACCATCGATAAAATGGGATTGCCCCCGGTGGAAGACGAGATTATGAAGACTTTTATAGGCCCACCAATATATGAGTCTTTTCAAAGTGTATATCAATTGAGCCAGGAACAAGTAGACGAGGCTACGGAAACATTCCGTGATGCATACAAGGACAGGTTCCTCCTGGAGGCAACACCCTATGAAGGCATATATGAATTGTTGGATTTCCTGAAGGAACAAGGGTGTAAGCTGGCAGTTGCTACCAATAAGAGACATGATTATACCATGAAATTGCTGGAGCACTTTGATTTCCCAAGAAGATTTGATTATATTTTGGGCTCAGACTTTGCAAATACCATGAAAAAAGCGGATATCATCAAAACTTGTCTGAAAGAATTACAGGTGACAGATTCGAAAAATGCTATTATTGTGGGAGATACTATTCACGATTATAACGGCGCCCAAATTGCAGGTGTGCGGTTTGTAGGGATAGATTATGGTTTTGGATTTAAGGCTCAAGAAGATTATGAGCTGGTTGGTGAGGAACCCGTATTGTCGAATTTGGATGAATTGAAGGAATACTTAATAAGATAAAATAATTCGAACAGACAAAATCGGAGAAGAGATAGGAGATAGACTTGAGAATAAAAATCAAACATATCATGCATATCGTTGCGTTTGCAATCATTTTTTTCATGATTTTTAACTATGCAACCTTTGTGATTCGAGATAAATCCGGTGCACAGTCCTGTGTCCCATTTTATGACATGGATGAGGATGCTGATGTACTATTTTTAGGGACGAGTGTAACATTTAACGGGATATCACCCTTGGATTTGTGGAATGAATACGGAATGGTGTCCTTTAATTTGGCAAATGAAGGACATGATTTGGCTAATAGTTATTGGGCGTTAAAAGAGGCGCTTAACTACCAACAACCCAAAGTTGTAGTAATAGATGTCTCATACCTTACAGTGGAATCCAGCGAGCCGCGAGTACATGTTTTGCTGGATAATATGCCCTTTGGATTGACAAAGCTGCAAGCCATTTGTGACTTGACTCCGAAAGGACAGTGGCGGGACTATGTTTTTCCCCTTATGTTTTACCATGGCAATTGGGAAAATGTTACAACAAACAATTTCCAAGAAGTAACCAGTATCAATTATGGCGCTACGGTTGCCCAATATTCAAAAAAGGATGATGTGATATTTGATACCAGTGTTTTTGCACAGGGATTGACTGTATTACCGGAAGATGACGTGTGCCAGATTCCGGAGAGAGCACTCACTTACATAGACAAAATCACAGCATTATGTAAAGAAAATAACATACAACTTTTGTTTGTTAATTATCCCAGTTATGCAACCGGTGAAACAAATCATGGAAACGGTGAAGAATTACAACGTATGTGGAATGCTTTCAGCCTGGTGGCAGATGAAAATGATGTTGACTATTTGAACTGCTTACATTTGATAGAAGACATTGGATTTGACTATCAAAAAGACTTGCGGGATTGGCGGCATTTAAGTGTGTATGGAAATCAAAAGATGACCAGCTACATTGGTGCATATATCATGGAACACTATGATGTGTCTGACCGGAGAGGCGAAGAGAGTCTGGCACATTGGAATGATGATTATGTGCGTTGGGAACAGTATAGACAAAGAGTTCTGGAGGGTGAAAATTGAGTGTTGTATCTTTGAAATTTATAGTTTTCTTTCTGGGAGTATTTATTTTCTACTACCTTATGCCACAAAAGGCAAAGCCATACTGGCTTCTTGTGATGAGTTATGGATTCTATAGCTTATTTGGCATTAAAAACCTGCTTATTTTGTTGGCAACTACCATTGTTGTCTATATCGGTGCCTGCTTCATTGAAAAATATCAGGGGAATAAAAAGAAAAAGAACATTATCCTAATACTGGAGTTGATTTTTAGTATTGGCTTGTTGGTTGTATTTAAGTACTCTAACTTCATTATTGAGAATGTGAACACCATTGCAGAGAAGTTACATATGTCATATCAGTTTAACGAAGTGTCTCTTATTTTGCCGGCGGGTATTTCTTTCTATGTGTTTTCTGTTATCAGTTATACCATTGACGTGTATCGCGGTACTTATGCAGCAGAGAAGAATTTCTTTAAGTTCGCGTTGTACATTTCTTATTTTCCAAAAGTGACATCGGGTCCTATTGAGCGCTTTGGTGATTTTAAGGAACAACTTGAACGTAAAATCACCTTCGACTACGAGAATGTCAAGGATGGCTTTTTGTTGGCAGCATTGGGATTTGCGCAGAAATTGATTGTGGCCGACCGTTTGGGTGTGATGGTGTCCACCGTATTTGGCAATTACAACCAGTATTCCGGATTTACAGTATTCTTGGCAAGTATCATGTATACGTTGCAAATTTATTGGGATTTCACCGGATATACCAATATTGCGCTGGGTGCATCCCAAATGCTTGGGATTAAGATGAAGGACAACTTCCGCCAACCGTATCTGGCAGTGACCATTCGAGACTTTTGGAAGCGTTGGCACATATCATTGACAAGTTGGTTTGGAAGTTATTTGTACATTCCTCTGGGTGGAAATCGCAAGGGGAAGCTTCGCAAATACATCAATATTATGATAGTGTTTGGCGTTAGTGGATTATGGCATGGTGCCAGTTGGAATTTTATCATTTGGGGACTGCTTCATGGAGTCTACCAAGTAATGGAGGATGTCATTGCACCGGCGATCAATGGAATTAATAAAAAACTGTCGGTGCGCACCGATACATTCTCTTATCGCTTTGGACAAAGAACCGTTACATTTTTACTTGTCAACTTTGCATGGATTTTCTTTGGTGCTAATGGAACTAGAAATGCATTGGGAATCATCAAGCAAATGTTTGCGGAATTCAATCCATGGATTTTCTTTGATGGTTCCTTATATAAATTGGGCATCAGTCAGAAACAGTTTAGTTTGACATTATTTGTTATAGGAATTTTAATCTTCATTGATATATGCAGAGAAAAGATATCCATGCGGGATTGGATTAGAAAACAGAATCTTTGGTTCCGCTGGCTGTTGTACTTGATGTTGCTGTTTGGAGTCATTATTTTTGGATATTACAATAATGGCTATGATGCGAGTTCCTTTATTTACAATAATTTTTAGTATGAAAGTGTGGAAAATATGAGTCGCTTTGGCAAAAAGATTAGAAGCAAATTACTTCATATCGTTGAGACAAAAATTTCAAAAGAAGAATTGCTGCAGATGGTGGACCATAGGTTATCGGTTAATCAGCAATTTGAACATATTCAGTCAGATGTCTCTGCCCAGGCGCTCATGCGTGCGGTAGAGAGTCGTGTTGAAGAAAAGAAATTGTGCAGCCGCTATCTGATGACAAAGGAAGAAACTAGGGACAGTATTATCCGTTACACTGCCATTAATATGCTTAATAAAAAGGTTTTCGTCTTTGGAAATATTGCTACCGTAACCCGGGATGAAAAAAATACAGTCAAGATCACAGGGTGGCTGTTGCCGCGCTGTAATTATGACAGGGTGGAAATCTGGTCGGGAGGCCTCTTTCGAGGAGATGCCAATCTGGACAGGCTAAGCAGAGGTGCACTTGAGAAATATCAAATGTTTCATGATGATTATGCAGGATTTGAATTCCGAAGAAAGTCCTGTGTTTTGGCAGATGATATCGTTGTCAAAATATATAAGGATGATGTATTAATTGACACCTTAACAAAAACAATAGAACAAATTGAAACAGAGCAGACACAAGAGCGGTTGTCAAAAGAAGATAGAATTGCTCTGTTAAGGACAGCTACTACTGTAGAAGAAAGAATAACGATATATCAGGATCTCTACCATGCGGAGCAATTTGATGCAGATTTAATGAAAGAGTACTGCGATTTGATAGATGGACTTGAAAATCCGTTGGAGCGGTATTGGCTAGGTGTTCAGGATTTGCCCTGGATTAATTTCTTTTATCCTGAATGTATGTATGATGATTATTATGTTCAACATCGTGAACTTGTTAACCGCACCATAAAAGAGTTGTACAAAGGGGACTTAGGGCAGGAACCCTCTATAACAAAACGTGTTGCCATTACGGTAAATGCCCTGGGAGATAGTTCATCAGCGGCATCGGCGCTATTTCGGTTTGGCGTTGCACAAAATCTGCTGAATAGAGGATATGACGTTAAAATCTTTGTGGCAGATTTGGATTTGGACTGTGGAGATGATATTTCCATAAGCAAACTTAGATATATGAGGAAAGAATCAACGGCAAACAGGGAATGGCATACAACAATACTTCCCGAGAGATGTTTATTCTATAATGAGGGAGAAAACGTTGAAGAACGATTGACAAACTACATTAATGCAATTGATGCATTTCGTCCTGAATATATCTTAGATATTTCCTGGGAACATGCACTGGCGCTCCCGATTCTACAAGAAAAATATAAAGTGTTGCAATCCTCCATTAGTGGCTTTTGCACCAGTATGATGGTTGACAAGTATATTACTTACAATAGAGAACAATGTATGGTTGTAAATGAGAGATATCATTCCGTGCAGGAGAAACAGATTGCTGAGTGCCCGGTCTATATTGATTACGATGTTACCGGTGGACAGGATTATAAGCGAAGCGATTATTATTTGCCGGAGGATGCGTTTATATTGATTACAGTTGGAAAACGAATGCAATATGAATTGACGGAGGATTTCTTCGAAGCTACGGCGAATTTCCTGAAAGATAACCCAAACTTTATCTGGATTATTGTGGGTAGAGACATCAAACCATCTATGGTTCAAAAACAATGTGAACTGTTTCTGAACCGACGTATCATCTTCTGGGGATTTGAAGAGAGATTGGCAAACCTTTATGGTATGTGTGATGCATATATTGACCCGGACCGTCAGGGGGGTGGTGGAAGCGTCATTATGGCCATGAAAAAGGGATTGCCGGTTGTTATGACAGACCGATGGAGAGATGTTACAGCAATTATCAAACGGGAGAACTGCATTGCAGGAAGTTATGAAGACTTATACAGGGAAATCAAGCACTTAGCGGAAGATAAAGAACATTACCAAGAGGCATCGGAAAAAATGCTACAATTAGTCAGCAGAGAAGATATACAGTTGGAGCATTATGTTGACGTAATTGAAGAAACGTTTCAAAGTATGGAACGGTAAGGGGGAATTATGAGCGAAATAATATATGATTTTAACGGAAGATTGAAAAGGGAATTCCCTTCACAGGTTATTGTGGACATCACAGAGAGATGTAATTTTGCGTGTATCCATTGTCCTCATTCCCAATTCGCCCAAAGTGATATTTATGCAGCCAGAGACTTGTCCTTTGAGGTGGTGAAAAAAGTAGCAGATGAGGTGCATGACTATGGTCAAGGGTATTGCCAGCAGATTCGGTTCGCTTCAGAGGGAGAACCCTTTCTCAACAAAGATGTCTATAAAATGTTGAGCTATACGGTGGAGCAATCCGGTGTGTTTGTTTCTATAACAACAAATGGTTCTACCTTAACACATGACAATGTATTAAAACTGTTAGACACAGGTATTTCTATGGTGGATATCAGTATCGATGCCTATACGGAAGAAACCTATAACAAGATTCGTGTGGGAGGCAATTTCAAACGTGTTGTTGCGGGAGTGCAAGATTTGATTTGCACAAAGAGAGAACTGGGTTCTAAAACAAAAGTGATAGTCAGTTATGTGAAACAACCGGATAATAAGCACGAGGCAGATGATTTCAAGCACTTCTGGGAGCAGGAAGGTGTTGACTATGTTGTCATGAGAGACCTTCATACTGCAGGTGGGGCCAATATGCAAAACAAAATGGAAGTGTTTGAAGAGACGAGAAGACCATGCGTATATCCATGGGAACGTGTATCCATAAATCCGGATAATAAAATATTGTTTTGTCCGGCAGATTGGCAGGGAAAAGCAGAGATCGGGGACTACACCAAAGAGACCATCCATGAGATATGGAAATCCGATAAATATCAGAATTTGCGAGATATGCACATTCATAATTGTTATGCTGACGGACATATGTGTGAAGAGTGCAAGGATTGGGCTACAACGGCATGGCCCGGAAGCGACCGCCGTGGATATGGCGATATGATAGCCGAGTTCACTAAGGGAGATATATAAGGCCATAACAGGAGAAAGCAATGATTAAGTTTAACTATCCGGTAAAAGCAGAATGGAATTACATACAGGACATTTTTGAGACAGATGGAATTGTTTCGGGAGATGGCAAATACACAAAACTTTGTAGCAGATGGTTTGAGGACCAACTGCTTGTCAACAAGTTGTTGCTTACAACCTCCGGGACGGCGGCACTTGAGATGGCGGCAGTATTGTGCAACTTGCAGCCGCAAGACGAGGTGATCATGCCTTCTTATACCTTCTGCTCTACTGCAAATGCATTTGTGATGCGGGGTGCACGAATCAAATTCATTGATGTTCGTCCTGATACTATGAATATGGATGAGACGTTGATTGAAAATGCCATTACAGACAGAACCAAAGTGATTGTCCCTGTCCACTATGCCGGAGTTGCCTGTGAGATGGATGATATTCTTCACATTGCAAAGAAGTATAATTTGCTTGTGGTGGAAGATGCCGCCCAGGGTGTTATGGGATTTTACAAAGGGAAAGCATTGGGTACCATTGGTGACTACGGATGCTATAGCTTCCATGAAACAAAGAATTATACCATGGGGGAAGGGGGAGCTATATGTGTCAATCACTCAGAGGATGTGGAGCGGGCTGAAATCTGCCGTGAAAAGGGAACAAATCGCAGCAAGTATTTTCGTGGAGAAATTGATAAATATGGCTGGATTGACCTCGGCTCATCTTATTTGCCCAGTGATATCAATGCGGCATATCTCTATCCACAGCTACTACAGGCAGAAGAAATCAACAAAAGCAGATTGGATTCATGGCATAGATATTATGAGCGCTTAGAACCATTGAGAAGCAGAGAAGCAATTGAACTGGCCACGATACCAAAACACTGTGAGCATAACGCCCATATGTTTTGGATTAAGACAAAGGATTTGGAAGAGAGAACCAAACTGATTTCCTATTTGAAGGAAAATGAGATCAACGCATATTTCCATTATGTGCCGCTACATAGTTCTCCTGCCGGACTGAAGTTTGGCGAGTTTGTTGGAGAAGACCGCTATACAACAAAGGACAGTGAGAGACTCTTGCGACTTCCACTGTATTATGATATGAAAGAGTCAGATATAGATTTCGTTGTAGATAAAATTACAGAATTTTATGAGAAACAATAGGATGGAGCCATGAAGAAGATAGTTGTAATAGGGGCCAATGAATTTCAATTTCCCTTAATAGAAAAGGCTAACGAGTTGGGATATGAAACCCATGTTTTTGCCTGGGAGGATGGCGCGGTTTCCAAAGAAATCGCTGACTATTTCTATCCCATCAGTATAGTGGAAAAGGAAATAATATTAGAAAAATGTCGCGAAATCCAACCGGATGCAGTGATGACTATAGCATCAGATTTGGCAAACATTACGGCCCAATATGTTGCAAGAAAATTAGGTCTTGTATGTAACAGCGAAAAATGTGTGGAGCAGACAACCAATAAGTATGCTATGAGGCAGGCATTAAAAAATGGGGGGATAAAAACCCCATATTTTTTTAAGGTGGAGAATGCCTCTGAATTGCGCAATCAGATGCCAAATCCGGAATATCCTCTTATTGTAAAGCCCACGGATCGCTCCGGGAGCAGAGGGATTTTTAAGGTTACGGATGAGAGTCAACTGGAAGAAGCAATTCGGTGCGCTGCAGAATATTCCTTTGAACACAAAGCCATTGTTGAAGGATATCTGGAAGGGAAAGAGTACAGTTGTGAATGCATTTCCTATCAGGGCAAACACACCCTGTTGGCAATCACAGAGAAGTACACAACAGGAGCCCCCTCCTTCATTGAAAGAGGACATATACAACCTTCCGGGTTGAGTAAAGAAGTTGCTGAATCGGTAAGGACAACAGTTTATAACGCATTGGATGTCCTGCAGGTAGAAAATGGTCCATCCCATACAGAAATTAGAATTTCCGGGAAAAAGATCAACATCATAGAGATTGGGTCGAGAATGGGTGGCGACTGCATTGGTTCCCATCTCGTACAACTTTCTACAGGTATTGATTTCGTCAAAGCAACGATTGATGTTGCTGTGGGGCAGGAACCACAGATTGCCATTCCTCAGAACAATGCGTCCGGGATTCGATTCGTCTTCGATGAAAGTGATTTGGAGACTTTATCACAGATTGAGAAATGCCATGCAAATCAGTTGGTACATGTAAGTGCGTTGGAAGAACTGTATTCCAGGACTATTGTTGACAGTGGAAGTAGACTGGGATTCTATGTTGTGAACGGAACAAATCGAGAAAACGTCAAGGAACTTCTGCAATTAGAGGATGACGAGTATATAGTGTAAATAATGAGACGGAAGAGAGATAACAAATGAAAAAGCGAAACGGAACAATAGATTTTATGAAATTCATATTTACCATGTGTATTGTAGGTTCACATCTGTACACCATGATATTGAAGTCTGGTGGGAGAAAGGATTTGAGATTCGTTGGGCACATATCTGTGGAATTTTTCTTTATTGTTTCGGGATTTCTCTTAGCACTAAGCTGTATGAGAATGGCAGAGAAGTCTGAGTATAATTGTGGGACAGCCACAGCTATTGTGATGAAACGCAAATTTCTTGGGCTGTATCCCGTATTTTTGGTTTCTTTTGTTCTTAAATTTACTTATGAATTGTATAATCAGTTTGGCGGATTTAGAATCAAGGAAATTATAAAGGCTATGTTACAGAGTGCGTCGAGCTTTGGAATGCTGCAATCACTGGGACTTGGTGAAGCAATTGCGTTGCCCTTTGCCTGGTACATCTCTGCACTTTTAATGGTATCTATGATTCTGTTTCCCTTGGCATATCGATACAAAGATACATTTTTCAAAGTGATAGCGCCTCTGATTGTGATTGGGGGATATGCATACCTGATGCACAAAAATGGTAAAATACTGGTACTGCAATCAGAGACTGACTGGAATGGCATTACCTATGACAGTACGATACGTGCTTTGGCAGGGGTTTCTCTGGGAATGCTCTGTTATCATCTCTGTGGGAAATTAAAGGCGTATCAGGGGAAAATGACAAGATTTGGAGTGGCCATCCTGAGTATGGTGGAGCTGGCTGCATTTGCGTTCCCTATTTGTTATATGAGATCTTTTCTGAGAGGAGAGGCTCAGCCATTTGTGGTGTTGTGCTTTGCTATAGCCACCACCTTGGCATTTTCAGAGTTGGGCATTTCAACCAGAATATTTTCCGGCAGAATTTTCAACTTTCTGGGAGAGTTCAGCTACGCCATCTATTTAAGCCAATGGGTAGCTATTTATGTATGCAAGGTACGCTGGGGAATGGTATCCGCCCCGCGGTTTTTCCTTGAATTCTTTGTCACTCTGTTTGTTGCATCCGCAGTTATCTATCTGCTGGCAAAGCTGCTTGTGAAAGTGGTGGGATGGATCAAGAATGTACTTGGCAAAGCCATGATAATACAGGAACAGTAGTGAGGTGTGATATGGTGCGTGTAGCCCAAATTATCAATAGAATGGATTATGGCGGAATTGAATCTGTGGTGGTGAATTATTACAGGCATATAGACCATAGTCGGTTTCAGTTTGACTTCTATGTCACAGAGGATAGTCTGCTTCCCCAGCTTAGGGAACTGGAAGACATGGGGGCAAAGGTTTATCGGATTCCCCCATATAGTCATGTGATTTCCTATCACAGATGTTTAAAAAAAGCGTTTAAAGACCGGGGCTATCAAATTGTACATGCTCACCTGAGCACAATGTCATTGTTTGCACTGTATGCGGCAAAGAGAGCAGGTGTACCTGTCCGCATTTGCCACAATCACTCCACGGCTCAATGGGGTGAGGGCGTAAAGACATTACTAAAATATATGCTGCGTCCATGGAATCAACTGTTTGCTACAGATTACTTTGCATGTGGTGACCATGCTGCGGGATGGATGTATGGCAAGCATAAGCTGCAAAGTGCCAAGGTATCTGTTTGGCCAAATGCAATTGAAGTAGATAAGTTCACATTCCATGATATGGTCAGAGAGTCTGTGCGCAAAGAACTGGGCATACCTATGGATGCTTTTGTGGTGGGACATATTGGCAGATTTACTTACCCCAAGAATCATCCTTTTTTGATACGGATATTTGAAGAGGTAGTGAGACAGGAGAAGAATGCTTACTTGTTGCTTGTGGGTGAGGGAGAATGTGAACCGGAAGTCAAGGAACTAGTGGGACAGATGGAAGATTCACATAAAGTCCTCATGGTTGGCTCTCGATCAGATTGTGATAGACTATATTCCGCTATGGACGTATTTTGTCTGCCCAGTTTTTATGAGGGCATGCCGGTGGTGGCATGGGAGGCCCAGGCCAATGGCTTGCCCATCGTAATGTCTACGGCAGTTTCTCACGAGGCCGGTGTCAATGACAATGCAATTTATATGTCCCTGGATGAAGCTGCGGGACAGTGGGCGAATCAATTGTTAAAGATGCAAAGAATCCCTGTAGAGACGGCCGGGAAAAAGGTTCCAAATATTTCCGTATACGCTGCAAAACTTCAGCAATACTATGAGGAGAGATTGAAGGATATATCATGAAAGCGTTGGTAGTGTGCAATGTGTATAGTGCGCTTTTGGTAGCACTGCAAGTGAAAAGATATTATATGCCGGATGATCAGGTGGATATCATTCTCACAGATTATTCCAATGATATGGACCGGATTGCAAAGAATTTGCAGGAAACCGGACTGTTTCATCGCGTATATTTCGCACCGGTTAAGAAGGTATATGCCGGCGGCAACATATTTCATAAGATACGCAAGACCCTTCTGGTGTTGGAGAGAGAAGAGACTTTTTTAGAGAGATTTGGATTGCCAAACTTAGAGTATGACAGATTTATTTTCACCAATTATGATATACCCACTTGCCAGATTTACTTATATCTGTCCAAGAAGGGACAAACCAAGTATTCCCGCATAGAGGAGGGGTATAGTACCTACACCAACGAGAATGATTTTACCATTTTGGACAAGATTATGACGGTGATTTGCGCTCTCAAGGGAATTCCTAAACTGCGAGATGTCACCCGGGAGATTTATTTATACGAGCCGACGCTGATGCAGGTACATTGTCCTTATGAGAAAAAGAAATTGCCCAAGTATTCCAAGGACAGTAAAGAGGACAAGGAACTTTTAAACAGAGTCTTTGGATATGATAACGAAGCAGATGAGTTTGAAAAATATAAGATTATCATTTTTGAGGAATCCTTTGTGCAGGACAAAATGGACCCAATCAACGATTACGAAGTGTTCAACGAAATGATAGAAGCCATCGGTCCGGAGAATTTTATCCTTAAGACACATCCGAGAAATGACATCCTGCGATTTACCAATATCGCTGTGAATAAAAGCCGTATGCCTTGGGAAATCATTCAAATAAACGGCAACTTTGAGGACAAAATTTTCTTGACGGTTTCATCTGCGGCGGCGTTAGCTTCAAAACTGTGGTTTGATGACAGAGTCAAGACCATTTTTCTGTATGATTGTGTGAACCGACATCCACATATGGTTGACAAAAACTATCTGAATTATTTTAAGACCATAAATGAGATGAAGCATCCGGAGGATTGGATTGTGCCTCAAAGTGTGGAAGAAGCAATTCGGGAGATGGAGAATCTATGAGAAAAAAAAGGCTGTATTCTGTTATTGTGATTGTGCTGCTTGTGGTTTGTGGATTTGCCGCTTCCTTTGGAAGCGGAGTCAAAATTTTTATTTTGAGTAGAGATGGTGAAAATGATACAACAAATACAATATGATTTTTGGACATACAATTCGTTTTTTATACTGTATATAGTCTCCCTTGGATACATTTTTCTGAACAGGAAGAGAAATGTGTTGGCGTCGGACGCTTTTGTCTTGTATGGCATTGTTGTAATGGTATGCTTTATATACAATCCTATTATGACAGTTTTCCTGCCAAGGATTGGTATATCGGATTTTACGCTGACGGGAACCTACGTCAGATTTTTTGGATTAATACCAATCTTTGCTACTATGGCATATGCCTTGTGTGATGCCGCAAAAAGACTGGGCAAAAGTCAAAGAGCGGCCGTTGTGGTGATTGCCATAGCCATTGCTATTTCCGGGATGTCATTTTCGGAGATTGGAAAATACAACAGAGCAGAAAATATTTATCACATAGCTCAGGAAGGTGTCACCATTGCGGATATGATAACCGGGGATTATGACAGTGCGAATCTTGAGAACGCCGAGGATGAGATATATATCATTGTGGACACGGATAGTCTGTCGGTTGGAAGATATGTCAAGCAACGAAACGAGAATTATCTGGACACCATTCGCCAATATGAACCCAGACTGGTGTTGCAAGGCTCCCTGTTTTATCCCGAAAAATTTGAAATCAACGGGGAGCGGGGGGTGAACCAGTTTTTGAAAAACAGAGAGGAAACTGACTACAAATATATTGTGGTGGGGAACTCCAATCCTCAGTTACAAGTGTTGGAGCATCTTAAGTTTTATGTGGTTGGACAGACAGACAACTACACCGTGCTGCGCAGACCGGAGGTGATAGAGTATGAACTATAGTATCAGTATCTTGCTATTAATCTGGTATTACCTGTTACTTCCTGTTTTACTGGGTAGTGCATGTTGTAAAAATATAAAAGTGGAGCATGAATTGCCATTGAGATATGTACTGGGATTCGTAATAGCGTTTGCGGTATTCCAAATCATCTATGTGCCCATGCGATTCATGGACCAACCGGTGTCCAGAGTCACGGGCATATTTAATGGAGTTTTGGTTCTTTTGGCTTTGCTGGGAATAAAGACTCTTGTACAGGAAATTCGCAATGGCCAAAAACTTTTTACATGGCAAAGACATAGTATATGGTTTTATGTTGCACTGGTCATCATAGGATTTCAGGTGATTCGTTACTTGTTTTTCTACCCCGGGGGAGGCACAGATGATGTTTCCTACATTCCAATGATTCAGGATATGGTTTATACGAATCGGTTCTATCATCGGGATATTGTGTCGGGGATTACGGATATGAATAATGTATCCCGCTTGAATTACAAGTATGTGTTCAGCGGATATTATCCGTATTGCGCAGCGATTGCTATGAGTCTTAAGATAAATCCGTTAATACTGTGCAAAGTGGTTATGTGCCCGGTGTATGTCATCTGTTTTTACATTACATGGTACGAGTTTGCAAAGTGGATTTCGGATAAGAAGGCAGAGTTCGCAGACACATTTTTGCTTTTCTTTGTGTTGATTGCAGAGTTTTCGGCGTATTCCATTCAAACCATGTCCAAACGATTGCTGTTGTATGCGTGGAATGGTAAGGGTGCAATGTCATTGGTGGTAATGCCGTATTTGTTGCTTATTTGCTGGCGGTTGCTTCCGGAGAGGCAGACGCTTAAGCAAAAAGTGCTAATCTTGCTGGTTGTCATTTCAGCTACAGGGTGTTCCCTTATGGGAGGATTGATGGGTCCTGCAACCGTTGCAATTGTTGCACTGATATGCGCGTGGCGCAAAAGGAAACTATATGTTTTATGGCAGGCATTTCTCATTTTGCTACCATCGGTTGTTTATTTGGGAGTGATTCTTCTTTATCATAGAGGGTACATTCATCTGTAAGGTGATGTGAGAAGAATGGATAGGTGGATTATATGTTTTTAAGTATCATATGGGCAATAGGAGTAGTGGCCTTGAATCAACTCTTCTTGCCCTACCTGATAGGTAAACGATTTCAATTAAAAGAGCACAGTGCAATTGTGTGGGGGAATGTATTTCAATTTGCCATTTTTTATTTGCTGTGCGAAATCATGTTTGTAGCCGGGAAAACGCCCGGGGATATTTGCCGAATCTGGAATTGGATGGTGATAGCTGCAACGGTTGTGCTGATTGTGTATACAGCAATCAAAAGGGAATGGAATATTCCATCCTTAAAAAGCGCTGTTGGTTTTGTGGGGGCGGTTGCTATCATTTCTCTTGTAACAGTCATGATTCATATGAGAACCATACCCACATTGGCAGATATGACAATAGAAAATCTGGTGATACAGATGAAGTGTAACGCCATTGACTATATGAATCCTTATACAAAGGAATTGCTTGTAGGGGTGAAGGATACGAGAATTTCACCGCTGTTGGTATATTACCAGATGCTCTGCAGTTTGACAGACCTCTCCCCTACAGTGATGATAAATTACGTGGTATCCTGTGCCATTCTGTTGCACTGTTATTGGGCATACAAGGTGGTGGCGGAGACCTTCTTCGGGGAGAAGCGGACACAGACTGTTTTTCTTTTTTCGGTTGGATTGATTTATATCAGCTTTATGTTCAAAAGTGACGTGACGGATGCACTGAAACTTCTCACTACAAGCTGGAATGGAGTTGTCTATTGGACGGCATTTATCTTGCCGCTGTTGTTTGTGACAACAGTGGAACCTGTTTGTGACAGGATAAGTCCCTCCACAATTCTGAAAAAAATTCTGCGCTACATAGCACTTATGTTGGCAGGACAGTTGCTGGCAAAAAATGGGATCATCATCGGAGCATTATGCCTTATCATTTATATGATGCTCTTGTTGTTAAGGAGATTGACAGGTGTTATTAGAAAATCTTAAGTCGTTATTTATACAGGGCTCACAGTATGGATGGAACTATATATTGATAGTGTTTGGTGTGCTGGTGTTGTTCTGCTTTGCTGAGAAAAAGGACAGCGATGAGAAAACGAAATATCTGGCAGATGCCGGTGCCAAAACCATGTTGCTCTGGCTGGCAGGTGTGTTCGCTATTGCGGGCGTCCTTCTTATGAGGGACCCATATGGGATACAGGAAGCATTTGCATTCTTTAACACACTCCCGGTAATGATAATCACGGGAATTGCATTTGCTATGATTTGGCGAGCTACTGCAAGCAGAAAATCAAAGATTTTTCTGGCACTGATGATGATTTTTGTCATCTTAGGTAACATCAACAATAACAGATATGACCCCTTCGTCAAAAAGAGCGTGGCTTACGGTGTAGACGAAAGCATACTCGGACTTGACGCCATGATGCAAACAGTAGAATCTAACAAAAAAGTTGTTCTACCCACCTTCATTGCCTCACAACTGGGGAAATATCAACCGGAGGAATACGCCATATATGTATATGATGGCGGGGATATGGGAACATATTTTGATTATGCCAATGAGAAGGAATGCGATCTTGTTGTGTTGCCGGGGGATATTGGCAATCCGGAATTTCTGGCGGAAAAGGGTTTCCATTACGTGGTCAGCGAATATGGATATTTTCTGTATCAGCGAACCCATGTGAGCACAACCCAATAGTTGGGGAAAAGGATACATTTGACAGGGAGAAACTATGAGAGATAAATATTTGGACGTTGCAAAAGGGATAGGCATTATATTGGTTGTTATGGTGCATAGTTCCGTACTTTCCATGCAAGCAGATGTATGGGTGAATCAGTTCTATATGCCTATGTTTTTTGTGATATCAGGATATCTGCTTGGCAAGTACAATAAGTTGAATAGCTTTGATCGACTAAAAAAGAGTGTGGCAAAGTTTGTCAGTATTTATTTCTGCACATGTGTGGGATTGCTTGCCATTCGGGCTGTGATGTTGTTCCGGCAGGACGCAATGTCTGTCATCAATGCGCGCTCCATTGTATGTATTCTGTGGGGACGTTTCTATGACCCGGGAAACCCATGGGTTACAGACGACTTCTTCAGCGGACACCTGTGGTTTTTAACAGCCATGACAGTGTCATATATTATGCTGTTTTTGGTGACAAAGTTGTCAAAGGACAAACTGTGGCGATATGTGGTCGGCGTAGTTGTGCTTGTGGTTGTGGCTCAGATATTCAGAGGCACACAGATGTTATTGCCCTGGTGTATTGATGTGGCACCAGTTACCACGTTGTTTATGCTGGCAGGGTACTTGATTGGAAGAAAAGACGAATTTAATACGCCGCTCAGCTGGAAGATAGGAGTGGTAGATGTGGTATGTATAGGTATGTTTGTTGTGTTGCATGACGTTTATGATATTCACATGAGAAATTACGGAACACAACAAAATGTGCTGGGTATTTTGTTTTTTACCGTAGTTGCACTGAGTGGAAGTGTTCTGGTGATACGCATCAGCAGATATTTGTCCCGCATCCCGCTGGTAGGGCGTGGGCTTTCATATCTGGGAGAGAATAGTCTCTCCATTTTCCTGTGGCATATTTTGTGGATTGTCATGCTGGGACCTTTTGTTGCAAGATTGTCCTTTGCAGGCACTTTGGTGCAGGACGTGATATTTGTGGCCAGTGTTGTGATATGTTCCTTGATAACGCAAAAGGTGATTCATGATACATATCATTGGTTTTTCAAAAAGTAAATTTCCAGGAGTAGCATATGTCGGAGACAATTTATTACTCTACAGGCGAGTTCATGAAGTTGACACACGTGACGAAGAAGACACTTCGCTACTATAACGAGCATGACATCTTAAAGCCTGCCATGGTGACGGAGAAGGGCAATCGATTATATACGGATAAGGAACTGGCTCAGATGCAGCAGATTCTCCTGTTGAAATATCTGGGCTTTTCTTTGAGCGATATTCGCGAGATGACCATCAACAATACGGATACCAAATTTATGGCAAATTCCTTGAACCTGCAATTAAAACTGGTGAAGGACCGTATTGAGCAGATGCAGTTGGTAGCCACTGCAATCGAGAACACCACAGTCGCGTTGGAAAACAATGAGACGGTGGATTGGAGTCAGATGCGTGAGTTGGTGGAACTGACCGGGATGGAGAACAGTTTAAAGAAGCAATATCAAAATGCCTCAAATATTTCCTCCCGAATTGACTTACATCGTTTGTATTCTCAGAATAAACAAGGCTGGTTCCCATGGGTGTTTGAGCAATGCAGGATTGTACCGGGTATGAGAATTCTGGAATTGGGATGTGGTGACGGAAGTTTCTGGCTACAGAATTCAGACCTGATTCCTGAGGACTGTGAGATTGTTCTGTCGGACATATCCAGAGGAATGGTGCGTGATGCTCGAAGAACATTACAGGGGAAGGGCAACTTCAAGTACAAGGTATGTTCCTGTGACGAGATCCCTTTCGAGAATGAGACCTTTGACTTGGTAGTTGCAAACCATGTCCTCTTCTACTGTCAGGATGTTGAGAGGGCCTGCGGGGAGATTGCGAGGGTGATGAAACCGAAGGGAACCTTTGTCTGCAGCGCCTACGGCAGTGCCCACATGAGTGAGATATCCCAACTGGTGCAAGGATTTGACGACCGCATTATATTATCAGCCCACAAACTATATAGCCATTTTGGCAAAGAAAATGGTGGGGAGATGTTGCGGAAATTCTTCGCAGGTGTGCAATGGATGGAGTATGAGGATGCCCTTTTGGTAACCGACGCCGAGCCGTTGATTTCCTACATCCTCTCCTGCCATGGCAATCAAAATCAGATTATTTTGGAGCGTTATAAGGAATTTCGGAACTTTGTGAAAAAGCAGGTAGGGGATGACGGCTTCCCCATTACCAAGGACGCCGGTGTGTTTATTTGCAAAAAAACAAATTCGTAATAAAAGACTTGACTGTGCCCCAGGGGCACACTTTATAATATGGTTATTGTTGGAAAAGAATGATACAAGGGAGGTTATGTATGAAGGGAATTATTCTCGCAGGCGGTTCAGGTACACGCCTTTATCCACTCACCATGGTGACATCCAAGCAGTTGCTACCGATTTATGACAAGCCAATGATTTATTACCCGCTTTCCGTGTTGATGAATGCCGGAATCCGGGATATTTTGATTATTTCAACTCCACAGGACACACCTAGATTTGAGGAACTTTTGAAGGATGGAAGCCAGTTCGGCATCAATCTTTCCTACGCAGTGCAGCCTAGTCCGGACGGATTGGCTCAGGCGTTTATCATCGGAGCTGATTTTATCGGAGATGATTCTGTTGCTATGGTTTTGGGAGACAACATCTTTGCAGGACATGGTCTTAAGAAGAGACTGAAGGCGGCAGTAGACAATGCTGAGACAGGAAAGGGTGCAACGGTATTTGGTTATTATGTAGATGACCCGGAGCGGTTCGGTATCGTAGAGTTTGATAAGACCGGTAAGGCGATTTCTATTGAAGAGAAGCCGGAAAAACCTAAGAGCAATTACTGTGTTACCGGATTGTATTTCTATGACAACAAGGTTGTGGAGTATGCTAAGAATCTTAAGCCAAGCGCCAGAGGAGAATTGGAGATTACCGATTTGAATCGCATTTATCTGGAGAAGGATGCTCTGAATGTTGAACTTCTGGGACAGGGATTTACATGGCTTGACACAGGTACACATGAGAGCCTTGTGGACGCAACCAACTTTGTCAAGACTGTGGAGACCCATCAGCACCGCAAGATTGCGTGCCTGGAGGAAATCGCATATTTGAATGGCTGGATTACCAAAGAGGAAATTACAGACCGTTATGAGATGTTAAAGAAAAACCAATACGGACAATACCTAAAGGATGTATTGGATGGCAAATATCAGGAAAACTTATACTAAAAGAAAAGGAGATTTACTATGACTATTATTGTAACTGGCGGAGCAGGGTTTATTGGCTCAAATTTTGTGTTTCATATGTTAAACAAATACCCGGATTATCGGATTATTTGTGTTGACTGTTTGACCTATGCAGGTAATCTGTCTACATTGAAGCCTGTGATGGATAACCCCAACTTCAGGTTCGCTAAGATTGATATTACAGATCGTGAGGCAATCTACAAACTCTTCGAGGAGGAGCACCCGGATATGGTTGTCAACTTCGCCGCAGAGAGTCACGTTGACCGTTCCATCGAGAACCCGGAAGTATTCCTGAACACCAACATTATCGGTACGGCTGTACTGATGGATGCTTGTAGAAAATACGGCATTCAGCGTTATCATCAGGTATCTACAGACGAAGTTTACGGCGACCTTCCCCTGGACAGACCGGACTTGTTCTTCACAGAGGAAACACCAATCCATACAAGCAGCCCTTACTCATCATCAAAGGCATCAGCAGACTTGTTGGTAATGGCTTATCACAGAACATACGGCTTGCCGGTATCTATCAGCCGTTGTTCTAACAACTATGGGCCATATCACTTCCCGGAGAAATTGATTCCTCTCTGCATCGCCAATGCATTGGCAGACAAGGAATTGCCGGTATACGGTGACGGTTTAAATGTCCGTGACTGGTTGTATGTCGAAGATCACTGCAAGGCAATCGACCTTATTATCCACAAGGGCCGTGTTGGTGAAGTATATAACGTTGGCGGACACAACGAGAAGGCTAACATTGATATCGTTAAGATTATTTGTAAGGAGCTTGGTAAGCCGGAGAGCTTGATTACACATGTTGGCGACCGTAAGGGACACGATATGCGTTATGCCATCGACCCAACCAAGATTCACAACGAACTTGGCTGGTTGCCGGAGACTAAGTTTGAAGATGGCATCAAGAAGACAATTCAGTGGTACTTAGACAACAAGGAATGGTGGGAAGAAATCATTTCCGGCGAGTATCAGAATTACTATGACAAGATGTATTCAAATCGTTAAGGAGAGATATGAAAGTATTCGTGACAGGCGTGGCGGGACAACTTGGCCACGATGTGATTAATGAATTAGATAAAAGAGGAGCAGCGTGTGTAGCGTCTGATCTGGCACCACAGTATGCGGGAGTGGCTGACGGAACCCCTGTGACAACATGTGAATATGTTTCACTGGACATTACAGATGGGGATGCGGTGGAAAAGGCCATTGCTGATGCATCGCCGGATGTCATCGTTCATTGTGCAGCCTGGACCGCCGTGGATGCAGCAGAAGATGAGGATAAGAGAGAACTGGTGCGCAGGGTGAATGTACTTGGCACGGAGAATTTTGCCAAAGCAGCCAAGAAGCATGACTGCAAAATGGTGTATATTTCTACCGACTATGTGTTTGACGGACAGGGTGAGACTCCGTGGGATCCGGATTGCACAGACTATGCGCCCCTAAATGTTTATGGTGAGACAAAGCTTGCGGGGGAATTAGCGGTATCCGAGACATTGGACAAGTTCTTTATTGTTCGTATAGCGTGGGTGTTTGGCAAGAACGGCAAGAATTTTATCAAGACTATGCTAAATGTTGCTAAGACACATGATAAACTCACCGTTGTAAATGATCAGATTGGAACACCTACCTATACACTGGATTTATCCGTTCTTCTCTGTGATATGATTGAGACAGAGAAATACGGCTATTACCACGCAACCAATGCGGAGCTGGTGGGAGATGGTTATACTGACGAAGGCTGCAAGTGCGGTTACATCAGTTGGTATGATTTCACCAAGGAAATCTTTCGCTTGGCGGTAGAAGCCGGTCACAGTGAATATGGACCGGATTGTGTTCAGGTGTCGCCTGTGACTACTGCGGAGTACGGCGTGTCAAAAGCCGCCAGACCTTTTAACAGCAGACTGGACAAGTCAAAGCTTGAGAAGAATGGTTTCAACCCACTTCCAACCTGGCAGGATGCTGTGAGAAGATACATCGCAGAGTTGGATTTTGACAATTTATCATAGTTTTATCAATTAGAAAGAGGCGTAGTATGGGACAGATTACAGTTGAAAAGAATGTAGGCGGAATCCAGGGCCTTTGTGTTATTGAACCGGCGGTTCACGGAGATGCAAGAGGATACTTTATGGAAACCTACAGCAAGAGAGATATGGAAGAGGCCGGACTCACTATGGAGTTTGTACAGGATAATCAGTCATCTTCTACGAAGGGTGTGCTTCGTGGCTTGCACTTTCAGAAAGAGTTCCCCCAGGGCAAGTTAGTCCGGGTGGTGAAGGGAAGTGTGTTCGATGTGGCTGTAGACCTTCGCGGTGATTCAGACACTTACGGCAAGTGGTACGGCGTAGAGTTGACGGAGGAGAATAAAAAGCAGTTTTATATTCCCCAGGGCTTTGCACATGGCTTTCTGGTGCTTTCTGACATAGCAGAGTTTTGTTATAAATGTACAGACTTCTACCATCCCGGAGATGAAGGCGGTATGGCTTGGAACGATCCTGAGATAGGCATTGAATGGCCGCAAGTGGTTGGAGAGTATAAGGGTACTGCTTCCGGTGAGGGATATACCTTGTGGGATGGCACACCATTAAACCTCAGTGAGAAAGACCAGAAATGGGTTGGCTTGAAGGACACATTCAAGTTTTAAGGTGAACACAGTATGAACAAACAAGAAAAGTATACAGCAGCGGATCATACCTTTGCGGTGTGCGCATATAAGGAAAGTCCCTATTTGGAGGAATGTATCAGGTCCCTGCTGGCACAGAGAGTAAAATCAAATATCATTGTGACCACATCTACAGACAATGCTTTTATTCGAGGTATGGCTGAGAAATATCAACTTCCATATTTCGTAAACAAAGGTCCCGGGGGGATTGCCAACGACTGGAACTTTGCCTATGGAAGCAGTGATACGAAATTGGTTACATTGGCCCATCAGGATGATCGATATGAACCGGAATATGTGGCTGACATGTTGGAACATATAAACAGTTCAAAAGATCCATTGATCTATTTTACCGGATATAATGAGCTGAGAAATGGTGAAGTGGTTCCCAACGGAACGATGGTACGAATCAAGCGAATCATGCTTACCCCATTAAAACCAAGAGTTTTTCAAGGGATGAGGTTTTTTAAAAGACTATCGCTTTCCTTTGGCAATCCGGTGGCCTGTTGGTCTGTATGCTATATCAAGGACAAGTTGCCATCTCCGGTATTTGTGTCGGAATTCAGAAGTAATTTGGACTGGGAAGAATGGGAGAAACTATCTCGGGAAAAGGGTGCGTTTGTGTATTCCGCCAAGAGGCTGACACTTCATCGCGTCCATGAGGGGTCCGAGACTTCCAATACAATCAATAATGGAAATATAAGGGGAAAAGAAGATTACCAGATGTTTTTACACTTCTGGCCCAAGTGGATGGCAAAGTTTCTTATGAAATTTTACATTAAAGCAGAAAAATATAATGAATCATAGAGGAGAAGATTATGAGTGAACAATTTGAATTAACAATCCTGATGCCTTGCTTAAATGAGGCAGAGACATTAGAGACTTGTATCAACAAAGCAAAGACCTTTTTAGAGGAAAGTGGGGTTAACGGCGAGATTGTCATCGCAGACAATGGTAGCACAGACGGTTCCAGAGAGATTGCCACCAGATGTGGTGCGAGAGTAGTTCCTGTGGAGGAGCGAGGATACGGCGCTGCGCTGATTGGAGGCTGCAACGGAGCACTGGGTAAATATGTCATTATGGGAGATGCCGATGACAGCTATGATTTCTTACACCTGATGCCATTTGTGGAAAAGCTGAGAGAGGGCTATGACCTGGTTATGGGTAACCGTTTTAAGGGTGGAATTGAGCCGGGAGCAATGCCTCCATTGCACAAGTATCTGGGGAATCCGGTGCTCTCCTTTATAGCAAGACTGTTTTATCCATCCGAGATCGGAGATTATCACTGCGGACTTCGTGGATATAACAGAGAGGCAATTTTAGGACTGAACCTTGTGACAACCGGTATGGAATATGCCAGTGAGATGGTTGTAAAGGCAACCTTAAATCACTTGAAGATTGCAGAAGTGCCAACCACATTGAAGAAAGATGGCCGTTCTCATGCGCCACATCTTCGCAGTTGGTCAGACGGATGGAGACATTTGAAGTTCCTGTTGATGCACAGCCCAAACTGGTTGTTTATGTATCCGGGCTTGTTCCTTTTGGCAATCGGTTTGATTTTGACTATTGTCATCGGTGTGGGTGATTTGACTATCGGTAATGTGGGACTTGGCGTTCATACAATGATGTATGCGGCAGCGGCAATGATGGTAGGTGTGAACCTTGTTATGTTCTCACTCTTTACGAGAACCTATGCGAGAATCACCGGATTTATTCCGGCAGAGAAGAAAATCGACGCCTGGTTGGACAAGACCTCTACAGAGAAGGGTGTCGTTATTGGTTTGCTTTTGTTCCTCGCAGGGCTTATAACAACAATTGTTGCATTTGTTATCTGGGGTCATACCGGATTTGGAGCTCTGTCTCCTGAGAGAATGATGAGAATAACCATACCGGCAATGTTACTGATTGTCATTGGTATTGAGATTATTTTTGGAAGCTTCTTTATGGGGATTTTGCACATCAAACATAAGTAACAGGCTAAAGGGTATTATATGATAGAGAGTAAAGGAACTGTTCAAATTCTTATGTCCACATATAACGGTGAACATTACATTGAAGAACAGATAGACAGTCTGCTGGGGCAAACATATCCTGAGATAGAAATTATAATCAGGGATGATGGCTCCGGCGACAATACTCGCCAGATTCTTAGAAGATATGCGAGTGAACATAATAATATTAGAGTTATAGAGGGCGACAATCTCGGCGTTACAGAAAGCTTTTTTGAATTATTAAGAGCAAGTGATGCCGATTTTGTGGCGTTTTGTGATCAAGATGATATTTGGCTTGAGAACAAGATAGAAGCTGCAGTTGACAAAATTGGAAATGGTTCAAAACCGGTTATGTATTGCAGTAATACCATATTGGTAGATGCGGAGGGCAAGTTGATTGCTCCCAATGACTTTAGCTACAAAGAGCCAAGCTTTGAGAATGCGGTGGTGGAGAATATCTGTACGGGATGCACAATTGTTATGAACCGCCCGTTGGCGGACAACATCAGGACACATCTTCCCAAACAGGCAATTATGCATGACCGCTGGTTTTACTTGGTGGCAACGTACGTTGGCGAAGTCATTTACGATAGAGAATCCTACATTCATTATCGGCAACATGGCAACAACGAAGTGGGGGCCAGCAAGAATCCCTTTAAGGTAATGAAGGGGCAGATGAAGCACCTGAAAAAGAATAAATCGGCAATACGCAGACAACTGACAGAATTTGCTTCCCTCTATCACTCAGATGAGACTAAGGATGAAATCGTAAAACAGATTACAGAAACTCCCGGATTCCATCAACGGGTTGCGGCGTTGTTCCACTGCAGATTTAAAAGGCAGAGGGGATTGGATCAAATCATTACGGAGTTACTGTTTTTGTTTCATAGATTATAGGAAACCGTTTACATGAAGGATAAGATATTTCTTGGATTAAAAATTATAGCAACCCTTGTTGCGGTAGTAGCCATCGTCTATACCACGGCAGGCTGTCTGAAGGTTGTAGCCAACACCTCCGATCAGTATTACTGCTTTGACGAATCAAATGCGCAATTGGTGGAGGCGGGCAAGACGCCTTTGCAGTGCCGATTCACTGCTGTGGGACGGGAGATGACAGCCATTGATGTGCCCATTGCCACAGATGGTGTCTCTGAAGGCACGATGGCTTACAGAATCAAAAGCACGGAAGATGAGTTGCTGGTGGAAGAAAAGGACTTGAATCTAGCCACCATTACCGGGGATAATACCAATTTATATCGTATTGATGTATCGGAACTTGGAATGGTACAAGGGCAGGACTATATCCTGGAGGTGGATTGCCGGGAGGCAAATCATCTTTCTTTTCTAATGCTAAATGGACAACTGGTGATTCGCCAGTGGTTTCAATTTGTCCATAAGACATTGTTTTCTGTTGCAATTATGGCCCTGGCTGTGTTTGCGTTTTTTATGGTGATACTCCTGTGGAAATGCGGCCTCCATCCCAAGCTGTTTTTATTAATGGCATTGGTGTTTGGCCTTGTGGCGGCCATCGTAGTGCCGGCAGGCAGCAAGGATGATGAGTACCGTCATTTTATCAGAGCATATACCTTGGCACGAGGGGAAAAGACCATTGCTCTGGCACACGTTACGGGGAATGAACACGGCACCATTGCAGGCGTTGCGGACAGACAGGACTACATTGTGGAAGTCCCGGAGGAAATCAATCAGATTCGCCTGTTGGATTTTTCAGACAACGCAGATGGCGGGGGATATCAGGCTGCGAATAATCAGAGAGTGTGTATAGACAAGATCATATCCGTCATGAAACACAGCAAAATATATGACACGGATTATGAGAACAATGTGGTTAAGGTATCGGCTGCAGTAACGGCCACGAAGCCTTCTGTTTTATATTGGCCTCAGATAGCCATGATTTGGCTTGCCCAATTGCTTCATATCAACCCGATTTTATATCTGTACCTTGCAAGATTTGGGCAACTGCTTGCCTGTGTGATGTGCCTGTATATCGGCCTTCGCCTGCTACCCAAACGGTATGATTTTATATGGATTTTGTTTGGAATTGTAAATGTTGTGTCCCTGATGGCATCGTGCAACACCGATGGACTGATGATTGCTCTGCTGATATTGGCATTGAGTATTTTGCTGTGGTTTCGGGAAACAGGATTGGACATTATAAGCAAAAAAGCGATTCCCGCAGATGTGGCATACTTGTTTATTACATACTTTGTATACAAAAACAAACTTCCCGATGTACTGCTTTGTGTGGCTATGCTTTTACTGCTTAAAAAGCAAAATGTTGCACGCCTGGGAGGCTTTTTCAAAAAACACGCAAAAGTGCTGGCGGTGTTGGCACTTGTGGCAGTGGTCGGTCTTGTTATTTGGCTGATTTGCGGAGGATACAGGACTGTGCTTGGAATTCTCTATGGATTCGTGCCGGAGGGGCATGTTGTATTCATCAGAGATAATACAAAGTACACCATAAAGCTGTTTTGTACGGAATGGATAAACCAAGTGAAGACATTAGTGCTGGCAGCTAACGGAAGTGGCAGGATACCATATGCACTTACGGCAATTCTCACGTTAATCTTGTGTGAGAAGAAAGAACCTATTGTATTGCGGATATATTGTATTGTATTATTTGCAGCCATGATGATGTTGATGATTCTGGTTGGCTTTACCATGACGCCGCCGGATTACGGAAATATTTGGGGAATCACTTATCGATATATGTTACCGTTTTTGCCACTGTGTGCTGTGGCGTTTGCGTCAGGAAATAAAACCACCCAGGAAGCCGTCCGACTGGTATATCCATATCATATGATTGCAGTTATGGCAATGACGCTAATGGGATGGTTCCTATGGCTGAATAGAATCTGACAATGGAGTGTATTATGAAATTTACTATTTTGGTTATCACCTATAATGCGAAATGGGAAAAGTTAAAGCTTACCCTTGCATCTATACTGAAACAATCTGTGAAGGATTACGAGATTGTGATTGCGGATGACGGTTCCAACGTATTCCCTGAGAGCGAGATTAAATCATATCTGCAGGAACAAAACTTTACGAATTACAAATTGGTAATAAACAAGCAGAATCAGGGTACGGTCAAGAATTTGATCAGTGGTCTGGAAGTTTCGGAAGGGGAATACGTCAAATTTATCAGTGCCGGGGATTTGCTTTTCCACGAAGACACCTTACAGTTGATTTATGATTTTATGAAGAACAACCAATGCGAGTGCTGTTTCGGCCTGATTCAAGGGTATCGTTTTGTGGAGGGCAAGCTGGAAAAACTGGGATTTTATCATCCGTTTGATATGGATGCATATCGCCGTGATGACAAAGACAAGATTACAAAGAACCTGGTGCTATATAGTGACAATGCCTGCGGAGCGGCCATTACCTATGAGAATACCTTTGCAAAAGAATATATGAACCGGATACAGAATCAGGTCAAGTACGAAGAAGATATCTTCCAGGTACTGGCGGCGGTGGAGAACCGACATATGAGATTGCTGGATGAATATGTAATCTGGTATGAGATTGGAGAGGGTGTAACCACCCAAAAGAAGTCGGGGTTTGAAGCTTTGATTCGTGAAGATGTGGATAGATTCTATCGCAGCTTATATGAGCAATATAGTGATAACAGATATGTGAAGAAACGCTATCAACTCCTGAAATTATATAAGATAACCAATATGTACATCAGAACATTTTTCAGATTCTTTGTTAATCCTGATGCACTTTTGTATTTTATTGACACCGCCAAACAAAAAAAGAGAGGCGTTCACAGCAAGGAAACTCAGTTGGTTGGTTTTTTGGATAGAGGAGATTTTCAATGAATATATTAATGATTGTTTCATGGTATACACCTATGGGTCGAGAGAAGCTGGAAGCCGGTGTGTTCCATTACGAGCAGTCTATGGATTTAAAGGCAAAGGGCTGCAATATGGCAATCTATTATCCCTTTGACGAGAATATTTCAGAAGATGAGACTTGCGGGGAAGAGTGGGGGCTTTTGACCTATCGAAGCCACTATGAACAACGAAAAGTCCTGAAGAACCAGCGTCAGATGAAAAAGACAATGGCCCGTATCATGAAAGAATTCAAACCGGACATGATACATGCACATTGCGGTGGCGCAGCGGGATTTTATTCCGTGCCTCTCTCAAAGAAATTTGGGATTCCCATGATTGTGACAGAGCACTCTCCCGTTGAATTGACAGGAGTGGATCACTTTGGTGTTTCCTATCTGTTCTCAAAAATTGCATACAAGAATAGTGTGACAAATGTGTGCGTGTCCAGAGACTCCAGGGACAAACTATCCGCCATTTATCCAAAGTATCCTTTCCAGGTCATTTATAACGGAATCATTTTGCCGAAGTATAAGCAGACACATAAATATTACCGTCAGGGATATATTAATATAGCCATCGTTGCAATTTTATACGATTTGGAAATTAAGGGGATGCAGCATCTGATTCCTGCTATGCAAATTCTGAAGGAACAAGGAATTAAGGTGGTATTGCATCACATTGGTGCAGGGGAATATTTGGAGCATTATCAGAAAATGGCAGAAGAATTAGGGGTTTCGGATGTTGTGGAGTTCCACGGAGCCTGCCAGCGCCATGAACTGTATGAGATTGTGAACGAAATGGATTTCTGCGTGTCTGCCAGTATGTTTGAGTGCAGTGGTGTCTCTGTGCAGGAAGCAATGCTTTTGGGCAAGCCGGTTCTGGGAACCAATTCCGGCGGCGTGGATTCTCTGGTGCCCAAGGAAGCAGGACACATTGTGCAAAAGGGAAGTAAGACGGCATTGGCAGAGGGCATTGTCTATATGATGGAGCATTTGCAGGAATTTGACAGAGAATGGATAAAGAATTACGCTTATGATGCATTTGAGATAGGCAATATTTCTGAAAAGTATATAAGGCTTTATAAAAAGGTTTGCGGAGTGACAAATGAGTAGGGTAAGCATCATTGTACCCATCTACAAGGTGGAAGAATACATTGACAAGTGTGTGAACAGCATAATAAACCAATCGTATCAGGACATACAGATCCTGTTGGTGGACGACGGCTCGCCGGATCACTGTCCGGAGATTTGCGACCAATACGCCAAGGAAGATGACAGAATATCTGTTGTGCACAAGGAAAATGGTGGATTGGTTAGCGCCAGAAAAGCAGGCCTGGAACAGGCGACGGGCACATATGTTATGTATGTGGACGGAGACGACTGGTTGGAAGCAGACTACGTTGAGAGAGTCATGGAGAAGGCATTGACCAATGATGCGGACATTGTAGTGACAGGATATGCACAGGGAGATGAGCAAACTTTACAACCCATGGGAAATGTGTTGTCTTCAGGCCTCTATGCAGAGGATGCGAAGCGTAAGTTGGAACAGTCACTCCTGTACACAGGAAATTTCTATGAAGCCGGTTTGATTCCCGCAGCATGGAACAAGCTGTACAAGAGAGAGGTTTTGTTTGATTGGCAAATGGCTGTGCCAAACGAAATCAAGATGGGGGAGGATGCGGCATTTACCTATCTGGCATTACTTGCATCCCGGAGAGTTTATGTAGATAATGAAAATTGCGGGTATTGCTACCGATATGTTGTCAACTCTATGTCCAGAAGTTACGATAGCAATTACTTTGACAGGCTGAATATTCTATACGAATATTTAGACAACCGGATAAGAAAATCAAATGAAGCAGTTTGGACACAGCTACAGTATTACTGGTGTTTCATGATATTGCTTGGCATGGAGCAGGAACTTCCGCAATGGAGGAACAAAGGCTTGCCAGGTGTGATACAATCATTAAAGACACATATGGGGGAGGCCGTGGCTCTTAAACATCTGGAATTGGATGCGCTAAAGAATATGCCGGGCATCACTCAGAAACTTATGAGAGCAATACAGAATAAGAGTGTTTATAAATTTTTGATACTAGAGGTTGGTAAGAGGATATTCAAATGAGCCTAAAAGGAAAGTTGAATTATGCGTATCATGTCTTAATCAAAAGAGATGTTATGCCGTTTTGGAAAGAGAAGAACTTCGGACACTGGGGGCAGGGTGCACAAATGATGTATCCGGTCACAGCACTGGAGGGAACCGGACATATGAGTGTGGGGGACAATACCAGAATCAACAAGTTTGCCCGCTTGCAGTGCTACAGCCAGAATGGAGCAGATGGCAAGATTATCTTAGGCAAAGGATGTTACATCGGATTCCGATTTACCATATTGTCCGGACCGGGAGCGCAGGTTTGTCTGGGGGATGATGTATTGATAGCAAGTGATGTAATGATTTCCAGCGAAAATCATGGCATGAACCCGGAAGATTCCACTCCATATATGGACCAGCCATTGACCTCCGCATCTGTGGAGATTGGAGACGGATGCTGGATTGGCGAGAAGGTTTGTATTATGCCGGGTGTGACCATCGGTAAGAAATCCGTTATTGGTGCAGGAAGTGTTGTTACAAAGAGCATACCGGATTATTCCATTGCAGTTGGAAATCCTGCAAGAGTGATTAAGCGGTATGATTTTGATATGCATAAATGGGTAAAGGCAAACAATAGTGAGGAGTAGAGATATGAGAATTCTTGTTACAGGTGCAAACGGATATTTAGGACAAGGTGTGGTGAAGCAGCTATTAGATGATGGATTTGAAGTGGCTGCCACAGACTTTTCCGGACAGTTTATTGATGAGAGAGCAGACAAGTATGAGGTGAATCTCTTTGAGATTGACAATCCATTTGAGTATTTTGGCAGACCAAATGTAGTGCTACATATGGCTTGGCGGGATGGATTTAAGCATGCATCCATCAACCATATCAATGATTTGCCAAAGCACTATGCTTTTTTGGCTTCCATGATAGAACATGGCGTCGATAGGGTTTGCGTCATGGGAAGTATGCATGAAGTGGGATTTTATGAGGGCAGTATAGATGAGAATACGCCTACCAATCCAATGAGTCTGTATGGTATCAGCAAGAATGCTTTGAGAAACAGCGTAAAAATCCTGGCAGACGAAAAAGGGGTTATTTTCCAGTGGATTAGAGGATTTTATATTGTTGGAAACAGCATTAACGGATGCTCCATTTTTTCAAAAATTGTACAGGCTGCCAACGAAGGGAAAAAAAAATTTCCATTTACTATGGGATTGAATCAATTTGACTTTATTGATTTTGACACCTTCTGTCAGCAGGTGGCGGCTGTGGCAGAGCAGGATGATATCAACGGAATCATCAATTGTTGTTCGGGACGGCCCATGAAGCTCAGTGAGAGAGTAGAAAGCTTTATTGCGGAAAATGGCTTTGACATCAAACTTCAATATGGCGCATTTCCGGATCGGCCATATGATTCCAAGGCGATATGGGGCAATGATGCAAAAATCAACGAGATTATGAGGAGAAAACATAATTCATGAAACAAATCTATGTAAAACTGCGAGGCAGAATCGGCAACCAATTATTTGTATATGCATTTGCAAGACAGCTTCAAAGAGAATATGGCGAAGAAGCTATGATTGTGATTGACGATACAGAAGTGCTCAAGGTGGATTGGGAGGATTCCCTGCCCTATTATGATATCAAGAATATTCGCTTTGTTCATGATGAGCCAATTGAAAAAAGCATTTTTTCCATCAAGCAGCGCGCCGTAAAAGGATTCTTCAGCACAGAAGCAGTAGGGAAGAATTTTATGGACAAGTATGCCGTTGAAAAGAAATGGCAGCCCAGGCTGAATCAAAACGGTATTATCAGCTGTGAAAACGGCTTTATCGATTATAAGTTGAACACCCGTAAAAATGTATTTATAGAGGGATACTTTCAATCAGAAAAGTATTTTAAAGACGCATATGAGGACATCAGATACGAATTGCGCCCGGAACAATTCAAAGAGATTGATACATATCCCAACATTGACAAGATACGAGAGAGAAATACCGTATGTATCAGTATCAAAGTGGAACACAATGTGGGAAATGAACTCTATGAAGTTTGTGATATGAAGTATTGGGAAAAGGCTATTGCCTATATTACGGAACAGGTGGAAAACCCCTTGTTTTTCATATGCTCAGACAATGTGGATTACGTGGTGAATAACTTGATAGATACGGACCATTTTGATTACGTAGTACAGAGCAAAGAGTATCCGGTACACGTTTCACTGGCGGTGATGAACCAATGTAAGCATTTTATTATTGGCAATACCACCTTCGGCTGGTGGGCACAGTATTTAGCAGATGCGCCTGATAAGATTGTTGTGGCACCTTCCAAGTGGATGCTGGTGGACATGCCAATTGACATATATCAGGAGGGGTGGCATCTGATAGAGGTTTAGTCTGCAACAAGCCATGTTTGGAGAGGAGAATACATTGAATAAAATAGGAATTTTATATATTTGTACGGGTAAGTACAATGTGTTTTGGGAAAAGTTTTACCAGTCTTTTGAGAAGTATTTTATGAAGGACTGCGAGTTGCATTATTTTGTTTTTACCGATGCGGACACTGTCTTTGATGAAGAGAACAACCATAGAATTCACAGACATTATTTGGAGACATTGCCGTGGCCGTTGATTACACTGTTTCGTTTTCACACTTTTTTGTCCATCAAAGACGAACTGGAGGAAATGGATTATTTGCTTTTCTCCAACTCCAATATGGAGTGTGTTACGGAAGTGAAGTTTGATGAGATGATGCCTCGAACAGAAAAGGGAGAAGCGCTCTTTACCGTTATGCATCCGGGGTATTTTGGCATGAAATCCAAATATGCTCCGCTGGAAAGATCCGCAAAATCTTATGCCTATGTGCCATATCGTTATCAGGTTCCCTATGTTATTGGCGCAATGAACGGAGGTACATCAAAAGCCTTTTTGAAGATGGCGGAGACGTTAAAGTGGGCAACCGAGGAGGACTTGAAGAGGAATGTTATCGCAAGATGGCATGATGAGTCTCAACTTAATCGCTATATTGCTGACCGAGATGATGTGAGAATCCTTACACCGGAATACTGTTATCCCTTTGGCATGGATGTAACATATCAGCCTAGGATTGCCGCTGTCAGCAAAAAGGCCAAATTCGATGTGGACAGCTTTAAAGGCGTTGACAATACTGCCAAACCATCTAAGTTGGATGGCTGTGTTCGTATGATGAATGTAGTACTTACGAATTTGCGATGCTTAAGAGATACTGTGCTAAATAGAAAGGTTAGAGAATATGGAATCTAATAAAGCAGACAATCAGGCACTGTCAGATAAGAAGTTAAGAAGACATATTATGCTCAACCCAATCTATAAAGGCATATCTATGGTAATATCCCTGGTATATGTACCCGTATTTTTGGCATGCCTGGGTGATGAGAAATATGGTGTGTGGGTGACAATTTCTTCTGTGCTGTCATGGCTTACAAGCTTTGACATTGGGATTGGAAATGGACTTCGAAACCGGTTGGCAGAGTATTACGCCAAGGGCGAAGAGGAAAAGGCGCAAAGTATCGTATCCACATCCTATTGTGCTTTGGGAATGATTTCCATGGCAATGTTTGCGGTATTCTGCGTTCTGGTATATGCGTTTGATTTGCCGGAATTCCTTGGACTGAATCTGGACAGTGAGCCTATTTCTATCGTGTTAGTGATGGCGGCAGCCGGCGTTTGCATTAACTTTGTGCTTGGTCTGTGCTCAACCATATTTTATGCGATTCAGGAATCCAGCGTTGTAGCCTTAAAGGGAATCTTAGTTCAGGTGGGACAGTTAGGCGTTGCGCTGTTTCTGGTTTGGATTTCCAAGTCAAGCCTTCTCTGGGTAGCGATTTTATATGCCTCAGCGGAGATTGTGGTGAATGTGGCATTTTCCATTTATATTTTTGCTCGTAAGAGATATCTGAGACCGAAAGTATCTCTGTATAACAGAGCGGATGCAAGGAATGTCACTTCTGTGGGAATTCAGTTTTTTATCTTACAGATTTGTTCCTTGTTGATTTATTCTACGGATAATATGATCATCACAAAGTTCATCGGCCCCAGTGAGGTGACACCATACTCTGTGGTACACAATGCATTTACCATTATTATCGCGGTTCATGCATCTTTAAATCTGCCGATGTGGTCAGCATATACAGCGGCAAACGCAACCAACGATTTAGATTGGATTAAGAGAAACATGCGTAAGGTGTTGCTGGTGACATTGGTGCTTTCGGCAGGCACACTTGTGGCTGTGCCATTATTTAAACCATTGGCAAGAATTTGGCTGCAGAAGGAACTGGCATATGCTTCCGGAATTATTATGCTGGAAGCGGTATATACGATCTTATCCATGATGTCAAACAGTTATTCTTCTGTGCTGAGTGGAGTGAACTATGTAAAGAAAACAGTGGTCATTAGTGTGATACAGGCGATAATCAATATTCCACTTTCCATTTTCTTTGTTACAGCCATGGATATGGGAATTGTTGGTGTAAAGATTGGTAGTGTGATTTCTATTGCTATGAGTGCAATTACGAACCCGATTTGGGTACACGAATGGTTTCGAAAGAGAAAAGAGGGGCTAAATGCGGCAAAGTAGTTCGATGCGTCAATCAAATATTGAAATGTTGAGAATACTGTCTATGCTTGGTGTTATTGTTTTGCATTATAATAACGCCGACATAGGTGGGGGATTTTCCTTTGCAAGTCCGTTGAATAAGATCATTCTTTACGGCTTTGAAAGTCTGTTTATCTGCGCTGTAAATGTATATCTGCTAATTTCAGCATATTTTTTGTGCAAGAGAGAAGAGAGAAATTGGCATAAGCCGGTGGAACTTTTGATTCAGGTGATGGTTTTTGATGCAGGATTACAGGTACTCCGAACCATAATGGGGCAGGGGGGATTTTCTGCAAAATCATTTCTGATTGCGTTGCTGCCGGATAATTACTTTGTCATATTGTACATCGCGTGTTATTTTATTTCACCTATGATTAATATTGCGCTAAAACAGATGGGCAAGGACAAATCCGGAAAATTCCTGCTGACGTGTTTTGCGATTCTTTCTGTCTGGCCCACGGTGGTGGATTCCTTGCAAGATTTCACAGGACTGGAGTGGACGGGACTGAATTCCATCAGCATATCCGGGAGTCAGGGGGGATACACAATCGTGAATTTCCTTCTGGTTTACGCCATTGGGGCCTATATCGGCCTGTATGGATTTGAGGCTATCCTAGGTGACAGACAATATAAAACAGTATCCCTTTGGATGACTCAAGTGGTGATGTTGGTTCTGATACAGGTATGGGCAATTGCGTCTGAACAGTTGGGACTTCCGGGAAGCAGTGCGTGGGATTACTGCAATCCACTGGTTATTGCCCAGGCGGTGCTGTTGTTTGTGATATTTACCCGATTACATATTCCGCAATTGGGATGGCTGAATGGATTGGCGAAAGGATCGTTTACCGTATATCTGTTACATATTCCGTTCCTTCAGTTTTTCGGTATAGAGAGTGCTGTTCAAAAGAATGCGCTGTATATGATAGGGCATATGTTGGGAACAGCGGTAACGATATACCTCATATGTTATGTGGTATATGTGATTTATGAAGCGGTGACAAGACCAATTTATAAAAAACTTTGGAGACAGGGCTGATTGTTGTAGAAAGGGTTATAGGATGAACAAGGTAACAAAAAGAATGGGGAATATGGTTTTTGTTCTCTTTGGTATCAGCATCGTTCTTCGATTCTTATTGGCAAATTTTTATCCGAGAACCATCAACTGTTATCCCGACGAGTTTCTTTATTTGTCGCTGGGGGAGAGCATATGGAACAATCATCAGCTGATGACCTATAATCTTCCCACATATTTTAATAAAATAGGATATTCCTTGTTTTTGGCACCGGCGTTTGCCATAACGGACATAAAACTGCGGGGGGTGTGTATTGCGTTTGTGAATGCAGTTCTTGTGTCCTTGGGTGTGTTTCCGGTATATGGACTGGCAAAGAGTCTGCTTCGCAATCCCAAGCTCATCATACTCAGTGTTGTGCTATATATGATTTCACCAACACTGACATATTCCATGACGTATATGAGTGAGGTACTCTATACACCGCTGGCACTAATGCTCATTTATGTTATATATTCCTTTTTCAGAGAAAAGGAAGTGAAGAAAAAGAGCATTCTCTTAGCGCTGGCTTGCCTGATCTGGGTGTTGGCGTTTCTGACCAAATCTCAGGCGGTGATTTTTCCTGTGGCGTTTCTTCTGTGTTGCCTGATAACACTTCTGAGGAAAGAGAAGACGAAAAACGTGAGGGGCTTTTGGGGCATCATCCTTCTGTTTTTGGTACTTGCAGTGGTGGGGGCATATCTTATGACTCACATCAACAGTCAGTACTACCAGTTAGGGATTGATGTGAACATCCTTAAACAAAAGGGCACATACATTGCATTTGGCAGTTTGTTTTATCTGCTCATGATTGCAGTGGCATTTTGCGTGATTCCCATGGTTCTGCCGGGGGTGGAATATAGGAAATTGAACAGCGACGCAAAGAATCTGTATCGTTTTCTGATTTCTCTGATACTAGTTACGGTGATTGTGGTGTCTTATATGATTATGGCGGTGGAGGATTATCCAAGTATGACGCCAAGGGCACATATAAGATATGTGGAGTATGCATTTGTCCCCTTTGTGATTGTGCTGTTTCACTTAATGGAACAAAAGGAATCGCTCAAAAGAGGTTGGCGACTCATTGCCCCAATGATTGTTTTTTCTGTTTTGCTTTTGATCACTGTGAGGGGATTCGCAGGGCAGACGATAGATCAAACAATGTTATTCTACTGGCAGGTGTTTGCAGAGAATGGAAGTGTTATCGCGCCCGGTATTGCCAGGTTAATAAGCGGAGTTTTATCGGTTGTCGCAGTGGTGTTTGTGGCTTTGTATGGGAAGAACAAGGCGGCGTTTGCGAAATGGTTTGCGGCGTTTCTTATATGCATGTGCATCGGAAATAGTGCGCTTTCGGTTTATGTGCAGTACAAGACCCATACACATTCCGAAGAAGAAATGGCCGAGATGGAGCAGATGAGAGAATTTGTCATTTCCCATGCGTCGGAAGGCTTCTTGGTGTTGGAACCTGTGGGACAGGATGAGTTGCTGGACACGTATCTCATAGATTGTGAAAATGTGAGAACGGGGCTGCAACCTGATAGGACTAACATACAGAGCCGGTACGAAATGCCATCGGATGTTTGCTATATCATAGTTCATAATGTGAGCTATTGTCTCGGTCAAGGTGCGGAGGTAGTTCAGGAATATCCCAATATGGGTTATACGCTGTATCAGGTGACAGGCACATTGCCGGAGATAACATCATTATAGGTGCTACTTTTTGAATGATTTGGTGCCGGATAGCAAGGAGCTTAACATGAAACAGGTTGCAATATTGCTTGCTACATACAATGGAAAAAAATATCTTGGCAAAATGCTGGCGTCCCTTGAGAGTCAAACATATCAGCAATTCGTCTGTTACATACATGATGACGGTTCCACAGACGGGACTATGGATGTGATGGAGGAATGGATTTCGGAGCACGGAGGGAAGTACCGTATTTTGGAGGGTCCGGCCCAGGGCTCACCCCAAGCCAACTTCCTCTGGATGTTGTCTCAGGCGGAGGCGGACTATTATATGTTTGCAGACCAGGATGACGTATGGCTGCCAGAGAAGATTGAGAAGACTGTGGACAAGTTTTCAGAGATTGAGGCTGGCGTTGAGGGACCGATTTGCGTTTTCTCCGACATGTATGTTGTGGACGAAGGCTTGCAGATCATGAGCCAGTCCTTCATTCGCTATATTGACAGAGACCCAAAACGCACGGCACTTTCCCAATTGTTAATGGAAAATCCGGCAGCAGGATGCACGCAATTATTCAACCGGGAACTGCGGGATTTGGCGCTGCAGCTACAGGATATGGAACAGATAGAAATGCATGACATTTGGGTGTTGGCACTGGCAGCAGCATTTGGACAGGATCACGTGGGTGTAGTGGATGAGCCACTGGTTTATTATCGCCAGCACGGAGATAATGAGATGGGGGCAGTGGCTGAATCCAGGTTGCAAAAAGTGATACGGAATATCAGGCTAATTTTCTCCGGCGCAGTTTTTGAGAAAAAGCGTGTTTATATACAACAGGCAAGAGATTTGGCAGGACAGTTGGCGTTGGTGGACGGCTTGCCAGAAGAGATGCACGATTTTTTGAAGGAATTTGCTGACATTGGCAGCAGAGGCAAGCTGGCGCGAGTGCGCTTTTATCGGAAACACCACATCACCAAGAACCACGGCACATTGTGGTTGTATCTGTGGGTGTGAGCCATTAGGGACAGTCACTAATGGCACCCAGGAGTGTCCCTATTGGTACGGTAATCAATCCAAATATAGATTGCCTATGGAATTACATTTTTGGATTAGATTTTGCTATCCTCAAAATGGTCCAGATAGGCCATTAATCTTTTTAATTGTTCTTTATCCGCTGTATAATATCTCTGGACAAGAGCGAAAAGTTCAGGAGAATCGGTATTATTTACAGTGTACGAAGTGACTGCTGGTGAAGAGGTTTTTCCTTGTAAATACTCGACAGAGGTATGAAAAACATCAGCCATTTCTTTTATGATTTGGATAGAAGGGGTTCGTTCGCCAGACTCGTATCTCAAATATGCGGGTTGTGATACGCCAATTCTCTTGGCGGCTTCCATTTTGGAAATACCTAATGATTCTCTACATCTGATTAATCTTTCAAGTTCTAAATGTCTTGTATTCATTGTTTTCTCCTATTTTTGAAACAGCATAACGTATAAATAGAGTTGTTCCATCAACATATTTGCATTGATTATACCATTGGTATATGGTAATGTAAACATACCAATGGTATGTCTGCTTGTGGGTGGTTGACAATATGTTGAATACAACATATTATATAAAGGAGAAAAGATGAGAGAATACCAAATCGATTTTTATGAAATGGAGAATGGGACAAAACCTGCGGAGGATTTTCTCAAGACACTTGATTCGAAAATGCTGGCAAAAATTTTGAGAATTATGGATTTGCTTGAAGAATTTGGACCGGTACTACGTTTGCCATATTCGGAACATCTTGAAGGTGACATTTTTGAACTGCGTGCGAAACAAGGTGGAGATATTACACGAGTCATGTATTTTTTTGTTGCTGGAAAGCGGATAATATTAACAAATGGATTCGTTAAGAAATCTCAGAAAACACCAAAGTCAGAAATTATAAAAGCGAAGAAATATAGGGAAGACTATAGAAGGAGGTATGGAATATGACTTCTTTTAATGATTTTAAGAAACAGGCTTTGTCAAATCCTGAAATAAAGTCAGAATACGATGCTTTAGAACCAGACTATGATATTATCAGAGCGCTAATATTGGCCAGACAACAACAGAATATGACTCAAAAGCAGCTTTCTGAGAAAACAGGTATTACACAGGCTGATATAAGTCGCATTGAAAACGGGACAAGAAATCCCAGTTTAGGTATGATAAAACGGCTGGCAAAAGGGCTTGGGATGCAACTGAAACTGGAATTTGTTCCAATTCGAAAGAACTGAGAAAATATTCTTTACAAATAGAAAGATGAAATATGAGAGATGGAAAAGCCAGAGGCGATTTTGAACGCTTCTGGCTTTGTTGTGTGGTGGATGCGTGTAATGACACGGTTTTTGCATGAGAGTAGAGAGGGCTTTGATATTAATGCATAATACAGCTGTATAATTGAATCAAATACATTGTTTTCGGGAAAAAGGTGATTACAGAAGGGGAATATTATGCCTGCATCGGAAGAGTATAATGGCCTTGATATGCACAATTTGATTTGTGGCCCGCTGTTGGCGGCGGCAGAGGCCAGTAAAACGATGGGAGATAGCATAGCGGATTTTCTTCAGAATGCAGGACTCGACGAGAATGGAGGGAAAACAAATATTCCATTTGTATGTGAAAGAAGAAAGGTTAATGAGGATGGCATGTGCAGTTCTGAACAGATAACGATCGACGTGCCACTGCTGTCTATTTTACCCATACCAATGATACAAATTGATGAAGCCAATAATAACTTTAACATGGAATAAAGCAAAGCGAGAGAACCGAAAGGGAAAATGACGGGCGGGAATGCGTCAGATACTGAAACGTTATTTATATACACATATGTAAGTTACATATGGTGGATGGGAATAGCACGAATTGTAGAACTACAAGTAGAAAGGAAAAAAGGAAATGAAAGAAAAGATTTTGAAATGGTTTAGTGCTGATAACTATGTCAAATGGATACTAGGCTCAACGTGTGTGGAAATAATTTTGATATTTTGTTTTTACATTAATCATCATATTATTGCCGGCAGTGTTTCTATGATCATATATATGATTTTTCTAATGGCTTGTTCAGGTATCGCTATTGGGCAACCAGTTTTTGCAGCATTTAATAAAACGAGATACTTTGATGAGGAAGAGTGGGAATTACTTGAGTATCAAAAGCGGCACTATAGCGATAGCTCAGGTCAATGCTTGCGTCGTGTTAGGGTGATAAACTATCTATATCGTGATGGAGGGGAAATAGATAGGTTGGTTCAAAGCGGAGAGGCTTTGAAGTTATATAAAAGATTAAATCATATAGACAGCAATATTGAACTACAGGGAAAGGTGTTTGAACTGGGTTTTACAACAATTCTACCGATTATGTTAACAAATATATTATTGGTGGATGATAGTAATACTGTGAAATATATGTTTTTTCTTTTTTTCTTTGTAATTATTATGATGTTGCTTATGTTTGCAACAATCGGGGTGGCACATGAACCAAAAGAAGCGATTTATCTGTATGAAAAGGAAAAACTGAAAGAGAAAATATATCAGCTCCATAATAGTCTTTCTAATCTTGAAGAAACAGATATGGAAATATTAAAAATGCAACAAGACATAAATATTTACCTAATGGAATGCATAAAAAAAACAAGGAAAAAAAGCAAAAAAATAAGCATCGAAGAGGATATTAGAAAATTAAACGAATTGAATTTATGTATTTCAGGAGAACAAGACATACTATTGCAGAGAATAGAACTGTGTACGGGAGAGGGAATGCTAGCATATAAGATGGTTGAAGAGGGCAAACAGAAAGTGCTAATGCCGGACTATGAAGTTTTAAAAGAGATTCTGGATAGATATAATATGATTAAATCTTTGTTACGATGTAGTTAACCTATATATGCGATTGGAAATAAGCAGAAATATATATAATGTATTAGAATAGTGTTAATTTAGTGTGTGAAAAAAGTCTGTAAATACAGATTTTCTATGACAAGTGCGGGACTGAAGTCTTTTATAGAGGCTTCAACCAATATATCAGCTATAATGTATATACCAAGAGCAGATGAGACTGTAAAAAATTTTGTGTAAACTAAAGATACGAATATATATCCTCGTGGATTGATGTTAGAATAAATATTAATCCACGAGGATATTTTTATGGCAAGACAAAGAAAACTCTCACTAGAGAGAAAGGCCTTTATTAACAGCCTGATTGAGCATTATCAACCAGAGGATGCTCAGGATGTCCAGGAGATGCTCAAAGACCTTCTTGGCGATACGCTACAAGGTATGCTAGAGGCTGAAATGGACGCAAAGCTTGGTTATTCCAAGTACAATTACAAAGATAAGGATACGGATGATAGCAGAAACGGCTACAGTAAGAAAACCGTTGTTTCATCTATGGGCGAAATTGACTTGGACATTCCCCGTGACCGAAAGGGCGAATTTGAACCACAGGTCGTGAGAAAAAATCAAACTGATATCTCAAATATTGAGGATCAAGTATTTTCCATGTATGCAAAAGGAATGACCACGCGTGATATCTCCACACATCTGCATGAATTATATGGTGTAGACGCATCAGCAGAAATGATTTCACACATGACGAATCGTATTCTACCAATCGCAAAAGAATAGCAAAATCGACCACTTGAGCGAAAGTATGCTGTTGTATTTATGGACGCCATTCATTTCCATTTCCGCGAAAAAAATCGAATAGTAAAAAAGGCTGTCTATGTTGCTATCGGTATTCGACTCGATGGAACGAAAGAAGTCATGGGTATGTGGATTGGTGGCAACGAAAGTGCAAAGTACTGGCTTGGAGTTTTGAATGAGATTAAGAACCGTGGCGTTGGAGACATCATGAATTGTCTCTGTAGATGGATTGACAGGCTTTGTAGATGCCATAGGAGCTGTTTTTCCAACGGATGACGCTCTCTTCAAAAGCATCTACCTAGCCATGATGGATATCGCAAAAAAGTGGACCGGAACCACCTGGAATCGGGGACAGACATTGGATCAGCTTATGATATAATTTGGAGACCGAATATCACCAGAAGACCTCGAATAAAGAGCCTCGCCTTATAGAGAAAGCAGGCTGCCGTTGACAGCCTGCTTAGATTGTGCCAAAATCAATGCACAATAGAACTTTGAAATTTTCAAAACCTTATCACGATGTTCAATATTGATTCTAGGGTTTACACAAAAAATTTACACTCTCGAGCAGATATCTTCACGGGATGTGTAAATATATGCTATTGTTATACAATTATAACCGTACTTTTTTGGAAAAGAGACAAATAGCAAATAAAGCAACTGGAATTAGTAATAAAATAATTTCCCATAAAACTTCCAAGACAATCTTTCCTTCTTCAACAAAAACATTAATTTCGCTGATGTATCCATTTACAACTTTTTCTTGTTTCTGATATTCATCTATTTCATCTTGAACTATTAATTCGGCAACTTTTTTGTTGTGCCTTTTCGTTAGCCAATTTATATCATATTCTCTACACAAATGTTTTACGGTAATAAAAAAATCTGTATCACTCCTTCTTTCCGTTCTGTCGACAATATTATTATATTTAACATTGCAATGCTCTAATGTTTCATCACTGATTTCACGTTTTATTGATTTCAATTGGTTTAAAGAGTCCATTACGTGTGAAATTCTGCTTGAATAATTTGATTTTTGAATGATTATTGAATATATTAAAACAACCACAGATAGAATAATGTTGATATATTCACTCATTAGAACGTCATAGTAATCTGGGAAGTATTTTCCGGTTAAGGTTGTTATTATCAAAAAAATACTATAATACGTCAGAACAAACTCAGATACATTTTTTTTTCTTTCTAGTCGCTTAATCATATTTGCATAGTTGCTTAATGTTGTGTCAACAATCTTGCGAAACTTGGTACAATTATACTTTTGTGTGTTCATTTGTATCCCTCCATTGACAAAATGCTTGCGGTCATATTTTAGTCGCAGATTAATATTATTTTCTTATATAATTTAATTCTAATGGATTAATTTGTTTCAAAGGGTATGATTTTTGCATAAAAGATGTTTTGGTTTGGTGGAGGGGGAATATAGGACAACAGAATATGTTCTTGACTCTCAGATTAAAATGGAGTTCATTATTTGTGTCCTATGTATCTGATAATATCCGATGGTTGACAATCGAATAATCTACATAGGTTGTCGATAGATTTCAATGTGTAATTGTGGTTGTGCTTTAGGCGACTAATGTCCGCAGGATTAAGTCCATATGTATATTCAAGATCATAGATTGTAATATGGCGTTCTTCCATCATCTTCCAGAACGGATCAAATGTTATCATAAGTAATCTCCTTCTCAGCAAGAATAATGAAAGCGTAATCCTTCATTGCTTGATGAGAATATTTTTTGCGCGAATGATATTAAAAAAGGTTCAATAGGGTTTGACTGCATTGCTGTAATGGAATGATAATATAAATTATTTTTACAAATAATATGTGATTTCTATAACAATAGTTGAAAATGTGAGAACCAACATCTATTGATAAAGATTTTTGATGCAGATTATAGGACATGATATATGCACTTTACTGAGACGGTATGTTTCACGAAAAAGAGATGGGTATGAGACTCACGGAGTGAGAGCGTTGCGCATTGTACAGCGCTCTTTTACTGTAGTAATTCAATGAATAGTCTGGCTTTGAGTGAATATATGTAGGGGACACAGAAACTGGTGGAATGATTATGGCTGTCTTGGAATAATATATGTTTCATATTTGTAAGTTACGATTAATATGTGAATGTGGTATTTTAATAGTGTGTAATTAATGAAACGTAACGTGTTTATTGCGTAGGGGAGGATGAAGTGGATAAACTAAAAATATCAGATATTTATTTCGGTAAAATAGATGGATATAATGAGTTCTTAGAATATGGGGAGGATGCTTGCAAAGGTCTCTTTTTTGAATTTCCCAATATTCAGATAAACAAATTGCTTAATGGTTCTACTTACTACATTTTTGGTAATAAGGGGACGGGAAAAACCATGTTACTTAAATATTTGGAGAGCAAGGCGCAGGAAACACCAGACACAACTTTTACTGAGTTTTTGCGATTTAAAAGGGAGATTGATGCAGAACAACGGAATCAAATTAAACGTGCTTCTACGCCAACTAAATCATATGAAGAGGTGATTGAAAAAGATATTCCTACAGATTCAACGCTGGATTGCACGCTCGCTTGGGAAGTTTTCTTGATAAAAACAATAGTGAGCAGGACAAAAGAGACAGACCAGGGAATTTTTAAACGCAACGATAAGAACTGGACACAATTGTGCAAATTAATCAAAGCGTTGTACGGGGATGATAATATTGTGCATTCGGAAAGAATTCTGCCCAAAATGAAGAGAGGAAATGTTGAACTGAATGTTGCTGATATTGCAAAAACATATCTTGAATTCGAGTGGGTGGATAAGGAAAAAAGAATTGTTCCTTTTTCGAGTGTTGCTAAGCAGATTGTAGCCCTTTATAAGGCATTAGAACCTGATAAAAATAAAATATATGTTTTTGTAGACGAATTGGAATTGTCTTTAAAAAAGGGAAGAGATTATCAGCGAGATGTTATATTAATCCGAGATATGATTTTTGCTATAGAATATCTAAATGATATTAATAGAACAAAGAAATTCCCGGTTTATGTCATTGCGGCAATAAGAAATGAAGTCTATAAAAATATCATTTCTAAAGGGATGGAAATAAACAAGTCCGTACTTGACTTTGGAGTGGCAATTTCATGGGAGCAAAAGGGCGGAGATATACGACAGCATCCATTATTAAAGATGATTGAGAAGAGAATTCACTTTAGTGAAGAGCAACATGGGATCCCCAAAAGCAAGAATATTTGGGAAACATATTTCACACAGTATATTGGCGAAAGTCGACTGCCAATTGAAAATTACATATTAGATCAAACATGGTATAAGCCTAGAGATATTATCAGACTCTTCACAATTATACAAAAAAAATATGGAGACAAGTATTTCTTGGATCAGAATGTGTTTCAAGCCATAACGAAACAGTACTCAGAGGAATCATGGAGCGAATTTGAGGAAACATTAACAGTAAAATATTCAGATGCTGAAGTCGAAGGAATAAAAAAGTCACTTACGGGTATTTCGTTGCCGTTTGATGTTCAAGAGTTTAAGAATCAAATAAGACGTAAAATGCATTTCTTTGAGGAAGTTGAAGCATTGGAAAAAAACAGAAAGCCAGAACAAATATTGAAAGATTTATACGAGGTAGGAGTGATTGGAAATTATGGAAAAAACTCCAGGTTTTCTTTCAAGGGAGATATAGACATAGATCCATTAATGCCACTTACAATCCACTATCCGTTGATTAGATTCTTTAAGGCTTCAATACCTAATAAACGAAATAAATATAAAAATATGAATTGAAATAACTAAGAAGCGTAAAAATATTGTTCACTTTGGAGCATTTATTTTCCTTGAAATCTATAAAATTAATGATGCTACAATTCAAAAGAACACATAGATTGTTTATAAGTTTATGTGTGAAATTGTGGATGTGTGCTTTATGCGACTTTTACGGACTAGATTTATATTGTATTTATATTCCAGATCAAAATGGTAATATTTCGCTCCTTCATCATTTTCCAAAACGGATCAAATGTTATCATAAGTAAAATCTCCCTCTAGGTATATTGAAAAGATAATCTTTCAATGCCTGAGGGGGATGTTTTTTGCGCAAATGATACTCAAATTGACATATCTGTGCTTGAATATGCAAATATGTAAGTTACATTTCAGAAGGATTGATGATAGTATTAATTGGGTCTTTTTTCCTCAAACGGATCCTCCTCTCCAGCCTCAATCAGAAATGCCTGTACATCCGCCACATTATTGCAACCGTTGTTGATACAAATGATGATACCCGCATCCACATTGTCCTTGTCATACAAGGCCGGACAGCCTGCATATTGCAGGGCACGGCGGGTCTCGATGATGTTCATACCTGCGCCGATGCACAGTGCCAGCAGCTTGTACTTGGAAGGACGAGGACGGCGGCCGTTGATGATTTGACGGGCATAATCTCCGCTGACACGGGAACGACGGATGATTTCCGGCACGGTCAGGCCTGGATGCTCTGCCAGATAATCATTGAAAAATGAACTGAGATTCGTCTCTTGCATATCGCGTTCATGATTCGCAAGAAATTTTTGATAACTATCCTTATCCATAGGAACATTACAGAGTTCCTGATGTATGTACGTAGTTCGTGATTCGTCTTTCAAAATTTATACCTCCCTTATGGGAGCATTATAACATAGTTTTTAGGGGATGACATATGACACTTGAGGAACAATGCAGATTATCATATTATCATAAAATTGCAGAGATTAGTACTCACAAAAACGTGTCGCTTGTTCAAAATGTTGAGAACAAAAAGATATATGTGAGGAAAGAACAGCAGGTATACAACAAGTCTGTTTATGAATATTTGCGGAACAGCAACAACCCGCATATTCCAAAGATATATGAATGCGTAGAAGACCATGGTACGCTTATTATTATCGAAGACTATATTCAAGGAGATTCCCTACAGGAAATAATTACAGTACAGGGAGCATTGCCTAAGAATCTGGCAATCCAATATATGATTACGGTGTGTGATGTTTTGGAGGAATTGCACTCTTTGCCGGAGCCGGTGATTCATCGTGATTTGAAGCCGGAAAATATCATCATTCAGGATGGTGGATATCTTCGGCTTATTGATTTTAATACAGCAAAAAAATATGATGCCAACAGAGAGTCAGACACTGTGATTATCGGCACCAGAAAATATGCCGCACCGGAACAGTATGGCTTTCAGCAATCGGATGCCAGGACGGATATTTACGCCATTGGAGTTATGCTCAACTATATGCTAGTGGGCATGTATCCTGAAATCAATACATACAACGAAGATAAAAGACTTGAAAAAATCATTACAAAATGTGTGGCGTTTGATCCGGAAAATAGATTTCAAACGGTGATGGATTTAAGGGCAGCCCTGCAGAGTGCAATGGGAAGCGAAGACGCCCCACAACAACAGGATAGAAAAGATAGTCCAAATCCGAAACAGGGGAAGAGGAATTCCTGGCTGCCACCGGGATTTCGGACACGAACACCCTGGAAAATAGTTACCGGAAGCTTTTGTTATCTTATGTTATTTTACTGCTGCTTAACGATGGATATTACGAATCAGGATGGATCTCTTGCAGTGGGAGCTGAGCTGTGGCTAAATCGAATTGGAGCGTTACTGTGTGCTGTTTTTGCGATTTTCTACTGGTTTGATTACAGAGGGATTCAGAGGAATACTCCACTGACGGACAAGGGCTGGGGGAAGATACTGATGGGAATTTTGGTTCCTTTTATGTTTACGGTGTTGGTAGTTATGGTGATTGAGCTGTTCTCATAAAAACAGTGCTGACAGCACCACATGGCGACCTTAAGGCGTTTTATAATGTCCTTATCAACAGGAAAGGAGGTAAGGACGATGCCAAATTACATCATTAACATCCATAAAACAGATGGACAGTACAATGAAGTTCATACTACGGATTGTGCATACAGACCAAGAGTGGAACATCAGCGTACGCTGGGATGGCATGCTGACGGAGTAGACGCCGTCAATTATGCCAAGAAAAATGGATACCCGGATGCAGATGGTTGCAAACACTGCTCGCCTGAAGCACATCGTGGGTAGGACAACATCAGAGGACCATCGGGGGCCGTGTAGACGGTTTCCGGTGGTCCTTTTTTGATTAGAGTTTTGAATCATGTATTGCTGTCTGAAAGAACAAACGCAAACGGTGCAAAAACAACAGTAAACAACTATTATTTGGGAAAATCGAGTCATATAAGCAAATTTCGACTACGTACACGCAGAAAATAAAAAATGTCAAAGTCTGTCGACTAATATCCTCCTTGAGAAATATGTAAAGGAGGGGAAGAGGTATGAGTTTTGCATCAGCTTTTTGTGAATGGCTCAAGTATATTGTGGGAGTACATTGATTCTTTTTGCTCCCTTACCATAGATTTGGTATCATAAATATGATAAGGGGGCAATAATATGTTGCAATATGTGAACAATGTGATTTTTGAATGGTTGATAGTTTGCGCTGCAAAATGGTTTCTTGGAATGGAAATGCACAGAGAAAGGACGAGAGTTTTTTTGGCAATATGCTTAGCCTCGTTCGCGACAATGATTACAAAATTTTCCACTGATCAAAATATTATAATGATTACGATTTTTCTCACATCGTTTATTATTTTATTTGTTTTATGTATAGAGCGGAGAAATATCGTTATATATTTTCTGGCATTATTTTTGTCCATAAGTATTTTGGTACAAATGGCAAAAGTTTTGGTTATGACATTTGACAGCATGATTGGGAAGAAATCATGTTACGAGTCTGCTGAATTCTTTGCGCTTGGCCTGCTGGTTATTGGAAGTTTCCTTTTATCAAGATTACTAAAACCAAGAACTGGTATGAAAAAATTATCAATCCAATACCATATATTAACTAGTTTTATTATTATCATTGATTGTTTATGCATAACACTTCTTGGTGATTTTGTCACTAACGAGTTAGTTGCAGAACGAAAATGGATCATCGAACTGGCCTACATCTTCACCGTCCTCGGCGTATTCGTCCAACTTGGCCTTCTCGTTGCTATGATTCTATCCCGCGACGAACATAAGGAGAAAGAAGCACTCAATGCCAAGTATTTGGAGGAACAAGTATCCCATTATGAATACTTGGAAAATCGTGAGCAGGAAACCCGAAAATTCCGCCACGATATGAACAACCATTTGACAATTTTGAGAAGTCTGTATGATGCCGGCAAAACGGACGAATTTGAAGAATACTTTGACACCATTAGCAATCGAATCACCAGTTTTGGAAATCAAATTAGTGTGGGGAATAATACGGCGGATGCCATTATTAACCAATATGCCGGAGAGGCAGAACGGACCGGAATTACATTAAATGTAGAGGGGCATTTCCCACCGGAGTGTCATATTGCCGCTGTGGATATCTGTACTATTTTTTCAAACCTGCTCAGCAATGCTATTCGGGCTGAGAGAGAGGCCGGTGGCAATCAAGTGAAACTTGTTATCCGCAGTCTGGATGATGAAGTGTTCGTAGAAGTTGCTAATGACTATGCTACGGAAGTGAAACGGAGCGGGAATTGTTTTATTTCTACGAAAGAGGACCGTGCAAACCACGGTCTTGGTTTGCAAAATGTTTATGACTGCGTGGAACGCAATCATGGCGTTATACATATCACTACAGACAATCGGCTTTTCGATGTCAAATTAAATTTGAAAAATACGGAGGCATAAATTGAAAATAGCAATTGTAGATGATGATATTTTTTGGAGACAAAAGGCCGAGTATGTGATAGATAGTTTCCTGGGCATTGACGTGCCATCGGTGGATACCTATGCCAATGGGGAGTCTTTTTTGCACGCAGATACATTTTATGACTTGGTATTTATGGACATTGAGATGGAGAGGGTTGACGGTCTTTCTGCTTCAAAAACATATAAAGAAAAATATCCGGATGTATATGTGATACTTTTGACTACTCATACTGAATGGGTCACCAAAGGATATGAGGTGAATGCTTTTCGATATATTTTCAAAGAACATATGAGTCAAAAGATACCGGAGGCATTGCGGGACTATCAGATGATTGTGGAGAAGGAGCGCACAGTTACGGTAAATGTGGTAGGACTGGGCGAAATGCCGATTCATATCAAAAATATTGTCTACATAACAACAGATAGAAGAAACATTAGGATTCATACCAAGACCAAGGACTATATCAGTAGCGCCGGAATGCAGGAGATGGAAGATGAACTTGCTCCATACGGATTCTTCCGAACTCATAAGTCTTTCTTGGTAAATATATGCGAAGTTGACGCTTTCGACAAGCGCGACATCTGGATGAAAGACAAATCCATTGCCTACATGAGTAGCAGAAAATACGCGGAGTTTAAAGTGGCGTATTTGGAAGAAAAGATGAAGATGAGTAATGGGTAGGTGGAATTGAATTCACATAAATCTTGCGCATATGCTTTGGGAGGTGTTATAATCTTCCAAAGCATATTTTTGTCAGTAAATATCTTCTACGCAGTGAGATTCATTCCTGTGTATCTTAAAAGATTTTATCATCATTCGAAAATCTATGCTTTTATTCCAAGTAACAAAAATAAAAGCAGGATTTTTGAAAATGGCGAGCTGGCATTGCAATTATTATAAGCGTTCCAAAACTCCTGCGAAATTGTATTCAGAGGAGGAAGGCTTATGGAAAATGCTATCAGGGAGAGAGACAATTTTCTTTCCCGGATTCTTTCTCAGACGGAGAAAGCGGCCAAATATGATGAAGCTGCCAAGAAACGAAAGAGACGTTAGAAAATGATTATAATATTCCGATGACAGAAAAGTTTGAAAGTGAGGTGCGTGAAATGTGTAACTTAAGCGAAGGTATATTGGAAAAGGGAATCGAGCGTGGATTACAACGTGGACTCGAGCTGATGAATACGCTCTATAGTCGGCTGATTGAGGATGACCGTATAGAAGATATGAAACGTGCCACGAAGGACACAGAATTCCAAAGACAGTTGATGAAGGAATATGGAATCCAATAATGGACGCAAGTGGTTACAAACTTCCCTCCGTAGCAGGGTTAACTACATACAAATCTGCTCGTGACTGCTGGCGCTGTATTTCCTTATAGCGATTGGAAGAAATCATATAACGGTTCTTCTTGTCAAAGATGAATACTATCTGCTTGGTAAATATGTCAGAATTAAGGGCCTCGTCAATATAAAGTGAGGCCTTGTATTTTTCCTTTAGGGACCAAATGTCAAGCAAACCGATTCCACTGCCACCTTCATCGGTGTGGGTGGATGATTTCTCAAGACCAAAATTCATATAGGTATTAACAGTAAAAGGTATTCCGCTGTCGGCGATTGCGACAGAGGGGATGCCTTTTAATTTTAACATAGATAATTTGATGATCTTTCCATTGTTATGCTTCGTAGCGATGATAGCGTTCTTTAAAGTATCTGAAAGTAAGTGGACAAGATCTTCTTCCGGCATACACGGAGTATCTCCCTCAAAGAAATCTTCACGAAAATCAAACTGTAGAGCAATATGGTACTGCGCCGCCTCCTTTGCTATGTAAGCAATCAGTGCATCTACACCAACGTAACCGGTCTGGGCGATGGGATTAGGCTGAATGCGCTCCTTCGAGAGAAGGATATTTTGACGGTCGGTGCGAATTGCTTCAATCTGCTCAGATAAGGCGACGCCCTTTTCATGTCGTTTGGCATCGGAAAGAGTAGTGTCCTTGAGATATTCTGCCACAGAATCTGCCATAGCATTGACGATGCGATTGTCTTTATGGATGATTCTTCCCATGCGCTCGTTTTCTTTCTCCAATTGGGCTATGTAATTTGCCTGCTCTTGCTGTGATGCGCGCAATGATTCCACTTCCAGGAGACGCAGTTTTTCACGGTAGGACTTGGTGATTTGTGAACGTAGAAAAATATCATATAAGAAAATGATAATGATAGAACCTATCATCAATACCTTTTTGAAAGGTGCTGTTCTGTCGTTGGATAATTGGGCCGAAGTAAAGATGGATATCAATACTAATGAAAAAAGAATGACAAATCCCAAGGCGGGATATGAGTTGATGGCATGAAAGAGGTTCCTTGTCCGTGGATTTTTAAAAAGCAAATTTGTAAAAGCTATTGTAATGCAAGATGCAAGAATTGTAAGTAAATTTATAAATATTTCAGATTTTATATGGCATAAAGGAAAGGTTGCAAGACTAATAATTATAGTTGAAGCGGAAAAAAGTATAAATGATAAAGAATATGATAATACAGAATAACCGAGCAACTTGATGGGAGATGCTGGTGACATCAATGTGAGGATTATATGGTACAGTACTAACGGTATAATGTAAGTTCCAATTTGAAAATAGTCTTTGCATAGTAGTGTTACAACAGAAAGTAAGAGCGAGAACACGATGTGGCTGAGATGGATTGAGAGGGGAGCCTGATTGTTGTATTGGATTGTTTTGCGAGCGATGTTAAAACAATTAAGATATAGCAACATGCTTTTGAAAAGAGTAATCAACATAATAAGTAACTCCCCCCTAAAATAACTAAATATAATCACCCAAATATAATTAGTTCCAAAAAAGATTTTTAGTAACCTCCTAGATAAAAGGAGGTGAAACAATGGGACTTCTTGATTGGATGACTTATGTTTGGTCAGCATTAATGAATAAGTAATCACACCTCATTCCTGAATTTGTTTGCGTAGTGGTAAATAAATTCAGTCAATGTAGGTACTCCGCGCTCATAGTTAATGACGGCAGTGTAGTACCGTAACAGATCCTCTGTGTTTCCTTTTGACCAGGCCCGAGTGATGGCGTTTTGCATTGCCCTTTCTACGCTGGCAGGCGTTTTGTTATACTTAGCGGCGATTGCTCTGGCCAGGTTTGGTCCGGGCTCGTGTATGGCTAGCAGAATTGCGTCGGTTAAATATTGATAACCGATAGCCTTGGGGCTTATGCCAATCAGATCTAATTCACGGTGGATGCGAATGGTAAGCTTGCGGTTGATTTCGGCAGGCGTTTGCGGAGCTGTTGCGACAGATGGGGAGTGGGTCTGAATTACATTCCTCATCATACGCAACATTTCAACGGGTTTTTGCCCGGAATAGTCCTGTTCATACTTGGTAATGATAAAGTCTGCCCCTAATTGTCTGGCAGCCTCCAGAGTGACATTGCTGGTATTCTGCGTGGTAATCAGAATATATGGCATATGCTCTAATGCCATGCTGTGTAATTTGGACAGGAAGAAAATTCCATTACCTCCGCCCATATGCAGTTCCAAATCCAGAATAATTGCATCGGGCATATGATACTTCACCAGCTCCAAAGCCTCGGTGGCATCATTGGTGACACCCACAAGGCGGATGTCATCCACCTTGTCGATATAATTGCGAATCTCTTCGCAGGCGTTATCGTCGTCTTCAATCAATAAAACAGTTAATTCTTGTTGGTTCTCCATAAAATTTATACCTCCTCTTAAATCCCATTATAATGCTATCGCAGGTCAAATACAACAAGTTTCAACATAACACAACATTATTTGCACACAGAATCCAACAGACAAGAGATAGGTATTGAGCTATAATAAGTGCCGTGAAAACACAGATGAAAGCGATTGTATATGTTGGCGTTTGTGTTATAGTATATAAAAACTAACAATTATAATCTTGTCGACGTTTTTCGACATATTCGACATGCAGGTCGAAATAAGGTGAAAAGGGTAGAAACAACTTTTTGAGACATTTAGGGTGACAATAAAGTAAAAGGGAGTTTGGGAAGTTGGAGAAGAAAATCACAGTTGGTGTTGCGGAGGACAATGTAATTGTTTTGGAAATGCTGGTGGCAGTGATTCGATCAGAGGAACAGTTTGAACTGGTAGGTGAGGCCAGAACAGGCATGGATGCCATCAAATTGGTGCGGGAGAAACAACCGGATGTAATGCTGCTGGATATGGTGATGCCCCAGGGCGGTGGACTGGATGTAATGGCGGTGGCGAAAGAAGAGAACATCCAAAAGACAAAATTTATCGCCATCAGTGCACTTGGTGAGGAGCGTGTGGCGCAGGAAGCTATGGCCTATGGGGCGCACTACTTTATCCTCAAACCATTTGAGGCAGACAGTATTATTCGGCGGGTAAAGGCAGTATGTGAGGAACCAAGGACCATGAAAGTTCGGGATGAGCAGACGGAAGTGGAGCATATCATCACCAAATCGTTGCTCACCTTAGGGGTGCCGGCACAGCTCAATGGCTATCAATATCTGCGGGAAGCCATTGCTATGGTGGTAATGAATCCCCAGGGGGTGACTGCAATCACCAGACAACTATATCCCGTGATTGCGGAGCGGCACAATGCCTCCGGGGCAAGTGTCGAGAGGGCGATTCGACATGCCATTGAGGTGTCCTGGAATCGGGGCAGTATGGAAGCTATCAATCGAATGTTTGGATACACCATCAACAATCAGAAAGGTAAGCCAACCAATTCGGAATATATAGCAATGGTGGCAGACCACATTCGAATGGGATATAACCTTTGAGTTAGAGGGGCGGTGTTAGCTGTCCCTCTGATTTTATGTTTCGACGGCAAAGTGATTTTTTGACACCCCTGTGTAAAAGTGGTACAATTCATTCATTCAAATGACGTTAGCTCCAAGACGGAGGGGAACATGAGGGAAGAAGACATCTTTGATCGGATTGTGTCAGTGTCATGGCTTGCGTGGTTTCGACCATGGTATCAACGATATCGAGAAATGTGGTTGTACGCTTTGTTCGGACTTGGCACTTTTTTGATTAATTTTTTTGTATATTCATTCTACACCGAAGTGGTTGACTTAGGGGTTTTGATTGCCAATGCCATTGCTTGGGTTTTTGCCACACTGTTTGCATTCTTTACCAACAGACGATGGGTGTTTATATCCCATGCAACCGGTGTTACGGCATTTTTTTTGCAACTTGGCAGTTTTTGTTTGGGGAGATTTCTTACGCTTTTGGTGGAAGAGTGGATGTTGTACTACCTGATTGAGATGTTGGGGTACCACAATATGACGGTGAAGTTTTTCTCGCAGATTATTGTGATTATTCTCAATTATTTAATCAGTAAACTAATTGTTTTTCGGAGAAGGAAATAGCATATGACAAGAACAGAAGCAGAACAAATACTAAGACAGCATAATCAGGAACATGTAATGAGGGGATTTGAGGAATTATCCCCGGAACAGCAGAGTTGTCTGTTGCAGCAGATTGCTGACTTGAACTGGGAAGAGATTGCTCTGGCAGGGAGTCAGGAAAAGTTCCCGGTGGGAGAATTAGCTCCTCTTGGTGCAGTGGAGATTGCTGAGATTGATCGCCGTAGAGAAGAGTTTGATGAGGCAGGATATGCTGCTATCCGCCGGGGTAAGGTGGCAGCCTTGTTGCTGGCCGGTGGAATGGGAACACGTCTGGGTTTGGACAAGCCAAAGGGAGAACTCAATGTGGGCGTGGACAGAGAACTCTACCTCTTCCAGTGTTTGATGAATAATCTTATGGACGTGACGAGACAGGCCGGAGTCAGTATTCCTCTGTATATTATGACCAGTGAGAAGAACAATGATGAGACGATCAGATTCTTTGAAGAGCATGATTACTTTGGCTATTCAAAGGAAGACGTGGCATTTTTTGTTCAGGAGATGGCAGCAGCAGTGGACTATGATGGCAAGTTGCTGTTGGAAGAACCGGGACGATTGGCAACCTCTCCTAACGGCAATGGAGGATGGTTTTCATCTATGAAGAAAGCCGGACTGTTGGAGGATATTCACAGCCGCGGTGTGGAATGGATTAATATTTTTTCTGTGGACAATGTACTGCAGCGCATCTGCGATCCTACCTTTATCGGTGCTACTATCTTAAGTGGCAAGGTAGGGGGGAGCAAGGTGGTGCGCAAGGTGGATGCCTACGAGAAGATGGGAGTTCTCTGCTTGGAGGATGGCAGACCTTCCGTGGTGGAATACTATGAGATGAGCAAGGAGATGGCGGAGGCCACAGATGACAGAGGAGAGTTGCTCTATGCTTTTGGCGTAATCTTAAACTATCTGTTCCGTGTAGATGAGCTGGAGCGTATTGTGGGTAAATATCTTCCTGTCCATGTGGTGGAGAAGAAGATTCCTTATATTACAGAAGATGGCACATATGTGAAGCCGGAAGAACCAAACGGATATAAGTTTGAGACTTTGGTGGTGGATATGATTCGTATGATGGAGAATAATTTGCCATACGAGGTGGTGCGGGAGAAAGAATTCGCACCAATTAAGAATCTACATGGCGTCGATTCCCTGGACACAGCCAGAGAACTTTTGACCCGGAATGGAGTACAACTATGATGAAGGTGTTTATCTGTCCGAAATGTGGATGGATGCGTACCGTTTCCAGAAGAAAACAGGTGGAATGTTTTAAATGTGATAACAAAGAGATGGTGTTGACCAAGTTATCCTTTCTCGATTATTCAGAGATGAATGAACAGCAGAGAGCAGATTATGTGGAAAGCTGGCAATTCTTGCATTCCAAGAACACATAGGCGTCACATATCAGGGTTACAATACTGCCATAGTTGTGCGGGCAGTTTAGGAGGATACTATGTATCGAGAAGGAAAAAGTAGTTGGATGAAACATCTGGACTTTACGATTCTGGATATTCTGATGATGGAGTTGGCATTGATTGGTGCCTATGCATGGCGATTTGACGGCTTGTGGCTTTATGACGAGGATATTTACAGACGTATTGCTTTTATTGCCCTTTTGATGGATATCTGTGTTGTGTTTTTTACAGAATCATACACAGGCATTTTGAGGAGAAATAAATATCAAGAGTTGCGACATACAATAGCCCATTGTACAATCGTTTTCGGTGGCGTGCTGGTTTATATGTATGCTACCCAGACATCCGTGGTGTACTCCCGTCAGATGCTCTTTATGTTCCTGATATTGTTTGTATGTTTCTCCTATGTGGGAAGAGTGTTCTTGAAGAGAAGCATTCGGAGAAGGAAGCTACAGGACAAGAATAAGGCGAAGATGACGGTGGTGTCAGACTCTCATTCCATCGACCAGTGCCTTTATGAGTTTGCCCATGACAAATATACAGAGTTCAAGGTGGATGGTCTTGTGATTGTGGACAAGGATATGCGGGGCCAGGAGATTCAGGGATTTCCTGTGGTGGCCACTGCGGATACCTTTATGGAATATCTTCGCACCAACGTGGTGGATGAAGTGTATATCAATGGCAATACCAGAACCTCATCAGAGGCATTGGCTGCACAGTTGATTGAATTGGGAGTTACGGTTCATGTAGGGCTGATTAATACCAAGCAGATGGCCTCAGAGCGTCGGATAGAATACTTTGGAGACTACATTGTGATGACGTCCAGCATGCATATTGCCAATGCACGCCAGTTGTTTGTGAAGAGAACGATGGATATTGTAGGAGGAATTGTGGGACTGCTTCTCACAGCCATTGCTTTTTTAATTTTTGCTCCTATTATTAAGATACAATCTCCGGGGCCTGTATTTTTTAAACAGGTGCGCATCGGCAAGAACGGACGCCGATTTAACTTCTATAAGTTTCGCTCAATGTATATGGATGCGGAGCAGCGCAAGGCGGAGTTGATGGCAGAGAATGAGATGCAGGGTAATATGTTCAAGATGGAGAATGATCCCCGTATTATTCCCATCGGGCATTTTATGCGGAAATATTCTATCGATGAACTGCCTCAGTTCTGGAATGTGCTAAAGGGAGATATGAGTCTGGTAGGAACCAGACCTCCCACAGAGGACGAATTTGAACAGTACGAATATCATCACAAAGCCCGCCTGGGAATTCGGCCCGGACTGACCGGAATGTGGCAGGTTAGTGGGCGAAGCGATATTACGGACTTTGAGGACGTGGTGGCGCTGGATACAGAATACATTGCCAAATGGACCCTGGGGTTGGACGTGATGATTCTCTTTAAGACCATTGGCGTTGTGCTTATGGGGAAGGGATCAAAATAATGGAGATGCCAAGATTTTCACTTGTGGTTTGGACGAGGGATACCAATGAGGTATTCTTTCGGGATTTTATGGAATCCATGGTTGCACAGACCTATGATAATTGGGAATTATATATCATAGATGAGGGCAGAGACAGTCGCATAGCAACCATTGCCTCGGAGTTTTTTCCGGAGGACCACAGGGTGCACTATCGACAACTCAGAACGAATAGAGGGAAAGCCTATGCTTATAACATAGGCTTTCATTTTGCGTTGCTGGACGGAGTGAAATGTGATGAGGATGCCGGCTATATTGTGGTGGCAGATCAGCATGATCGACTCAGTCCCGGAACGCTGGCAACATTGGCTGAGTATGCAAAGACTACTCCGGATATCATCTACACCGACCATGACGAACTGGTGGGGGTGGATCGCATGTCACCCCATTTCAAATCAGAGCTTAACAAGGAACTGCTAATACGAAGCAACTACATTGGCGAATTTGTGGCTGTTTCCCACAGTGCGGCAAGACGCATAGGGGAGTTTCAGGAAAAGCTAACCTACGCAGTTGTATATGATTATCTGCTGCGGGGGATGGAACGGGATATGTCGTTTGTACGAGTTCCGGCCTTGGTGTACCATCATCGTGTACTGACCGTGGAGAATCGCAAGGAATTTATGCAGCTTCAGGAAAAGAATAAACGGGAGCATATGATGGTGGCGGAGGCATCGCTGCGAAGGAGAGGCATTGCTGCCACCTTGGAGGCCGGTTCAGACATTTCCTACTGGAAGGTAAACTATGATGGGGATGACGCTTATGCTCATCCAAGAGATTATCTGCTGTTGCGCAGCCAAGGGGTTCGCCCTCTGACCCGTCACAATGTTGAGAGAATGTATGGCTTTCTGCGACAGAAGGATGTGGCTGTGGTGGGGGCCCGGTTTATCAAGAGCGGGTTTACCCTGGATAACTGCGGATACCTCTATGATGCAGAGGGAGGAATTTACCCGGCCTTTTACAATCAAAAACTATTTCGTCCTACCTACGAACAGTTGGGACAGATTCCGAGAGATGTCAGCATGGTAGATGCTGCATATTGTATGATTGATGCAAAAGCGTACCGCAAGCTGGGGGGATTTGACCCCAAACTGTCAGGTCGGGATGTGATGTTGGATTTTTGCCTGCGGGCGAAAAAAGCCGAACTTCGTATTGTGGTAGATCCCGGAGTGATTGCCAGAAATAATGCCAAAAGTATGGACAGTACTCAGGGGTCCAGAGAATTGTTGCTGGAGCGCTGGGGTGATATACTGGCCAACGGAGATCCCATGTACAATCCTAATATGAACCTGGGATTGGAGAATTTTGGCTTGGGCAGTTTTGACATTTAACCGGGTATAATTTATAATAAGCATTTAGCATATGATGACCCGAGAGAAATAAGGAGAAAAGTATGGCAAAGAAGGAAATATACAATATAGATCTGGCCCAGAACGGGGGGCAGAGAAGAAGTAGTGAACATAGAAATACCAACAGATCAGAGGCAGATAGAAGGCGTCCTGTCACATCAGGTTCGGCACAGCATTCCGGTAAGAAAAAGATGACAAGAAGTCAGCTTCGCAGAAAGAAAAGAAAGAGACTCTTAATTATTGAAGTGGTTATACTGCTCCTTGTTTTGGCATTTTTGTTTGTGTGGCTGAAATTGGGCAAGATTAGTTGGGACGATTTAAAGAATCTGTATGTGAACAAGTTGGATGACGAGACACAGGACTTGCTGGAGGGATACACTAACATCGCTCTTTTTGGCGTGGATAACCGTTCCAATGGCAACTACGACAGCGGTAACAGTGACAGTATTATGATTTGCAGTATCAACAACGAAACCAAAGAGGTGAAGTTGATTTCTGTTTATCGAGACACCTGCTTTGACGTGGACGGTGATATGACGTTCCGCAAGTGTAATTATGCATATAACCATGGTGGACCTCAGCAGGCCATTGAGATGCTGAATCGCAACCTGGATTTAAATATTCAGAAGTATGTTTCCGTGGATTTCTACGCTTTGGCAGAGGCCAGTGATGCACTGGGCGGAATTGAGTTGGACATTCCTGCAGATGTGGCTTCCCAGATGAACTCCGGATATATTGCGGAAGTGGCCGGAGTTACCGGTATGAAGGGTGGCAATGTCTCATCAGGTGTCCAGAGAGTCAATGGTACGCAGGCAGTAGCCTTCTGCAGAATTCGTTATACCGCCGGGGGAGACTTCGGACGTGCAGAGCGACAGCGCCAGGTGCTGCAGGCTATGGTAAATGAGTTGAGCGGAGCCAGCATTGGTGAGATGAATAAATTGGTTAACGCAGTGTTTGACGATGTTGGAACCAATTTCAAACTGAATCAGATTATTAAGATGGCATCCTATGTCAAGGACTATAAGCTGGTGGAGACAAGGGGATTTCCGTATGATATGAAGACGGGTAATTATGGATCTCAGGGTGATATGGTTGTACCGTGTACTCTGGAAAGCAATGTCAAGAAGTTGCACGCAGATTTATTTGGCAATGAAGATATGGAAGTGTCCGGCGAACTGTCTAAGATCAGCAGCAAGATTCAGAACTTTACCGGCTATGGTGAAGGGGATGCTCTGGATTATGGATATTAATGGAGGAGATAGTTTATGTGTGGAATTGTAGGTTACATTGGTAAAGCTCAGGCAGCGCCTATTCTTTTGGACGGCTTGTCTAAGCTTGAGTACCGAGGATACGATTCTGCGGGAATCGCAGTGTATGATGGAGAGCACATCGTAGGCAAAAAGGCTATGGGACGTCTCAAGGTTTTAAGCGAGATGACCCATGACGGAGAGACTATGCCGGGTACGGTTGGCATCGGACACACCCGTTGGGCTACCCATGGTGCTCCTACCGATGAGAATGCCCATCCTCATTTTAACGAGTCTGAAACTATCGCAGTGGTACACAATGGTATCATTGAGAATTACCTCAAGCTTAAGAAAAAGTTGATAGATAAGGGCTATTCGTTTCAATCGGAGACGGATACGGAAGTTGTGGCACATTTGTTGGATTACTACTACAAGGGCAATCCTTTGGAGGCTATTACCAAGGTAATGCACCGTGTGGACGGTTCCTATGCCCTTGGCATTATCTTTGCGGACCAGCCGGGGTACGTATATGCTGTTCGCAAGGACAGTCCCTTGATTGTGGGTAAGGGTAAGGATGGTAATTTGATTGCATCTGATGTTCCGGCAGTGCTGAAGTACACAAGAGATGTGTGCTTTATTGAGAATGAGGAGATTGCAAGGCTATCTGAGGATGCCATCGAATTCTTCAATGTGGATGGAGAGCCTATTGAGAAGACATATAAGACCATTGAGTGGGATGTAAATGCTGCAGAAAAGGGCGGCTATGAGCATTTCATGTTAAAGGAGATGTACGAACAGCCCAAGACTGTCCGAGACACCCTAAGTCCCCGTCTCAAGGATAATGATATCGTGATTGAGGAACTGGGCATGACGGATGAGGAGATTCGAGAGATTAGTCGAATCCGCATCGTAGCCTGCGGTTCCGCTTATCATACCGGCGTTACGGCAAAGTATGTATATGAGGGCATGGCCCGGATCCCGGTGGAGGTGGATTTGGCATCAGAGTTCCGCTACCGCAATCCGATTTTAGACGAGAAAGAATTGGTGATTATCATCAGTCAGTCCGGGGAGACGGCAGATTCTTTGGCTGCTTTGCGAGAGGCGAAGGAGAGAGGCAACACAACTATGGGTATTGTAAATGTTGTGGGAAGCTCCATTGCCAGAGAAGCTGACAAAGTCTTTTACACATGGGCAGGACCTGAGATCGCCGTTGCCACTACCAAGGCATACTCGGCTCAATTAATTGCCCACTATCTGTTGGCAATCAAGTTTGCCCGTGTTCGCGGAACCATTACGGAGCAGGAGATGGCGGACTATATAACAGACTTGAAGCGGTTGCCGGACCAGATTGAATTGCTTTTGGGTAACAAAGAGCGAATTCAGAGATTTGCAAATCGTTACGTTACAGCCAAGGATGTATTCTTTATCGGCCGAGGTATCGACTATGCTATTTCTCTTGAGGGGTCTCTGAAATTAAAGGAGATTTCTTATATTCATTCCGAGGCCTACGCAGCAGGAGAACTGAAGCATGGAACCATTTCACTCATTGAGGAAGGAACGCTGGTGTCTGCTGTTGTGACCCAGGAGGATTTATACAAAAAGACCGTCAGCAATATTGTGGAGGTTCGCACTCGCGGAGCCTTTGTCATGGCGGTTACCAATGAGGGCAATACAGAGATTGAAAAGGCGGCTGATTATGTGGTCTACATTCCAAAGACCAACAAGTATTTTACCAATTCTCTGGCTATTATTCCGTTGCAGTTGTTCAGTTACTATGTATCTGTAGGCAAGGGATGTGATGTGGATAAGCCGAGAAATCTTGCAAAGTCCGTTACAGTGGAATAACAAAAGATTTGGAAGGGCAGACCTGCGGGCCTGCCCTTTTTCGCAATATTCTAACAAAATAATCACAAAGTTATCACAAATCAGGAATAAACTTTGAGTCATCAAATGAAAGGTTGGAAGGAGTCGATACCAATGAATGAATATGAGTACAGTGGAAATCAAGATAAGAAAAAGAATTATTCTGGATTTGGCCATAAATTGGTTAAGGTAGTTGCCATTGCTCTGGTGTTTGGGCTTGTTGCCGGGGCGGCATTTCAAGGGTCTTATTATGTCGTTGGCAAACTTACCGGAACGGATCAGGAAAAGGCACAGGTGACGGAGACCTCCACCAAGGGGCAGATTTCCGGCACAGCAGTCTCTACCGCAACCACCATTACAGATGTGTCTGATATTGTGGACAATGTGATGCCGGCAGTTGTGGCTGTTACCAATATTTCCTATACAGAGTATCACAGTTTCTTCGGCGGCACACAGACCTATGAGAGCGAATCGGCAGGTTCCGGATTTATCATCAGTCAGGACAAGGAGAACCTATACATTGCCACCAACAATCATGTAGTGTCCGGGGCAGAGAGTTTGACCATCACCTTCTGTGATGACGAGGCAGTTCCGGGTACGGTGAAAGGTACAGACCCATCCGTAGATTTGGCGGTGGTTTCTGTGGCGTTGTCTGATGTGAGTGACGAGACCAAGAACTCCATCAAAGTGGCAACCCTGGGAGATTCCGGCGATTTGACTGTCGGAGAATCTGCAATTGTTATCGGTAATGCTCTGGGATACGGACAATCCGTAACCACAGGTGTCATTAGTGCAATGGAACGAGAGGTGCAGTTAGAGGACGAAAATGGAAAGACCATCAAGAACAAACTGATTCAGACAGATGCGGCGGTTAACCCCGGAAACAGTGGTGGTGCCCTGCTGAATATGAAGGGTGAAGTGGTAGGCGTTGTCTCTGCCAAGTATTCTGATACTAAGGTGGAGGGTATGGGCTACGCCATTCCAATCTCTTCTGCAAAAAACATCATTGAGACGCTGATTAACCAAGAAGTGGTATCAGAGGAACAGGCTTCTTACTTTGGTATTGCCGGGGTAGATGTCACCGAGGAGGTTTCCCGTCAGTATGATATGCCTACCGGTCTTTATGTGACCCGTGTGGCAGCCAACAGTGGCGCAAGTGAGGCCGGGATTAAGAAAGGAGATATTATTACCAGTTTTAATGGCAGAAGTATCTCATCCATGGAAGAGATTTCTGATATGATGCAGTACATCTCTGCCGGTTCAACTGTGGAGGTGGTAGTCGCACAGGCTAAAAATAACTATGAGGAGACTACACTTCAGGTAACCTTGACCAATAAAAAATAAATGTTAGAATACTCTGTATGGAGGAGTGTTCTATGGAAAATAAAAGGGATTATATTTCTGTGCTAAATGTCATTGCGTGCCTTGCTGTTGTTATGATGCATGTAAACAACTGTGGGATGGTGTTTAGCATGGAACCCTATTGGATAAGCGGAATTATCATTGAAGGCATCTGTAATTTTGCAGTGCCGGTGTTCTTTATGATTTCAGGAGCCACGTTGATTGATTACCGCAGTCGATACAATACAACCACTTTCTTCAAGAAGCGATTCTTGAAGACAGTGGTTCCTTTTGTTGTCTGGTCTTTTTTTGGAATGGCATATTGTATCTACACAAAGCAGGTGACGGATTTGCGCCTGTCCCATTTATTGCTGGGAATCGTCAATGTGGAATTTGTTAATATCTATTGGTTCTTCATTCCATTGTTTATGGCATATCTCACCATACCGGTGTTATCCAGAATAGAGGAAAAGAAAACAGTATATCTCTATATGATTTTGATGGGGGCAGTCATTGAGTTTTTTATTCCATTTCTGTCAATGATTCAGGGAGTCGCTTACAATGACTTTTTGCACACCCCGATGTTTAGCGGATGGATTATCTATCTGATTGTGGGATATTATATAGAGCACTATCCCATTCCTGCCTTTATCAGATATCTTATCTATTTTGGGGGAGTGATTGGCCTGTTGCTTATGATTGTGGGAACCATTCGCACTTCCTATGCCATGGGAGGATTGTTTGGCGGATATAAAGGGTTTATAAACTTCCCTGTACTTTTATACAGCAGTGCCATCTTTCTGGCATTCAAACAACTGACAGGAACCGGAGTGGAAAAGGCGCTTGCGGTTTTGACAAAGCCGTTTGTACATGTCACATTTGGCGTGTATTTGTTACATCGTTTTATATTGGAAATGGTATACCGATTTGTGGCTGTGGATACCACATCCCTTGCGTATCGCCTATTGGGCTCAGTGGCGGTGTTCGTGATTTCTGCTATGATTGTTAGGGTGATGCAAAGGATACCCGTCCTTAGAAGAATTGTGCCCTAATGATATTCTCTTTCTTGTGGGATGGTGTAGAGTGTGCTAAACTTTAGAAGTAAAAATAGGCTCCGCCACAGGCTGGGGCAAACGGAGGTTGTTATGGAGAAGAAAAGAATCGTAATTGCTTTAGGACATGATGCGTTAGGAACCACATTGCCGGAACAGCAGAAGGCATTGGTGAAGACAGCAAAGGCTGTTGCAGAATTTATCAAGCAGGATTATCAAGTGGTAATCACCCACAGCAATGGTCCACAGGTGAGTATGATTCACACAGCCATGGCAGAATTTTGCAGACTGTACCCGGAGTACACAGCAACTCCTATGTCCGTGTGTTCCGCTATGAGCCAGGGATACATCGGATATGATTTGCAGAATGCCATTCGCGCGGAACTGCTCAGCCATGGAATCTACAAGACTGTTGCTACCGTTTTGACCCAGGTGACCGTAGATCCTTATGATGAAGCCTTTTATAAGCCCACCAAGGTAATTGGACGTGTGATGACCGAGGAAGAGGCGAAGGAGGAAGAGAAGAAAGGCAACCATGTGGTTGCTGTGGAAGGCGGATATCGCCGTATTGTGGCTACACCGAAGCCTTTGGATATCGTGGAGATTGATGCCATAAAGACACTTTGTGATGCGGGAGAGATTGTAGTTGCCTGTGGAGGTGGCGGTATTCCTGTTTTGCCACAGGATCATCACCTGAGAGGGGCCAGCGCAGTCATTGAGAAGGACACCATCGCCGGTCGTTTGGCGGATATGCTGGATGCAGATATGCTTGTGATTTTGACCGGTGTGGAGAAGGTTTGTACAGGCTATGGCACAGAGGCACAGAAGCCTCTTGACTATCTGTCTGTGAAGCAGGCGAAAGAATACATGGAAGCAGGAGAGTTTGAAGCGGGCACCATGTTGCCTAAGATTCAAGCGGCAGTAGATTACATTGGTGACTCTGCCATCCGTAAGGTACTGATCACAAAGCTTTCCGACAAGGGAAACACCCTGGGCGGAGAGATGGGTACAATGATTGGCAAGTAGGAGAATATGGGGGAGTATCTTGGGGAATAATCGAAGTAGGAGATTGAGAGAATAAATGAATCAAGTTAGAAAGACAAAGATTATCTGTACAATGGGACCATCTACCGAAAAGCCGGGAGTTCTGGAACAGTTGATGCTGGCAGGGATGAATGTGGCCCGGTTTAATTTTTCCCATGGAGATCATGAGGAACAACTTTCCCGTTTGAAGGAATTGCGTGCTACCCGTGAGAGATTGGGATTGCCGGTTGCGGCGTTAATGGATACCAAGGGACCCGAGATTCGCTTAAAGGAATTTGCCGAGGGCAAAGTGATGCTGGAAGCAGGTCAGACATTTACTCTGACTACCGAGGATGTGGTGGGAGACGAGAATCGCGTTTCCGTTAGCTACAAGAATTTGCCAAAGGATGTGACGGTAGGAACTCACATTCTTATTGATGATGGACTGATTGAGATGCAGGTGACCAAGGTTGAGGGCACAGAAATTGTCTGCCACGTGATCAATGGTGGCAAGGTGTCAAACCGCAAGGGAGTTAATGTGCCTAATGTGGAATTGTCCATGGATTACATCAGTTCCAAGGATTTTAAGGATGTGGTGTTTGCGGTCAAGGAAGATTTTGACTACATTGCTGCGTCTTTTGTCCGCACTGCGGCAGACGTGGAAGAGTTGAGACAGATTCTTCGCGAGCACGGTGGCGACGCAATTAAGATTATCGCTAAGATTGAAAATAATCAGGGTATCCAGAATATCGACGAGATCATAGAGGCGGCAGATGGCATTATGGTAGCCAGAGGTGATATGGGCGTAGAGATTCCTATGGAGGAAGTGCCTGTTATCCAGAAGATGATTATCAAGAAGGCTTACAATGCCGGCAAGGTGGTTGTTACTGCTACCCAGATGCTGGATTCCATGATGAGTCATCCCAGACCAACCAGAGCCGAGACCACTGATGTTGCCAACGCTATCTATGATGGAACCAGTGCCATCATGTTGTCCGGGGAGACGGCAGCAGGTGACTACCCGGTAGAGGCAGTTAAGACTATGGCTCGTATTGCATTGCGCACAGAGAGAGACATCAATTACCTCTCACGTCTCAAGGCGCGAGAATCTACGGATAAGCCAAGCATTACAGATGCAATTTCTCATACGGCATGTATGATGGCGGGAGATTTGGATGCCACATCTATTGTGACCGTTACCAAGTCCGGTCGTACAGCCCGTATGATTTCGAAGTATCGTCCACAGAGCCCGATCATCGGAGGTTCCCTTTCCGAGAAGGTATGCCGTCAGCTCAATCTTTGCTGGGGCGTTATTCCTTTGAAGATTGACGAGAAACAGGATGCGGACGAATTGTTTGACCACGCATTGACGCGCTGCAAGGAGGAGGGGCTCCTTGAGGAGGGCGACACCGTGGTACTCACCGCAGGCGTTCCTTTGGGCATCGCCGGCACCACCAACTTAATTAAGGCGGAGATTGTGTAAGTGCCATTAGGGACGAGGTGACTCACCCCGTCCCTGTTGGCACCGCGTTGTTTACGAAGGAGGAAGCGTATGAAGAAAAGATTATTCAGCGGATTTCTGGCAGTTGTTCTGAGTTTGTCTATGCTGTGTGCAGATATATCTACGGTTTATGCCGAAGAGAATCCCACAGCCGATGCGGAGGAAGTTACATCAAATCTTGAGATTCCGGAAGCCACAGAGGAAACAGAACTTGCTGATGCAACAATGGGTGGCAACAGAGATATTCCTTCCGATTTTGATGTGCCGGTCACAGACAAAACAACAACCCAATATGCCTTGGATAAGGCGATACCTTCTAAGTATCATGCTACTCTGGCAGAGGTGCAAAATGTGTTGCCGGATACACGTAATCAAAATCCGTATGGAACCTGTTGGTCTTTTGCTACCACAGTGGCAATGGAGTCAGATATGATTTCTCAAGGGCTTGTAGGTACATCTGTTGATTATAGTGAATTACAGCTGATTTGGTTCTGCAACAATTCTGTGGTTGATCCTTTGGGTGGACTGGAGGGGGACGATGTCACTTTCACAAGTTCGGATACCATTCTTGATCATGGTGGAAATGCCAGTCTGGCTATGCGCTCTTTGATGCGATGGTCAGGAGCTACAGATGAAACAAACATTCCATATTCCAATGCCACCACAGTGTCAGCTAATGGATTAACTGCGGATAAGGCATACGAAAATAATCTTGTAAACTTGGTGGGATACCAACGAATCAATATTAGGGAAGACCGCGAAGCTGCCAAGCAGGCAATCATGGATCACGGTGCTATTACCGTATCCTACTTACATAGCAGCAGCTTTTACAATTCCACAAATAATGCATATTACAATTCCGACGGTTCTACCGGTGGGGGACACGCGGTTGCTGCGGTTGGATGGGATGACAGCTTTTCAGCCTCCAACTTTAGCACCACACCGGAAGGTGACGGTGCATGGCTGATTCGAAACAGTTGGACTACCACATCAGGAATGAATTTATATTCTTATTTCTGGATGTCTTATTATGACAAGTCATTGCGACCGGCTGCTTACGCAGCTTATACCGTTCCGGCAGGAACATATGATAACAATTACCAATATGACGGTGGATTGAATACGGGCTCTACGCCATACAACAAAGTGGCGAATATTTTTACGGCAGGTGGTATTGATAGTACAGGGACTGAGGAGTTGGAGTCTGTCACCATTGGCTTAGAGTATAACACAAACGTTACTTACACGATTTCCGTATACACGAATTTATCAGATCCCAATAACCCAACCAGTGGAACCTTGCAGTCCTCGGCAACAACCACAGGGACTACCACATATGCAGGTGAACATCATGTTCAATTAAAGAATCCGGTGAAATTGGAGTCAGGTGAACAGTTTTCGGTCGTAGTAGAGGTGAGTTCTGCCACAGACTATTATGTTGGTGTGGATGCTGAATATGGTATGAGTTTAGAGGACTGGCTTGACTCGGCAGTTCGCGCAGATGCAGGGCAGAGTTACTATTACACCAATTCCCAGTGGATAAACTATCAAACGGAAGGAAGAACATTATCCGGAATGGGTAATTTCTGTATTAAGGCATATACGAAGAATGTTTCCGGGGCTGATGATGGTACATACAAGATTCGCTTCAATGCTAATGGCGGAACAGGGAGTATGAGCGATATGACATCCCTAGACCCGGCACAGTCATATACATTATCAGCCAATACATTCAAGAGAACCGGATATAGTTTTGCCGGTTGGAATACACGGGCAAATGGTACCGGTGCATCATACGCAAATCAGGCAACCGTGAGCAATTTGGCAACTGGTGGAGTTGTGCTATTATATGCCCAATGGAAACCAAATACTTACACCATAAAGTTTAATGCGAATGGAGGTTCGGGAACCACACCGGCTGATATGAATTGTAATTATGGTGAGTATTATTCGCTTCCGGTACCTTCTCTTTCAATGTCCGGCGCAGACTTTGCCGGATGGAATACCAAGGCAGACGGTTCGGGAACCACATACAGCACCGGCAGTACAGTGTCTAATCTGTCGGCTACCAATGGAGCTGCCATCACACTGTATGCTATGTGGAAGTATAACTTCCAAAATGTAGACAACGTAAATGCTTTTTCTGATCCTGATGAAGAAACCATTACCCTTCGGTGGGATTATGATAACATCGGGGCCAATCCAACCGGTTGTGAAATCTCTTTATGGGATGGTTCCGATTGGAAAGTACTAAAAAATGTTCCATATTCCACCGCCAGTTATAAGCATACAGGTGTGAGTCGCGGAATTGTTTACAAATACAGATTGAGGACCTACAAGATGATTTCCGGCAAGAAAGTCATGGGAGAGTCCGCTTATTACAGAACAGCTACTGAATTTTATGCGGTACAGAATCTTAAGGCTGCAGGAGCATCCACCTCGTCTATCAAACTTACCTGGACAGATACCAAGAACAAAAGTGTGGATTATTATAGAATTTATCGAAGCACAAGTCCGAATGAATATGGTACTGCGGTAGGCCAGGTGAGCGGCTCATCCCGCAGTTTTACAGATACGGGACTGACAACCGGCAAAGTATATTATTACAATATCAGCTTTTATGTAGAGATGTCGGAATATCAATCGTGCGTATACACCATATATGATTCGAAGGTTCCGGGGATGACAACTTTGGCGAAAACAACAGGGATGGAGCAGACAAAGGCATCCACTGTCGGACCTACATTCCAGTGGGGCAAAGTTGCCACTGCGACAGGTTACCAGGTATATCGCTCCACATCATCCGGCGGAACATATTCTTTGGCGGGAACCATTACCAGTGGAAGTACTGTCACATTTACAGACAAGAATTTGACAGCAGGCAAATCATACTATTACAAAGTGCGAGCATTCAGAAAGAGTGCCGGAATCACCACATATGGTTCGTGGAGTGATGTGCTAACTGCGGTCACAGCACCTATTGTGCCAACAGGCCTCAGTGCGTCAACCACCAGCAACGCTGTCACGGTTAAGTGGAAACAGGTTGCAGGAGCCAGTGGATATCGCGTGTACTACAAGACGTCATCAGGTGCCGAGTGGACTTCGCTGGCTGCTATATCGGGAGGAAATACTGTAAGTTACAAACACACCGGACTGAGTGCAGGAAGAACGTATTACTATATGGTAAGAGCGTATCGAAAGGGTGCCGGATGCTTGGCATATGGCGCTGGCTCGTCTACGCTTACCACATCCACCCGACCGGCGCAGGTTGTAGGGCTGAAGCAAACGAAGGCATCTACCGGCAGTGCCACAATACAGTGGAGTAAAGTAAGTGGGGCAACAGGCTATCAGATATATAGAGCCACTTCTTCGAAGGGAACCTACTCCCTTCTCAATACTGTTACAAGTGGAAGTACGGTATCTTACACAAATAGCAAACTCAGTGCGGGCAGGACATATTATTACAAAGTGCGTGCATTGAGAAAAGTGGGATCCACCAATTATATGGGTTCCTTTAGCGCCGTGGCCAACGGAGCAACAGCACCGAGTGCACCAACAGGACTTAGTGCGTCAACCACCAGCAACGCTGTCACGGTTAAGTGGAAACAGGTTGCGGGAGCCGGCGGATATCGCGTGTACTACAAAACCTCTGCCAATGGGGCATGGACTTCACTGGCCACTGTATCTGGAGGAAGTACTGTAAGTTACAAACACACGGGTCTGAAATCAGGTAAGACGTATTATTATATGGTGAGAGCATACCGAAAAGGTACCGGATATACTGCCTACGGGGCGAATTCCGCCACCATCAAAGCCAAGACACGATGAGCCATTAGGGACGGGTACTAATGGCACCCTGCATATTACCTGCACTCCTCGCATACACTGATAATAATCAGTACCGGGAGAGTTGCAGGTGGCAAATCAATCAAATAAACAGAGAAACTGGATAAAAGCAGGCTTACTGGCGGTAGGTCTGCTTTGTTTTAGTGTGGGGATGGTGGGGTATTTTAATCAGGGTCTTTTTACCGGTAGCAGCGTGGGAGGCAAAGAACTCCCGATTTACTGTGTACAGACGGATAAGAAACAGGTAGCTTTGTCTTTTGATGCTGCATGGGGGAATGAGGATACGAAGAAGATTTTGGAGATTTTAAAAAAGCATGACGTCCACGTGACATTCTTTATGACCGGGGGGTGGGTAGACGCCTACCCTGATGATGTGAAGGCTTTATATGAGGCGGGGCACGACTTGGGCAATCACAGTCAGAATCATAAGAATATGTCACAACTTTCTGAGGCGGAGTGCAAGGAGGAACTGCAACTGGTTCATGATAAGGTTAAGAAACTGACGGGTTATGATATGTTTTTGTTCCGACCGCCTTATGGAGACTACGACAACGATGTGGTGCTCATTTCCCGACAGATGGGATATTACCCCATTCAGTGGGATGTGGATTCTCTTGACTGGAAAAATTATGGGGTATCCTCCATCATCAGTACGGTGTGTCAGCACAAGCATCTGGGAAATGGTTCCATTATCCTCTGCCACAACGGGGCAAAATATACAGCGGATGCGCTGGATGAGCTAATTACTAATCTCAAAAAGCAGGGATATGAGATTGTGCCTATCTCGAAACTCATTATTCGGGAGGACTATCATATGGATCACGAGGGAAGACAAATCAAAAATTAGAATGGTGCCATTAGTGACTGTCCCTAATGGCTCCTTGCCAGTGCCATAGATATTGTGTATGATGGGAATAACGGAGGAAAGTTTTGTATGAAATTTTCGGTGGTTATTGCAGCATATAATGTGGAAAACTATATTGGAAGTTTACTGCAGTGTTTATTGGGGCAGACTTATTCTGATTTTGAAGTGATTGTGGTGGATGACTGTGCCACAGATGGAACCGCAAAACTGGTGGATGAATTTGCAGATGAATTTGCATCAAAGAGCATCCCGTATCAGGTGATTCATAAGCCGGTAAATGAAGGTCTTAGTATGGCGCGGAATACTGGCTTGGAATCTGCCAAGGGTGAGTATGTTCTCTTCTGGGATGGGGATGATCTGGTGGAGGATAATGCGTTAGAGGTTATTGCTGGAGCGTTGGATGGGAGAACTGTTGATTTCATAGTATACGGATACACAGAGGATTACTACAAAGGTGATGAAGTGTCCTACCGAGTGGAAAAGTCTCCGGGAAATTATTTTGCCAAACCATTGGTACATGCATTTCCCTACATCACCAAACTGGAACAGCAAACTATGTTCGGCTATGCCTGGAACAAGGTTTTTCGCAGAGAATTCTTAGTAGAACACAATCTGCGTTATGAAACCATCACCCACGTGGAAGACATTTTGTTTAATTTACAGGTGGCAGAGCGTATGGAGAGCATGCTTTGCATAGAGGATAACCTGTATCATTATATCAACAGAGGACAAGAAAGACTCACTTCCAAGTATTTACCGGAGTACTTTGATTTGCAGAAGAAGCGCTTTCGAGCATTTCTTGCTCTGCAAAATCAGAAAATACAATGGGCAAAGGAAACCAATCAGCCAATTTCCCAAGAAGAAATTGCTACTTGGCAACAGCAGGTGATGGAGACAATGGCGGCGGCATATTTCAGAACCTTCCAATCTGCAATCACAAGAGAAATCAATCATGGGACAAGCAAGAAAGATATTCTTGCCATGGCTGAGCGGGAGCAAAATGAGCCGCTGTACCAGCAACTCCGGGACCATCTCAACACTGAGAGTAAGATGGCAAAAACTCTTTATGCGCCACTGGCAAATGGAGATTTTGCCAAGGCCTATTCCAGAGGCAAGTTGATTTGCTTTGTGCAGAAGCATTTCGCAGGATTATTTGCCAAGTTAAAACAACATCGATAACGAGGAAAGAATATGAAAGTAAGTATTATCACTGCCTTTTATCACGGCAATGATTACATGAAACAATATACAGATTGTATTCTGGCAAATCAGAAGCATATGTCAAAAGAGGATGAATTGGAAGTGATTCTGGTAAATGACAGTCCAGATCAGGAAATTAGCCTTCCCATAGATGGAACGGATTACAACATAACCATTGTGGACCAGAAGGAGAACGGGGGGATTCATAGCGCCAGAGTCCGAGGCTTGAAAGAAGCCAAGGGCGAGTATGTAATGTTTCTGGATCAGGATGATGTGCTGACAGAGAATGCCGTGGCCAAACATGTGGACAAAATCAAACAATGGCAGCAGCAGATTTCCCGGATGAATGAGGGGAATGCCGTGATTCAGGGGACAGGCTTGGAGCAGTTGATGCTTCATCCGGTGAGTGTGTCAAATGCTCTCTTGGAACAGGCGGACGGAGAACAACTTCTCTGGTATCGGACCCATTACCAAAAAGATAAGATCGGAGATTATAAGACCTACCTTAAGGTTGGTATTCAGATTATTTCTCCGGGACAATGCCTTGTTCCAAAGAAGATGATTCCGGTTATCTGGACCACAGAGATATGTAAAGTGAACGGCTCGGATGACTATTATCTGTGGCTTTTGCTTTTGTCTCGGCGCATCCCTTTCCTGCTGTTGGATGAACCATTATACATTCATAAGCATACCGGAAATAACCTTTCCGCCAACACCGATAATACCGATGCTTCTATTTATGAGTTTATAGAGATGCTGAAGCAGGATACCATTATTAGTGAAAAAGAGCTGAAACTGTTGAGAAGACAAATTAGTTATAAGAGTGAATTTCGGAAGGGTGGTATAGGGACGAAGTTGGTGAGTACGTTGAAAAATTTGGATATTTTTGCGGCCAATGTGATTTTCAAGTTGAGAAGTAAAACACCATATGGGTTTAACCGGAGCTAGGGTCAGCCATTGAAGGGAGGGACGTCCCCAATGGCTCGCTCAATGGGTTGAAAGTGAGACGGGAGTTGTGCTACAATTCCCATAGATTTGTAAAGAAAAGAGGCGGTCAAAATGACAGAAACAGGTTTTTGGATTTTCTTTGTGTTGATTATTTTATTGGTGGTTATTGTGGCTGTGGTTGCTGTGGTGGCTTCCGTGGCAGGTGCAACGGCTGCAATTGTGGAAGAAGAGGATAGCGAAGAAGAATCATGAAGATAAATGTGATTATCGCGATGCATAAGCCCTATGAGATTCCTGCTGATCCATTGTACGTTCCTGTGCATGTGGGAGCCAAAGGCAAGGAACCTATATTCACTGCATCCGGGACGCCCATAGCAGGTGACGATTCCGGCGAGGAGATTTCTGAGAAGAATCCCCAGTATTGCGAGTTGACAGGCTTGTATTGGGCTTGGAAAAACTTACAGGCTGACGCCGTCGGTTTGGTGCATTATCGCAGATATTTTAAGGGCAAGACAAAAGCTTCAAGCAAAATGCAGCAGGTGCTTACCATGGATGAGGCACAGCAACTGCTGGCAGAGCATGATATCATTGTCCCAAGCAAGCGCAAGTATTATATCGAGACGTTGTATTCCCATTACGGACACACCCATGATGCCAAGCACTTAGATATCACTCGAGAGATTATTGCGGAGAAGTATCCTGATTATCTGCCGGCCTGTGTGGCGGCATACACCTGTACCTGGGGCTATATGTTTAATATGTGCATTATTAAGAAGGAATACCTGGACAAGTATTGTCAGTGGCTTTTTGATATTCTGGGAGAACTGGAGTCGCGATTGCAGACCACCGGTGGGACGGAGAACTTGTCCGCCTATGACGCAAGACTTTATGGCCGGGTCAGTGAAATCCTCTTTAATGTGTGGATTCGCCATGAGCAGGAGCAGGCGGATGCCCCTGAGATTGCGGAGGTTCCCACCATGCATATGGAATCTATCAATTGGTGGAAAAAGGGTACCTCTTTCCTGAAAGCGAAGTTTTCCGGGAAAAAGTACAGCAAGAGCTTTTGACGGAATTCTGGTGGGACGGTTGACAATTTCTTCGTTTCCCGATAAGATAAGACAATAGAAAAAGGCTATGAAGAAGAGGAGTACACATATACGAGTCTCAGAGAGAATGGTTCGTAGGCTGCAAGACCATTTGACATACGATATGTGGAAGGTTGCTTTGGAGCCGGCGAAAGCCCGCCTCGTCCCCGTTAAGGATAAGATGAGTAAACCGCAAGGTGGTACCGCGTATTACGCCCTATGCATGTATGTGCACGGGGCGTTTTTTATGAAAGGAAGAACAAGATGAGTAAAGAATTGGCAAAGACCTATGACCCAAAAGGGTTGGAAGAAAGACTGTACAAAAAGTGGGAGGAGAATGGTTATTTTCACGCTGAGGTAGATCGCAGCAAGAAGCCTTTTACCATTGTAATGCCACCTCCAAATATCACCGGACAGCTTCATATGGGGCATGCTTTGGACAATACCATGCAGGATATTTTGATCCGCTATAAGAGAATGCAGGGATACAATGCTCTGTGGCAGCCGGGAACAGACCACGCAGCTATTGCCACTGAGGTAAAGGTAATCGAGCATTTGAAAGAGCAGGGTATTGACAAGAATGACCTGGGAAGAGAAGGATTCCTGGAGAAGTGCTGGGAGTGGAGAGAGGAGTATGGCGGACGCATTATCAAGCAGTTGAAGCATATGGGCTCATCTGCGGATTGGGACAGAGAGCGTTTTACCATGGACGAGGGATGCTCCAAGGCAGTTGAGGAGGTGTTTGTAAAGCTCTTTGACGATGGCTATATCTACAAGGGCAACCGCATCATCAACTGGTGTCCGGTTTGTAAGACTTCTATCTCGGATGCTGAGGTAGAGCACGTTGAGCAGTCAGGCCATTTCTGGCATATGAAGTATGAGATTGTAGGTGAACCGGGACGTTATGTAGAGTTTGCTACCACCCGCCCGGAGACCATGATGGGTGATACCGCCGTTGCCGTAAACCCGGCGGATGAGAGATATCAGGACATCATTGGCAAGACAGTGATGTTGCCATTTGTGAACAGAGAGATTCCTATCATTGCCGACGAGTATGTAGACATGGAGTTTGGTACCGGTGTGGTTAAAATTACACCTGCCCACGACCCTAACGATTTTGAGGTTGGAAAGCGCCATGATCTTCCGGTGATTAACATTATGAATGACGATGCAACCATCAATGCCAACGGTGGTGAGTTTGTGGGGATGGATCGCTATGAGGCCCGCAAGCTTGTGGTTCAGAAAATGGATGAGATGGGCTTGCTTGTTGGCATTGAGGACCACGTACACAATGTAGGTACTCATGACAGATGTAAGACTACGGTTGAGCCTATGGTGAAGCCACAGTGGTTCGTGTCCATGGAAGAGCTGGCAAAGCCTGCCATTGAGGCGATTAAAAACGGCGATTTGAAATTCGTTCCTAAGAACTATGAGAAGACATATTTACACTGGTTGGAAAATATCAGAGACTGGTGCATTTCCCGTCAGCTCTGGTGGGGACACCGCATTCCTGCCTATTATTGTGAAGAGTGTGGAGAGATGGTGGTTGCCAGAGAAGCGGATGCACCTACCAAGTGCCCCAAATGTGGCTGCGACCATATGAAGCAGGATGAAGATACCTTGGATACCTGGTTCTCATCAGCACTGTGGCCATTCTCTACATTAGGCTGGCCGGATAACACAGAGGATTTGGAGTACTTCTATCCTACCGATGTGTTGGTTACAGGATACGACATTATCTTCTTCTGGGTGGTTCGTATGGTATTTTCCGGCTATGCGCATACCGGCAAGTCTCCATTCCACACCGTATTGATTCACGGTCTTGTTCGTGACTCTCAGGGGCGCAAGATGAGTAAGTCTCTGGGAAATGGTATTGACCCACTTGAGGTGATTGACAAGTATGGTGCAGATGCATTGCGTCTCACCTTGATTACAGGTAATGCACCCGGCAATGACATGCGTTTTTACTGGGAGCGTGTGGAGGCAAGCCGCAACTTTGCCAACAAGGTTTGGAATGCATCTCGTTTCATTATGATGTATTTAGAGGGTGTAGATGTCACAGAGCCTAAGACATCAGAACTTGCTGTGGCAGACAAGTGGATTTTATCTGAGGTAAATACCCTGGCCAAGGATGTTACCGAGAATATGGACAAGTACGAGCTGGGTATCGCAGTTCAGAAGGTTTATGATTTCATCTGGGATGAGTTCTGCGACTGGTACATTGAGATAGTGAAGCCTCGTATGTACAACAAAGACAATGATATGGCTTCTGCAAATGCGGCACTTTGGACGTTAAAGACGGTTCTCTCTGATGCTCTTAAGTTGTTGCACCCATTTATGCCATTTATCACAGAGGAAATATACTGTACCCTTCGCCCGGAAGAGGACACGATTATGCTCTCAGACTGGCCGGTCTACACAGAGGACAGACATTTTGCTGACCAGGAGTCTATGATTGCAAGAGCCAAGGATTTGGTTCGCGGTATGCGTAACCTTCGTACAGATATGGAGGTTCCCCCAAGTCGTAAGGCGAAGATTATCATCACCTCCGAGGATGAGGCAGTGAGAAATACATTTACCGCTATTCAGGATACCTATCAGACCCTTGCCGGTGCCACAGAAATTGTGGTTCAGTGTGGTAAGGAAGGCATTTCAGACGATGCCGTTTCTGTTGTGATTCCCGATGCAGTTTTGTATATCCCATTAGAGGATTTGGTGGATTTCGAGAAGGAGAGAGAGAGACTTACCAAGGAAAAGGAAAAACTGGAAAAGGAGCTTTCCCGTTCCAAGGGTATGCTGTCCAATGAGAAATTTATCAGCAAGGCCCCGGCAGAAAAGGTGGCTGAGGAGCGGGCTAAGATGGAAAAATATCAGCAGATGATGGACGAGGTGGTCGCTCGCTTGGAGCAAATGCAATAATATAGTGGAAATTTTCTGAAAATTAGATTACAATAGAAGAAAAGTATGCGAGGGACAACATATGGATACAGAATTGAAACCGTATTCCAAAACACCCCATATTATGGTTGATGGCAAGGGTATGTTTGCCTCAATCCGCGTAACTCGCCCGGAAGAGGGGGAGGAGAAGCCGCACTTTACCATGGAGCAGATGCTGGACTTTATTGCACAGGCCGGCGTCTCTTATGGAATTGATGAGAGTGCGGTTGCTTCGCTGTGCGAAGATATGATATACAATACTGATGTTGTCATCGCTGTGGGTAAGGAACCCACTGTGGGAGAGAATGGCTATTTTGAGTATCACTTTAGTCAGGACTTTTCCAATAAGCCAACCATCCGTCCGGACGGCTCGGCAGATTTTTTGAGTATTAAGGTAATCGAGGTGGTCCATGAGGACGATCTGATTGTTACGTATCATCCTGCCGTTCAGGGAGAGCCGGGCACCAATGTGCGAGGACTTCCCATTGAGCCCAAGCCTGTGAGGGAGATGCCGCCTTTGGGAGGACGAGGCTTCCGTCGCAGCGAGGATAATCTGTCCTACTATGCGGAGATGGATGGCAAGATTACGCTGCAGAACAATCGTATCCTGATTTCCCCTATTTATGAGATAGAGCGGGACGCGGATATGACGGTGGGTAATATAGACTTTAAAGGAGATGTGGTGATTCACGGAGGGGTGAAGCACGGCATTTATATCCATGCCACCGGTTCCATCACAATTGATGGATTGGTAGAACACTGTGAGATGCGGGCGGGTAAGGATATCTATCTCCTCAGCGGAGTGAAGGGGGCAGAGAAGACCACCATTCACGCCGAGGGGGGCATTACAGCAGAATTTATCGAATACGCAATTGTGTCTTGCAAGAAAGACTTGCGGGTGGATGTGCTCTTTAATTGTCTTGTGAATTGCGAGTCTCGCATTATTGCCACATCCGGCAAGCGTTCATCTATTATCGGTGGTAATACTACCGCAGTGCAGGGACTGTCTGCCCTTTGTGTTGGCAATAAGTTCGGCACGGTCACCAAGATTGTGGTGGGGGTAGATGAAGAGCGACTGAAAGAGATGTCACAGCTCATAGAGAAGATAAAGGCCTTGGAGAGCAATATTGCCAAGATTAAAAAGGGCGTGGAGGACTTTGATGCCTTAGCGGAGAAGAGGGGCATTTCCTACAAGGAAGACCCCAGACGTATGCAACTTTTGCGGGTAAAGATTCGGGACGAGGCTCTGGTGGCACAGGATAGAACCCGACTGGAAGAACTGAAAGAGATTGTGAATTTGGGCAGACGAGCAACGGTAAAGGTTTATGACACCGTATACGCAGGTGTTCGCATCAAGATGATGGAGCAGCGTGTTCAGATGTCCGATTATCAGAAGAAAGTAGAATTCTGTAAGACGGACACCGGAATTCGTATGGAACCTTTGGAGGGACCTGTTCCGGAAGAATAGTCATGACAAGAAATGACGAAATATACCACTGCACTATGTTAAGATTTATGGACATAGGAGGGACATATGATAGATTTTGAAGAGGAATTAAAAAACTTTTTGCCAAGTATGGAAGTAGAAGAAGCTGAGGCGGAGATTCAGCAGAGAGACCTGACAGATATGACAGACATTTTGCGCCAGATGACAGACGCAAGCGGCAAGAGGTAGGAGCAGGATATGGAATGTTTTAGATGTGGCACTATTGTGGACAACGAAAATGTATGTCCCCACTGTGGTGCAAATATAAAAACTTACCGTAAGATTCTCAGTACTTCTAACCTGCTGTACAATCGTGGACTGGAGATGGCGCAGATAAGGGATTTGTCCGGTGCCATTGTCAATTTGAAGGAAGCGTTGCGCTACAATAAGTACAACACAAAGGCCAGAAATCTTCTGGGCTTGATTTATTTTGAACTGGGTGAGACAGTGATGGCCCTCAGTGAATGGGTTATTAGCAAGAATCTGGACCCAGATAATGAATTGGCAGACCGCTATCTGGATGTGATTCAGAACACACCGGGTATGCTGGACAAGTTGGACCAGACAACTAAGAAATACAACCAGGCCCTTCACTATTGCAGGCAGGGAAGCCGGGACATGGCCAGCATTCAGCTTCGCAAAGTGTTGAATCTGAATCCCAAATTTGTGGCGGGACATCAGTTGCTGGCACTGCTGTGTATGCAGGAAGGCAAGTACAACGAAGCTCGCAAGGAATTAAACGCAGCGGGGAAGATTGATGTGCGCAACACCATCACCCTGCGCTATACAAAGGAAGTTCGAGAAAAGCTCAAAGAGCAGAACCAGAATAAGAAAAAGAAAAAAGATGACCTGATTTCCTTCCAGGATGGAAATGATACGGTTCTGATGCCGGGAGGCTCCTTCCTGGATATGCTGGATGCTTCCAGGGCCAGCATTTTCAATATCCTTACCGGTCTGGTGATTGGTCTGCTCATCTGTTTCTTTTTGGTTGTACCCACAGTAAAGCAGCGCGCCACAGAGCGTGCAGCTCAGACCTTGGTGGACACCAATGAAGAGTTGACCAACAGCAGTACTAATGTGAGCCAGTTGAAGAAAAAGGTAGATAGCTTGGAAAAGGAACTGGCCAACTACACGGGAAAGGCTGACGCAGTGAATTCTTATGAAGAACTGATGAAGGCGAAGGAGGCCTTGGATGCCGCAGATATGACCACAGCGGCGGAGGCTATCGATAAAGTGAACCCGGAATTGCTCTCTGAAAAGGGACGGGCTCAATATGACACGATTCACGGAACTGTGTATGCTGAGATACTGGGCAATCTTATGACTGCCGGCAATCAGTTATTGTCCGGCGAAGATTATCAGGGAGCCTTAGAACAGTTTGCCCAGATTGTGGCTATTGACGAGGACTTTAATGAGGGACAGGCATTGTTTTCCCAGGCTGAATGTCAGTGGAAATTGTCCCAGCGAGATGATGCCATCAAATCTTACAAGCGGGTGATTGAGTTGCACCCGGACAGTGATTTGGCAAAACAGTCCAGAAAGAGACTAGAAGAGGCGGGAAGTAAGGAAGACAACACCTAAGACAGAAAATGAAATAAATTACGAAAGACGCATGAGAGATTTCTCCATGCGTCTTTTTTGTGCAAGGAGGTAGCAATGGAATACAAATTTGAAATGCAGGAGGGAAGACTGAAAGTGAGCGTGCCAAGGGAACTGGACCATCATTTGGCCACACAGCTGAAGGAGGAGGCAGATTTGCTTATCGATGCCCATCATGTGAAAAAATTGGTGTTTGACTTTGCGAACACGGAATTTATGGACAGCTCCGGCATTGGGGTGTTAATCGGCAGAAGTCGTAATCTGAAATTTGCAGGTGGACAGGTGGTGGCCATCAATTTAAGCCCCAGAGTGGAGCAGATCTTTCGTCTGTCGGGATTACATCAGATAATTCCCATTGAGGACGAGGAATAGGAAAGGGAGGTAATACATTGGAAAATCATATCACAGTTACATTTGACGCCATATCCGTAAACGAGGCCTTTGCCCGCATGGTGGTGACAGCATTTCTGGCGGGAGTGAATGCCACCGTGGAGGAAATTACAGATGTGAAAACTGCCGTTTCAGAGGCAGTGACCAATGCCATTATTCACGGATACGAAGAGAAAAAGGGCAGCGTCACCATGACATGTGCTATTGAAGGAACCGGACTTGTGGTTTATGTGCAGGACTATGGAAAGGGGATTGCGGATATACATAAAGCCAGAGAACCTTTTTTCACAACCAAGCCGGAACTGGAGCGCTCCGGCCTGGGCTTTGCCTTTATGGAAACTTTTATGGACGGGGTGGAGGTGATGTCCAATTTGGGACATGGCACCACAGTAATCATGAAGAAAAATTTAAAGGAAGAGCACTAATATGCCTGTGCTGGAGGAGAGAATCACCCGGGCACATCAAGGAGATATGGAAGAGAGAGAACAGCTCATTCTGGATAATATACCTCTGGTTTGGAGTATGGTGGCCAGGTTCCACTATGCCAACCGGGACAAGGAGGAACTGTTTCAAATCGGTATGGTAGGGTTGATGCAAGCGGTTGACCGGTTTGATGTGAGTTTTGGCGTGCAGTTTTCCACCTATGCGGTACCACTCATTATGGGGGAGATTCGTCGATTTCTGCGAGATGACGCCCCTGTAAAAATCACCCGCTCTGTATTGGAAAATCACAAAAAGATTCGGCAGCTTTTGGAGGAACAGGGAGATATGCCCGTGGAGGAAATCGTGAATCGATTGGGGATTACCATGGAGGAGGTGATTCTTGCCATGGAGTGTGATAAGCCGGTGGAATCCATCTATGAGCCGGTGTATGATTCCGGGGAGAGTCAGGTGCTTTTGGTGGATCAATTGGAGCAGCAGGAAAAACCGGTGGAAGAGCAGGTGATGGAAAAAGAACTGATTCAGCAGGCGTTTTCCACTTTGGATGTGAAGGAGAAAAAGATGATACGACTCCGGTTTTACGAGAATAAGACTCAGAGTCAGGTGGGAGAAATGTTACAGATGACCCAGGTTCAAGTTTCTCGAATGGAAAAGAAAATATTACAGAAAATGCGTAGCGGAATACAAGAAATCCCTTGTAAATAGGGATTCTAAGGGGTAAGATAGTGACAGTTAGAGACTTGAGACGAGGAGAAAACTATGCATTGGATCAAAGAACATAAGAAAATAGCAATAACATCGGTTGTGGTGATTGCCTTAGCGATTGTCATTGTTGTGGCTGTGGCTACAGGCAACAAGGGAGAGCCTGAGAGCAAGGAGGAGACGGCAACCGTAGAGAGAAGAACTCTGATGAAGAGTGTTTCTGCCACAGGAAGTTTTGTGGCGGCGGATGAGGAAAAGATTTCTTCAGAGACCACAGGGGCTGAGATTAAAGCGGTGAATGTGGAAGTGGGTGACTCCGTGGCGGCAGGGGATGTGATTTGCGTTCTGGATACAGAGGACTTGGAAAAAAGTCTGGCAGATGCCCAGGATGCTTTGAAGACCACGCAGGATCAGACGGCCCGTACCAGGGAGAATGCCACTCGCAATTTGGAGCGGGCCGGCACAGACCGGGATGAAAATTTACAGCAGGTGGATACCTCGATTGCGGACGCGAAGTCAGACTGGGAGACGGCGGAAAACACATACAATGCTTCTGCAGCTGCCTATGAACAGGCGGTGGCAGATATGAATGCCATCGCGGATCACAGTTCTGCTGCGTATATCAGTGCCAGCACCCAGGTAAATACATTAAAGCGTCAGATGGATGCTGACCGACAGACGGCGGATGCCTACAAAAAACAATACGACAATCTGGTGGAAAACAGGGCAGATTCTATTAATCGTATCAACGAGAATTACCAGAATCAGGTGGATACTTATAACGACACGATGGACTCTACAAAGAATGCCGGTGACAGCCAACAGGAGCGGATAGACCAGCTCACAGAACAGATACAGGGAGCAGTGGTTAAGGCCACATCCGGTGGACTGGTGACAGCAGTAAATGTGGCTGTGGGCGACCGGTATAACGGCCAGACCATTGCCGTGATTGAGAATGTGGATTCCTTTGATGTCACCACAGAGATTGGTGAGTACGATATCAACCAGGTGGAAGTAGGCCAGGAGGTTGTCATCAAGACCAACGCCACAGGAGATGAGGAATTGCAAGGCATCGTCAAGAAGGTTTCTCCCGTTGCCACAGGAAAGGGTGGCTCCGATGTGGGAGACAGCCTGGGATTTGATATTGAGAGTATGTTGGGACAGAGCGGAGCAACCGGTTTTTCCGGTGGCTCGGATGATGTCACCTTTACCGTGACCATTTCCGTGAACACACCTTGTGACAAGTTGCGCATTGGCATGACGGCTAAGATTAACATTATTTTACAAAAAAATGAGGACGTGTTATCCCTGCCATATAATGCAGTACAGTCGGATGACAATGAGAATTATTACGTCCGTAAGATTACCGGAAAGGACGAGGAGGGCAATTATACCACCAAGAAAGTCAAGGTAATCAAAGGTATTGAGAGCGATTACTACACAGAGATTGTGGATTCCGGTCTGAAAGAGGGAGAGAAAATCCTGCTTCCCAAGGCAGAAAAGGGCACGAATCTGGAGGATATGATCAAGGGCTCTTCCTCTATGGGAGGCATCTAATGGGAAAGACAATTATCGATCTGAAGGACATATACAAGCGGTTCTACATCGGCACGCCCAATGAACTTGAGGTCTTGCACGGGGTATCCCTTACGGTATCTGAGGGAGAGTTTGTCTCTGTGGTGGGGGCTTCCGGTTCCGGAAAGTCCACCCTGATGAATATTATCGGGGCATTGGACAGACCCACGGAGGGCAGCTATATCTTGGACGGAGTGGATGTGATTGCCGCCAAAGACAGGGAATTGTCCACCATTCGCAACCGTAAGATTGGCTTCGTTTTTCAGACTTACAATCTGATTTCCAAGACCAATGCGCTAAAAAATGTGGAGATGCCCATGCTGTATGCGGGAATTCCCGGCAAGCAGCGGATTGCCCGGGCGAAGGAGTTGTTGGAGCTGGTGGAGATGCAGGAGCGCATGCGCCATTTGCCGGAGGAATTGTCCGGGGGGCAGAAACAGCGTGTGGCCATTGCCAGGGCTATGGCAAATGATCCGGCTATCATTCTGGCGGACGAACCCACCGGAGCCTTGGATTCCAAGACGGGGCGTATGGTGATGGATTTGTTTCACAAACTCCACGAGGAGGAAGGGAAGACCATTGTGCTTATTACCCACTCCCCGGAATTGGCGGAGGAGACGGAGCGCATTATTACCATCAAGGATGGGGACATCTTGGGAGAGCGAAGGGGGACGGGACGATGACAATGCTTTATGAGAATATTCGACTGGCCATCTTCAGCTTGAAGGCCAACAAGATGCGAGCTCTGTTAACCATGCTGGGTATCATCATTGGCATAGGTTCCGTCATTGCCATTATGACGGTGGGAGATTCCGTCACAGCCACAGTGACAGAATCCATGAGTTCCATGGGGGTGAATAACATCACTGTTATGGTACAGGAGCGAAAGGAAGAAGAGACCTCT
>JAQXIY010000103.1 GCA_029008035.1 Lachnospiraceae bacterium
TGTTATCTGTGCAGAGATTGAACAGGAAATTGCTGAGCTGGATGACGACGAGAAGGATATGTTTTTGGAAGAACTGGGCATGAAAGAGACCGGTCTGGACAAGTTGATTAAGGCTAGTTATAGTCTGCTGGGACTTATCAGTTATCTCACCTCCGGAGAGGATGAGACCAGAGCCTGGACCATCAAAAAGGGAACCAAGGCACCTCAGGCAGCAGGTAAGATTCACACGGATTTTGAGCGTGGATTTATTAAGGCAGAGGTAGTGAATTTCCAGGATTTGCTGGATTGCGGAAGCACTGCGGCAGCCAAGGAAAAAGGGCTTGTTCGTGTGGAAGGCAAGGAATATGTGGTGCAGGACGGAGATGTCATTCTGTTCCGCTTCAATGTATAGACCATACAACCGGGAAGCACCCAATAGGAACACAAAACGATCCCTTCGCATATGATAATGCGGAGGGATTTTATTATGCTGTTGTGTGAGTTGCAAAATAAAGATGTTATCAATGTGTGTACAGCCCGATGCCTGGGACGGGTCATGGATTTGGAATTTGATGATAAGACGGGGTGTATCTGTACCTTGATTGTACCGTCTCCCGGGAAATTCTGTGGATGCTTTTTTCACAAGTGTGAATATTGGATTCCTTGGAGGTGTGTGCGCAACATCGGATGTGACCTGATTTTAGTGGAGGTTTGTGAGAAAGATGTAAAGCGCACTCCTTGACAATATATAGTGAAAATGTGTAAAATACTTCTATATGTTGTTAGAAATGGAGGGGGAACCATGAAGTGTCCTTTTTGCAGTAGCGAGAATACCAGAGTAATCGATTCACGACCGGCTGATGACAACAATTCTATCCGTCGACGTCGTATGTGTGACGAGTGTGGCAAACGTTTCACTACCTATGAGAAGGTGGAGACCATTCCACTCATTGTCATTAAGAAAGACAACAACCGTGAGCAGTACGATCGAGCTAAGATTGAAGCGGGAGTTCTGCGGGCATGTCATAAGCGCCCGATTTCTGCCAACGACATCAACAAGCTCATTGATGAAGTGGAGACAGAGATTTTTGCCAGAGAAGAGAAGGAGATTGCCAGCGACGAGATCGGTAGCATTGTGATGGACAAGATTAAGGATCTGGATGATGTGGCCTATGTTCGTTTTGCATCTGTGTATCGGGAATTCAAAGATGTGAACACCTTTATGAGCGAATTAAAAAAGATGCTGGATAAATAATTTTTCCTCTTAAGAAATTCTCCCTAGTACCGATATAATAACTATCAGGGAAACCTGTGGAGTATATTTGATTAATTTGGAGCAGAACAGATGAATATTTCGGGTATTCGCCCTGTCAGTGGGTATTATGATTACAACGAAATAAAGAGAACAGATCAGATTTCAACTCTTCAGACACCGGAGATTTCCACTTCGGATGCCGGGAGACAAGAGACTGAGATAACAGCACCGGAAGGGCGGAGTGCCGAGGTAGAGTCTCGGCAGACCTTTGGGGCATATGATTATGCCAGCCAGTATAACCCGGATGCAACCTACAGCCTGAAGGGCGCAGAGAGTGACATTCGTTCTCTGGATGTGGAAAAGGCTATTTCTGATATGCGTAAGGATGAGGTGATTCATCAGTATCAGTACTTTGTGGGGCAGGATTTGGGTGCAAATGTGGCTCAGACTTCCACCCTTCGCGGAGCAGAGGATTTTGTGCTATAGTATCATTCTATCTACAAATAATTAAGCAAAGCCATTGTGGCTTTGCTTTTTTTATGCCGGCAAAAGAATTCATTTTCCGGGGAAGCGGTTGCCTGAATAAGAGATAAATGTTAAACTAAATGGGAATAATCACATTTTTTGCGGTATAGAAAAGGTGCAACCATGAAGAGAAACTTATATCCGAACGATTATGTGGAATCCACATACGTTATAGATTTTGAAAAGTTATATCAAGAGGGATATCGAGGCATTATTTTTGACGTGGACAACACCCTTGTGCCCCATGGCGCACCTGCAGATGAGAGGGCCATTGCGTTATTTCAGTGGTTACACACTTTGGGATATCGAGTGACGCTCCTTTCCAATAATAAGGAACCCCGGGTGCAGCAGTTCTGTGAGCAGGTGGTAGGAGCTGAGTATATTTTCAAGGCGGGAAAGCCCAAGCCGGCCAACTATCGCAAGGCCATGGAACGCATGGGCACTGATGCAGATACCACCATCTTTGTGGGAGATCAGATATTTACCGATGTTTGGGGAGCTAATTTAGCAGGTATCCGCAGTGTGCTGGTTAAGCCTATTTTACCGTGGAAAGAAGAGATACAGATTATATTTAAGCGTTTTATTGAGGCTCTGATTTTGGGCGGATATCGCATTTATACGCGATACGGAGATACCATTCAACCGGTGCCTTTGCGCAAAGAGAGTTAGGAGATTGAGAATGAAGATTGCAATAGGAAACGATCATGCTGCTGTGGAGTTGAAGCAGGAAATCAAAGCGTATTTGGAAGAGTTGGGTCATGAGGTGGTGGATCTGGGAGTGAATACCACCGAGAGTTGCAATTATCCCGAGTACGGCGCTGCGGTAGGACGGGCAGTAGTGAATAAAGAAGTGGATTGTGGTGTGCTTATTTGCGGCACAGGTGTGGGGATATCTATTGCCGCCAATAAGGTGAAAGGTGTTCGGGCTGCTGTTTGCTCGGAACCGGTAACAGCGCGCTTGGTTAAGGAACACAACAACGCCAATATCATTGCTTTTGGTGCTCGCATTGTGGGAAGCGAGATGGCAAAGGCGATTGTAGACGCATATCTGGGGGCAGAATTTTTAGGTGGAAGACATCAGACCAGAGTGGACCTGATTCACGCCATTGAGGAATAAATCAAACAAACAATTTGGATAAGGTGGGGAAGACTTATGATAAGGCTGATGTACTTGGGGGTTCTCTTTGTGATGATTGCGCTGGTGTTTGCCGCAGCTACCGTGATTCGCAAAAGAGATGATGCTGTGAGCAAAAGCATTAGTTCGCTGTTTTTGATGATACTGTTTGCTATTATCACAAACGGTGTTTTTGTTATGTCAGATGTGGAAGTGATTGCTCTGTGGTCTCACAGTTTGTTTTTGGCATCCATTGACTGGCTTTTACTCCTCATGTTGCGCTATACAGTGGTGTACACGGAACTGGTGAGTCGTTTCGATAAGGCGATGAAACTGTTGTACGTTATCGCAGGAGTTGAGACGGTGTTACTTGGACTGAACCCGTTTTTCCATCATGTCTTTTTGTTGAGCAAACTCCAATCCAACAGTGTAGGTACATACTATGTGCCCAGATCATATGGGATGACATTCTATGTTCATTTGGTTTTCAGCTACATTTTGGTTGTATGGATTATCGCCCTGTTAGCCTATAAGACCATTAAAACCACAAGGGTGTACCGGAAGAAATACGGTGTGGTGCTGCTCAGTATGATTTTAGTGGTAGTTTTTGATGCCATTGGACTGAGCCTGAAACCGCCTATAGACATCTCCCTTTTGTTCTACTGTCTGGGCTGCTTTGCTATTTTTTATTTTTCCCTGTTTTATGTGCCCAGAAGCATGAGCGAGACCATCCTGAGTACCGCTGTGCAGATGGCAGATATGGGAGTGGCGTGCTTCGATGTGTCCGGCAAATGTATCTACATCAATTATCGTGGAAGACAGATGGTGCAACGTCTGGATCGTTTCAGCATCGAAGGGGACTACCGGGAGATGGAAGTCTACTTTGCTCAGTGGCTGAAGGAGCACTGGCAACCGGGAGATGAGGAACAAACATACACAGAAAAGTTGACGGACGGATACCGCCAGTTTGTCTATGAATTTACAGTGCAGCGCCTCACAGATGAGGAGGATGGACTGCTGGGATACTTTGTCAACGGCACCGACAGAACGGAAGAGGTTGAACAGTACGAGGAGGAGCATTACAGAGCTACCCACGATATGCTTACGGGTATTTACAATGAGCATTATTTTGAGGAGAAGGTTTTGGAAACCCTAAACAAATTCCCGGACACTCCATATGTGATGATTACCTCAGATATCAATAATTTCAAGTTGGTAAATGATTTGTTCGGTACAGAGCGAGGGGATGAAGTACTGAAAATGTTTGCGCATATGTTCCGCAAATATGCGAAAGAGAATGATATTTATGGCCGCCTGGCAGAGGATCATTTTGCATTTTGTATGCCCAAGGAGAGATTTGCTTCGGAGCCCTTCGTGAATGTGATGAAGATGATTGAAGAGGAGTTTACCAACGATTACTTCCGCCTTCAGATTAAGATGGGAGTTTATGAGATTCACGATATTCAGGAACCGATTTTTGTGATGATTGACAAGTGTAATCTGGCAATAGCAAGAATTAAGGATTCCTTTTCTAAGAGGGTATCTATTTTTGACGATCAGTTATTCCTGGAAGAGATGGAGAAGAATCGCATTATCAACGAGTTTGATGGGGCATTGTCTGCCGGAGACATTAATATCTATCTTCAGGCCCAGACGACAGAGGATGGCAAAGTTTTAGGTGCAGAGGCTTTGGCGCGCTGGCAACACCAGGAAAATGGGATTTTGTCTCCCTGTGCCTTTATACCTGTGCTGGAGCAGGCCGGTCTGATTTGGCGATTAGATATGTATGTGTGGGAATTGGCGGTGAAGCGATTGGCCAAGTGGAAAGAGCAGGGGCGAGAAGATATGCATATCTCCGTCAACATTTCCGCTCAGGATCAGTATCATATTGATATTTTCCAGGTGTTGAAAGGACTGGTGGAGAAGTATGGGATTAACCCCAAGTGCCTCAGATTAGAGATTACAGAGTCCATTTTTATCACGGAGGTGGAACATCACATCCAACTGGTGAAGAGGCTACAGGAATATGGATTTGAGATTGCCATTGATGACTTTGGAAGCGGATATTCGTCTCTCAACATCTTAAAGGATATCTCTGCCAATGAGTTGAAGATCGACATGGGCTTTTTGCAGGGAGTCAAGGATGTAAAACGCAGTGAGAGTATTGTGTCCAGTATTGTGGAATTGGCAAAGAAATTGGATATGTTTGTCATTGTGGAGGGAGTGGAGACAGAACAGCAACTACAGTCCTTAAAGAAAATGGGATGCGATGCATATCAGGGATTCTATTTCTCCAAACCTATTCCTGAGGAGGAGTTTGAACAGCGATTTATGTAGTAAATACTTGAAATATAAATGGTATTATATTAAAATATAGAACGAGAATGGGCTGTGCCCATAGTTTAAGGAGGAAGAAACATGATTACAGCTGGTGATTTCAAGAACGGTGTTACAATCGAGTATGATGGCAAGGTTTGCCAGATTGTTGAATTTCAGCATGTTAAGCCTGGTAAGGGAGCAGCTTTTGTTCGTACCAAGCTCAAAGATATTGTCAATGGTGGTGTAGTTGAGACTTCATTCAGACCTACAGAGAAGTTTCCACAGGCGCACATCGAGCGTAAGGATATGCAGTACTTGTACAACGATGGAGATCTTTACAACTTCATGGATGTTGAGAACTATGATCAGATTGCATTGAGCCAGGAAGATATCGGTGATGCATTGAAGTTTGTAAAAGAGAATGAGATGGTGAAGGTTTGCTCACACAAGGGCAAGGTGTTTGCTGTTGAGCCACCATTGTTTGTTGAGTTGGAGATTACAGAGACAGAGCCAGGTTTCAAGGGAGATACAGCTACCGGTGCAACCAAGCCAGCTGTTGTTGAGACAGGAGCTACTGTATATGTGCCACTGTTTGTTGAACAGAACGATGTAATCAAGATTGATACAAGAACAGGGGAATACTTATCTAGAGTATAGTAAAGGGATTTATGGAATTTAGACAATTACCATTTTCAAAACTATTACAGGACAGAGCCACATTTGCTGTTTTTCACCAGGAGTTCCAGAAGGGAACCTGGTTGGATGTGTCGGCACTGGTGGGCAGTGAATCTTGCATTGATGATGCCTATAAGGATGGCACCATACCGGAGGATGTGCTGGATGCCATTGTGGCTAGATTGGAACAACAGAATCAGAAGTAGACGATGGGGTCAGACCAATGGGTCTGACCTTTTTGTGACAAAAAACTGACATATATTTTGACATGGGAAAAAAACCGTGTTATTATTCTTTACAAATGTGCAATTTTGTATAATTATTCAATATCTTACAGATGAAGGAGACTGTCATGGCTAAGACACCATTTGTTACAAAAGAGAAAATTCAAGAGATTATAGAGGAGATTCCAACACCTTTTCATCTCTATGATGAGAAGGGGATTCGCGCCAACGCCCAGGCTGTGAAGGATGCCTTTGCATGGAATCCGGGATTTCGGGAGTATTTTGCCGTAAAGGCCAATCCCAACCCGTTTCTCATTAATATTTTGAAAGAATATGGTTGTGGAACAGACTGCTCATCCATGACAGAATTGATGTTGAGCAATGAGTTGGGCTTTGCGGGGGAGGAGATTATGTTTTCCTCTAATGATACTCCGGCTGAGGAGTTTGTCTATGCGGACAAGATTGGTGCTACCATTAATCTGGACGATTTTACACATGTGGCTTTTTTGGAGGACACCATCGGTCACATTCCTGAAACCATCAGTTTGAGATATAATCCGGGTGGCGTGTATACCATCTCCAACGGCATTATGGATAATCCGGGGGATGCCAAGTATGGCATGACGAAGGAACAGCTTTTTGAAGCGTATCAGATTCTTCGTGACAAGGGTGCAAAGCGCTTTGGTCTTCACGCCTTTTTGGTGAGCAATACGGTGACCAATGATTACTATCCAAGTTTGGCAAAAACACTGTTTGAATTGGTTGTTGAGCTGAAGGAGAAAACAGGCGTTGAGATTTCCTTTATCAATCTTTCCGGTGGCGTGGGAATTCCTTATACACCGGATCAGAGTGCAAATGACATTGCTGTTATCGGCGAAGGTGTTCACAAGGTATATGACGAAGTGCTTGTTCCGGCGGGACTGGGCGATGTGGCTATCTTTACCGAGATGGGACGGTTTATGATGGGACCATACGGGGCCTTGGTGACTACTGCAATTCATGAGAAACATATTTATAAAGAATACATTGGTGTGGATGCCTGTGCAGTGAACTTGATGCGCCCTGCTATGTATGGGGCATATCATCATATTACGGTTCTCGGCAAGGAGGATGCGCCTTGTGATCACAAGTACGATGTGACAGGCTCTCTGTGCGAGAACAATGACAAGTTTGCTATTGATCGCATGTTGCCGGAGATTGAGAAGGGGGACATTCTTTTCATTCATGATACCGGCGCTCATGGATTTGCCATGGGTTATAGCTACAATGGCAAGTTGAAATCTGCGGAGGTGCTTTTGAAAGAGGACGGCAGTTATCAATTAATCCGCCGGGCTGAACAGCCGAAAGACTATTTCGCAACCTTTGACTGTTTTGATATCATTAAAGGATTGGTATAAAAAATAAAATAAATTTACCAAATATACTTGACAATATGGTTCAGATATTATATTCTATTTTTCGTTGGTGATGTTCGCCAACGGCCAGCCGGTGTGGCGGAATTGGCAGACGCACAAGACTCAAAATCTTGCGGGGGCAACTTCGTGTGGGTTCAAGTCCCACCGCCGGCATAAACCAGTAATCGATATGATTGCTGGTTTTTTTGTTGCTATGTGATGGGTTGCGATACGCTTGGATATATAAAAAAGCTGTATGACTAACATTGTGTTAATCATACAGCTTTTTATAAAGCTAGCGACGGGAATCGAACCCGTGACCTCCTCACTACCAATGAGGTGCGCTACCGACTGTGCCACGCCAGCTTGCCGTTACCGACTTGAATACTATACTATAAGTTGTTATCCCGTGTCAAGACAAAAAATGAGGGTTTCTATTTTCTAATATTTGTGATAGAATGAACCGATACATAGGACAAGAAGTGTTGAGGAGTTACCATGAGAGTATCCATTGTGACAGGTGATGGGACAACTACATATACAGAGCAGATTCAGCAGGTGGCTGTTGAGGAAGAGGATTTTTCTACGGTGCTGGATG
>JAQXIY010000104.1 GCA_029008035.1 Lachnospiraceae bacterium
CCACTAATATCAGCAACACTTCCACAACTCCCACGCCATCTTCCTCTTCCAAAAAATTTTTTAAACTCATAAATCTCCTCTCCTTTCTATTGCGACTCCAGTGCCAACAATGCCGGCACAACCAATATAACAATAACAATCCCCAACATTCCAATCATAGGAATAAGCAGTTTGGTTGAAGCCTCTTCTCCTGCTCTTCTGGCCATTGCCTTTCTCATTTCGAAGGCCTCCATATCCTCCCTTTCCATAAGTTCTATCATATGGGCATTTCCCTTCCTAAGATTCTGTTGCAAGAGTATGGCTAGCTTACGGTACTCTTTCCTCTCGCTGTTTTTTCCAAAATGCTCTATGGCTTGCAAGGTTCCTACCCCATCCTTCATCTCCCGATTCATCATGGCCAATAGTTCATATCCCGGCAACGCCGTTCCGGTTTCTTTCTTTTGTTTCTCATAGCGTATTGTGATTCTATCCACAACCTCCGGAAGACTAATTCCCACTCCCAGCAACAATGAGAGTTGATTTAAGATAGAAGGGTAATCCCAAAGCATTGCCTGTTGTTTCTTCCTTTTCTGTCTTTTTGTCTCCCACATTTCTCCATAGGGAATCATACAACTCCCCAACACGCCCAGTGCTATTACGGCAACTCCTCTATAGGACAGTTTCTTCCTCCACTTCACCTTCTCACCGTCAATCTCCCCGGGAAGCACTAACGTTTCCTCCTCTGTATCCTCTCGGTCTAATGCCCGAGACAAACTGTTTAAAAATCCTTGCTCGCTATCTTTGCCATAGGGAATCACCTGAAAAGGAAATTGAAGGATATCTGTGTATTCTCCATACCGAAGTTCTGCTGTGGCAACCACTATGGTTGCTTCTTCCACCATCTCCTTTTGTATTTCCCCATCACAGTTCACCAGCTCTTCCTCGTCAAAACTCCACCGGGCACGCACCAATCCCTGCTGATATTGCGTCTGAGGGTTTACATCATTCATAACAGCATCCGAGTTAACGTTTTCCCCAAAGAATGTAGCATAAATTTCCTCTCTAGCCTTTGCGAAGAGAGTGTCCACCTGCTTTTTTGTCAACTGCTGCTCCTTTACCATAAGTTTGTAATCTCCGGAATAGTATTTTGATACAACTTTCATATCCTCCTGATAATCCCCCTGCCCCGGCAGATTACGTTCAATCTTCTGTGAAAATCCCCATGTTGCATCATACATATCCCAGAAAAATACCAGTATTCCCACCAGTATGAAGACTTTCATTATGGCGAAAAGATGTTTTGTTTTTTTATGGTTTGTCTTCACACTGCTCTCCCCTTTCCCCGAAATCATTCTCAGACCTGAATGTGAATAATTTTGTTTCCTAATAGGATCATTCCCATATACAGGCAAAGACACCCTGTCATAACAGCCACACCCCAAGGGGTGTGATACATCCCGGCGATAAAGTCATAGGAAGTAATCTTGATATATGACAACATCACAATCGGCATCACAATCATAACTTTCAGTTCCAATTTCTTCTCTGCAATTAAGGTTTCTATCTCCTGATTAACTTCTAGTTTGTCCTGAATCTTCACCGTTGCGCTATGAACATTTCTGATATAGTTTCCTCCCAGCCGCTTGGCGTACAAAAGTATATCCGCAAATTCCTTTGCCTCCTCCAGCTGGATTCCTTGAGCCATTTCAAAAAATGCCTGTTCCACGGAAACATTCACCTTTACCTTTTCATTCATGTGATGTAATGCCTGCTGCACTTCGCTTTCTCTTTCCGTGAGATGTGTCATCTCTCTCTCTGCATCTAAAAAAGAATTCTCTATGGAAACACCTGACTGCATATAAGATGACAGCAATTGCAACAGTTCTCGCAAATCCAGCAAGGCATCCCACCGTCTCCTGTTTCTTCTATATTGCCTGTATAACCTGCAGACAAGTGGAACCAAAAACATTCCCAAGAGAAGTGCACGATAGGAATCATAAAACAACCATGCCGCAGCTCCTGTGACTGCCATTCCAATAACCACACCCTGAACTGTGTCTTTCTCTCTTATAGACCGGCCCGCTTCATTTTTTCCTGATGGAGCAGTTCGTCCTTTTTTACCCATGTACCATCCCCCTCTTCCCCCATATGTTCCCGGTATTCATAGATGGTTCGCAGGGAGACTTCCCCATCTCGTATACCCTCAACCTCCATAATTTGAAGAAGTTTTCTGCTCTTATCCCGCAAGCGTCCCAGATGAATGATAATGTCCACACCGGAGGCTATCTGGGAACGAATGGCCATTAAGGGCATCTCCCCTGCCATAAGTGCCATAGTCTCCAAGCGGGAAATCATATCCTTTGCCGAATTGGCATGGCCTGTGCTAAAACTCCCGTCATGGCCTGTCCCAAAGCTCTGCAAAACCTCTAATGCTTCCTTTCCCCTGCACTCTCCCACAATAATTCTATCCGGTCGCATCCTTAAAGCTGTGCGTACCAAATCCCGGATGGTTATTTCTAGTTTCCCTTCCATCGTAGCCTCTCGGGCCTCCAGTCGCACCAGATTCTCCACTCCCAGCAACTGTAGTTCTGCGGAGTCCTCAATGGTTACCACCCTCTCATCTCCGGGAATAAACTCCGCCATAGCATTTAGGAATGTGGTTTTCCCGGAACTGGTTGCTCCCGAGACAACAATGTTATAATGCGCCCTCACCAAATTACCAACAAATTCAGCCACTTCTTCCGATAGCGTTTTCCATTGGACCAAGGTATCCATGGTAATATGTTTCTTGGGAAATTTCCTAATAGACAGGATACAATGATCCAAAGCCACAGGCGGAAGAACAATGTTGATCCGAGAACCGTCCGAGAGTTTGGTATCCACAATGGGATGTGCTGCATTTACAACCTTGTTATTTGCCGCCACAATTTTCTGCACCACATCTTCCAGTTTTTCTCCGGAAGAAAAGGTATGCTCTGTCTTATATACCTGTCCCTCCCGCTCAACAAAGATACAATCGGGCCCATTAACCATAATCTCAGAGATGGTATCATCCTCTAAAAGGTCCTGAAGCACATCCAGTTTTCTCAGACTGTGAAACACCTTTCGCTGTATCTCCATTCGCTCTTGTAAAGAAAAAAATCGCTCCTTACCCAGCGTACAGATTTCCTCCATAATCATAGATAGAATCTCTTCATCTGAAAGATCGCGGCTTAAATCCATACGACGAAGTACCGTCTTGCGAATTGTCTCATGAAGAGGTTCCATAGGCTCTTCCCCGAACAATCATGTCATCCTGCATCAGCTTTCTCACGAAGATTCCCAGATTTCCCTGTATCAGTTCCTCCATGGCGTACGTTCCATCTACCAGATTGCCTGCTGACATAGGCAGAGACACTGTCCTTATAGGAACATTTTCATAAGTTCTCCCTGCATAATTAAGGAAGCTCTTCTCACTCTTTTGATAGTAATCTCCCGGTTTTCCAAGCACTACCAATTCCTGACACATGGATACCATATCGTGAAATCCCAAAACGGTTCTTCCAAAAAGAATCACCACCACATCATATCCGGCTCCCAATAGGTACTGCATCAGAGCGTCCCATGCCTCCTGACTAACGTCATTTAACTCCTCCGGATTTGCAAAGGGGCTGATATAATCCACACCCATAAAAGAATGTACAAATTCCCCAAAAGGAAAGCTCTCCTGCTGGATAACGTAGTACAACAAATCCATCAGACTCCTTCCATTTTCCTGCCCCGTCATTGCACTCATAATGCTATTCTCCTCAATGTCCAGGAACAACACCCGCCCACTTTCCCTCAGCACCTGACACAAAGACAGGCCAAATGGCATGGACAGTTCATGAGAAATAGGCGAATAGATGCCAATCAATTGCGTCCTGCTGTCCTTACGTTTCCCCCACCAGTCGCTGATGTCCTTCTGTAGCATCCGGCGTAACATCTCCTCCACGATTTCCATTGACTGATACTTGTAAACCATAGGAAGATGCTCATATTCCGGCGCTATATCCTCATCACAGAGGTATAGTTTCTCCTCCACGATTTCCTTACCGCTAAACTCCAATACACTCAAAAAGTCTTTGCTTAATATTCCCACCGTAAACACCTGCCCACACTGGAGAAATGACTCTTCTGATGTAAAGGAATAAATCGCAATGTCCGGTATGTGTTCCATCAGGTATGTAGTAAATGCCTGCACATACTCCCTATCCCCATCACACACAACTATATTTTTTCTTGTCAAATAACTCCCTCCTTACATATACACCATATGTATGCCATCAAAATGCACACCGTGAAGTGTATTCTTTCTCCTGTTTTCCTCCATTGGATAAAAGCGAATTTCTGCTTATGAATAAGACAACTGCATCCTTGATTCCAAAGATTTCTACAGGATTGTATCAGTTGTCTCCCTTTGATCAATCGAAGCAGACCATAAATCGCTCCGATTACAATAGATACTATGATAAGTCGAATCATAGTCCGACCTTCCACTAACGTAGATATCACTCCCAGCAGCTTGACATCCCCGGCTCCCAGTCCACCTATAAGATAAACACCATACAACAATATCATTGGCCAGATATATCGCAGAAGAAATGTTGTGCATCCCCATACTCCCATTTCTTCCCATAATGCATAACTTCCTGTGATACTACATAAAATAATGTAACTGTTGGGGAGTCGCCAGGTTTTCAGGTCCAGTAACACCGCTCCAACCAGCATCCCCATAACATATTCCCCAAAATCGATTAGCAATCACCCCTCCTTTCATGTGACCCATTATAGGATCCCACCTCAAACAAGTCTATGACGTTTCATGCAAGATTGCTTTTTGTAACAAATACCCAAAATTTCCAATAAATTTCCATAGAAAAATATGTTTTTCCTGTATAAAACTGGATTCATTGCTCATACTGTTTAATAAAGGATGGAAAGTGAGGTTTTTATATGGGATTACTTACACACCCACAAAAGACAGTTCCTGACCCCCATGTCAGCAACTTAATTGACGATTTGCACCAAACCCAGCATGACCTTGCCAATGCTTATTCAAACTTAGAATACATGACAGATCCGGACTTGATTGACTACTACATCTATCAGGTCAAAGCGGCGCAAATGCGCCATAAATTTCTATTAGCCAAAGTCAAACAATTGAACCTATAACCCCCCATGAAGCAAAATGCTTCAACAAAAAAGAGACCGGAGCTTATACTCCGGTCTCTTTTTCTTTTTTCTTATGCCCAGTATCCTCTGGTACCAATGTCTTTGGCAACAGACTCATTTAGCTGATTTCTTCCGTAGGTCAGGCCCACTGTCACCTGCTGGGTGTTTTCCATGAGAGGTTTCCGCCCATCTCCTTGGGCCACCTTTTCAAAGGCTTCCTGTAGAGATTGCATCACCTTCGCCGCTTCCGCAAATTCCTTTGGTTTCCTGAGATACATAGCCTTTGCCAGTCTCTCCTCCACAAAGGTGTAAAGCGAAAACAGTTCCTTTGATATCTCGTAGTTAAAATCCAACACACTGCGAAGATGTTCCACCACCTGACTGCAATGTCTGGTGGCGTAAATGTACTCCTCCTGTTGTCCTTGCTCCAATGCCGTCAAGGCATCTTTTTCATAGGCAAAGTACATGTCAAAAAATACGCAAATTAATTGGGTGGGATTGCTCTCTGTAATGCGACGGTTAAATGCAATCATATCATCCTTTGTCATCTATACTACCTGCTTCCCAAAATCTGTAATGCCAGCTCCGGCAAAGAATTAGCCTGAGCCAATGCGCTGGTTCCCGCCTGCTCCAACACATTGTTCTTGGTGTATTCCACCATCTCCTCTGCCATATCCACATCCTCGATACGGGAAAGAGCTGCTGTCATATTTTCTTCCGTTTCATCCAAACTATTTACGGTGTAATCCAATCGGTTCTCATAAGCACCAATCTGGGAGCGAATGGCGTTGATGGTTGTAAGCGCATCATCCAAGCGTTCCATTGCCTTTTTTGCACCATTGATAGTGGCCACATTAATATCATCCAGATAAAGGCTCTCCACATCGGTTGCAGGAATTCTAAGCTGCATGGTTTGTCCCTCATTTGCACCAATCTGCAAATCCATGATGCCAATCTCTGTCACATCCAGAGAAATCTCTCCTGTAAATCCATCCTTTAACAGCATAGACATACGAAAGCCATCTGTATTTGTAATATCAATGCGATTGCCATCATAAGACACGGTAGCATTGTTTCCAAGTCCTGCCCCCAGAGTAACCTTAGCATCGTCTCCCACGCTTACAACTTTTTTCACAGCGGTCTCATCCGTACCGGCATTTGGCACACCCGGCAATACATCTCCGTCTTTGAAATTCTGCAATAATGCCACGCTGGAGTGAGCACCGTACGTAATTGATTTGACGGAAATGGTTCCATCCGCTTCTTTTACAATGTCACATTCTCCGTACTCTGCACCGTCACGAATGGCCTGATATATCTCTGTGGCTGTCATGGTGTCTGTAATCTCTACCACCGATCCATTGATGGAAATGGTACCGTTCTTGCCCACGAAATCATTTTCGCTAATTCCCAGATTATACTCTGCCCGGGTTGCCGCGTCTGTCACTTCAAAGGTATAGGTTCCCTCCGGCACCGAGTCGGAAACGGCAATACGTGATACGTTGTTTACATTGGCCGAATCCGGGTATACTCTGGCATCCAGAGATCCGTCCAAAAGACTTTTTGTATTAAATTCTGTTGTCTGTGAAACTCGGTCCACCTCATCTCTCAGAGATGCAATTTCCAACTGGCATGACTTCTGCTCTGCCACTGAATTGGTACCATTGGCAGCCTGTACCGCCAGCTCACGCATACGCTGAATCATATCCGTCACTTCGCTGAGGGCTCCATCCACCGTCTGAAGGACACTGTTTCCATCAGAGGAATTTCGGGATGCCTGATCAAGGCCTCGAATCTGGGCTCTCATTTTGCTGGATATTGCCATTCCTGATGGGTTGTCCGATGCGTGGTTTAATTTCAGACCGGAGGAAAGTCGCTCCATAGAAGCCGCCAGATTACTCTCGGTACCCAACAACTGTTTATTTGTGATTACTGCGGAAATATTATTGTTAATTTTCATTTGTGTTACCTCACTAAACTAGTACGCCCCCAAAGGAGCTATTTCTTGCATCCGTGCGGTAATTTGGACCATCCTTGTCACATTTTTTATATCGGTTATCTACCGTTGAAATTAACGGCTTGTACCCTAAATTATTTCTGTAAAAGTCTCGATGAAACTTCTGGCGATGCCATAGAGCACCTTGGTAGACACTTCACTTCGCTCCACTGTAGTTTCAAAGTTACCATCACTATTCCCATAAATGTCATTGGCATCTATTGTTTCGTCTACCCCAAAGGAAAAGGTTACCGGCAGTTCTGTCTCCTCACCCATAGCCTCTGCCAGCAAATGGGCATGGTCTGCAAAAAGGTCCCTCACTTCCTGTCGGTCAAAGGACAACGCTCCCTCCACAGTTCCCGCCTCATAGCGGAAGGAAGCACGAACCACCCCGGTAGGCTCTGTATCAAGTGCCACCTCTACCAGGCCTTTTTCCTCTGTGCCCCGAACAATTTTCAGAGAGAGATTTCCCACCTGATCCTCCACCATAATGGGAATGTGATATGTTTCACTCTTTTTTGCCATCTGCCCTAATGCCTTAATCTGGGTGGTCACCAGCTTCATGCCTCTCACGTCAATGGAGGTAACATCCTGCTCCACCATCATATTTTTTATCACGTTCTCTGCCGTCTCTTCTAACTTTCGCTGGGCTTTCGCCATCTCCTCCGGGGTCTTTACCGCCTCCCCGAAATCTTCCATAACCTGCTCTATCAGATCCGTAATCGTAGTTTCTTTATCATCCTGCTTACCGGCAAATTTCAACAAATTTCGATAAATGCTGTTTCGATCCTGCAACATCTGGGTCACACCGGACAAAAATGCCGGGGTGGTTGGCAGGTCATACCGCTTTAAAATCTCATAGACCTGTTCCTCACTCTGCAATGCCCGGGCCACCTCCCCGCGGATTTGTTCCTGATATGCAGTTTCCTGCTGTATCTCCTGATTGCTCACCTGCTCATTTTCCATCTCTGTCAGTTGGTCTCTAAATTGCTCCGGTGTCAAATCCATATAGGAGGATTCATCCGCAAACTGATTCATTTTTATAGGAGTCATCTCCTGCCCTGCCTCAGAGAGGCACTCTCTCTGGAATGCCATTTCAATCTGGTCTGTAATGGAAAGGCTCTCCACGTCAAAAGACTCTATCTCTCCAAAGGAATCGTCGATGGCATACTCGCGTCCGGTGTGCTTTCCTGAGCGAACCGCTGTCATTAGGTTGCGAAGAGTCACCTCTGTGCCTTGGGCAAGCAGTGCTCCTATGGCTGCGCCATCTCCTGCCTCCACCTGATGAATCAGGCGATACACACCGATATAACTCTCCCTCTGCTCCGGTGTAATGTCCTTCGTCTGCTCTAATTTCCACAGGAATTTGGCATACTGTTCCTCAGAGGCTTCCCGGTCGCTCTGCTCTCCCATATCCCGTGCCATATCGGACAGTTCTCCTATACTCTTATCCAGAGGATTATATCCCGTCTTAATCATCTCTGTGACCACTGCAGGCTTTAAAGCCTTGAACAAATTCTGGACCTTTTCATCTGCCGTCTTTACTGCCGCAATATGGTCCGGCGTCAGCTCCATCTCATTGTAACTGAGGATTCTCACAGCGCGGCGATTGGCCTCAGATGTCTCCATCTGTAAATCCTCCAGTATATCATCCACGTTGGCAAAGGCTTTTTGGATAGAGTCTCCCATATCTTTTCTGGGGGCCGTCCACAGTGTCTCATATCTCTGATTAGCCTTTTCAAAGGTATCCCGATACCTTGCCCCCGTTTCCCGCAACTCATTCAGGGTCATCTTCTCTACATTAGGAGTCTGAGCCAGCACCGCCGCAGGGGTCAACTTCAAATCATTTACCTGCTCTGTAAATGTCTCATAAGTAGATATATTCTCCTCCGTCTCTTCCAAAGTCTCCCCGGAGAGTACCTGGGATAAAAGATTACGTTCCATCTCTTTGATTTGCTCGAGGGTTTCCTGGATTCCCATGGTGTCAATAGCCACGCCTCTCTTTAACAGCATATAATTGGCCTGGACGCTCATAAGCATCCGAGCCTCTTCCCTCTGTCTTGTTGTGGTAATTCCCGACAATTCCTTCTGCTGCTTTTCATAAATATCTTTTGCCTGCTGTAGCACACAATCTTTGGTAATAAGTGTAGTCTCGCCGGGAGCCCTGCCCTCCATTACACTCTGAGTAATGAGGTCTGCCATCTCCTGATGGGACAGATTCAAGTCCATCTCCTTTAAATCCTTAAAATACAGCAGATTCTCTTCTGTGACAGGAATCTGATTATCCATCAGCCACATGCAATCCTGCAGATTGACTGTATCCGAAGTAAGTCCCGCCTTAGCAATCACAGCCTCAAAGGCTCCCTGCAGTTCTTCCGGCACAGGATTGTTTACGGCAAAGCCACTCTCACCCTCCGTGGCATATTCTCCGCTTCCCACGGCATAACTGGCCTGGTACACATTGTCGATGGTAGGCTCCAGTTCATTGGTCAAAAGGTATTTTACACTGTTTTCCGGAAGGGTATTTGGCAACTCCTGTGTCTTACAGACAGCCGTCTCGATTTCTTCGGACAACTCCTCGTCCACCGGGATATCCATCTCCTGCAACTGCTTTGCTACCATAGTGGCGGTGGCAGTGCTTCCTGTCATAGCCTCCACTTTGTCCTGAGACAATCCTCCCATTGCGGAAATATCTGCGCCACCTTTTGCCAGAGCCAGTTTGATGCGGTCTACAACAGTGATGATGGTATTCACCTCTGTGTTCATAGGGTCGAACCCTTCCTCCTCCATCTTTTGCAAATCTTCTGCTGAAGTGGTATTGGCATAAACCGCCGCCTGATTGCACAAATCTGCCGCCTCTGTTCCACGTTGCATATCCTTTTCCAATTGCTCGGCAACAGTGTCCTGACGGAGTGCATCTTTATTGTAAAATGGAGAATCCATCTGAATGCTCCGAAGTGGTTGTTCTGTTTTCTCTGTTTTCTTTTGGGAATTTGCGCCGGAAAGGATATGTTCCATATCCGTGGCCTTGTTGTTTTTTAAAATGTCTGTTTCCCGAATCTGATCTATCTGCATACACGGCCTCCTTCGCCTGATGTAGATTATTTCGGTTTTATCAAGACAAAACTTAAGAGATTTATGGCAACAACAGCTTGTCGCCGACTTCTATGTGATTGCTGTCAGGCAATTGGTTCTTTTCACAAATTGCCTGAACCATGTCCTCGTTTCCATACACCTTTTTACTGATGTCGGTAAGTTTATCCCCCTGCTCCACAATATAATACCCCTGGGCCAGATAGGGATTCTGGTCCTGGGTGGCATCTGTGGGTTGAGCCTGCTGCTGGGTCTGTTGCTCCGATGATTGCTGGGATTCCTGCTTGTTTTCACCTTCGGTGTCCGCCTCTGCCAGCTCTGTCGCCTTTTTTTCAATGGTCTGCTTTATCACATCTTCCTGGGCCTTCTCCACCGCATCTTCATTGGAGAGTGTCTGTACTGCTTTTTGCATATCGGAAAGCTTTACAAAACTCTGTAAGAGCACTCCGGAGAGGAGCACCAACATCACCACCGCAATGGAGATAGCAGCCTTGATGCGGTATCTATAGTTTTTTTCGCTTCGCCCGTTCATATAGGCCCTGTATCTGGCCATTGCCTCTGCATCCTGTCGAATTTGGTCGGTGTACCTGCTCTCGTCGTGAATTAAGAATCTCTCATTGTTGCGGTAATCTCCCTCCGCAGCCTGCTGCTCCAACTTGCTGTGATAAGCGCTGAGATAATTTCCCATGGGAGTATTCTTTTCATAGTAAATGCAAAAGCCCTCCTGGGGGATAATTTTGCCATCCACGTCCACATACATTTTTTCCCACTCTCCGTAGGCATCATAGAGATATACATTCCCATGATTTGCCGGGAAATGGCGGTTGCAGATTTTTCGGATATCTTTCTCCGACTCTTGTAGCAAGCCTATGGCCTGCATTGCCCACCCCACAATGCTCCATTGGGGAAAATACTGCCTGGTCTGTCTGTAGATTTCATCCCACATATCCTCAGAAAACACCGGCAATCCGCCCCCAAAACTGATATCCGACAATTCCAGTGCCCCTTTGATATACACGGTATTCCGCCCGGCAGTATTTTTCATATCTCCCAAAAACACAAAGGCAGCCCGCCCTACTTTTCTGTCTTTTCTATGTAAAAATCGGTACACATAGTCTTCCATATACACCATATGCTTTCCGGACACATTTCCAATCTGCCGAATGTTTCTGGGCTCTCTTGTCTCCATTTCCTCTGCCGGTCTCGGTTCATTCACAATCTCAATCATATCCGTTCTCCTTCAAATCATCCTGTCAGGAATTCTCCCAATGGTCTATCCTACATGTACCATAGGCCGAGAACGAAATATGTTGAAAAAACAGAATAACATAGACAACAAAAAACCAGCGTACACCTTACACGCCGGTTTTCTAATTCTTAAACCCAATCCTACAACTCCGTACGCCCCTCCAAAGCTCGCAGCAGAGTCACCTCATCGATGTACTCCAAATCCCCTCCCACGGGAACGCCACTGGCAATACGGGATACTTTAATGCCGGTTGGTTTGATTAACTTGCTAATATACATAGCCGTGGTTTCACCCTCCAGACTGGAATTGGTAGCGATAATCACCTCGTCCACATCCTCCTGCAACCGCTGCATCAGCTCCTTAAGTTTGATATCTGATGGGCCAATTCCCTGCATTGGGGAAATGGCTCCGTGAAGCACATGGTACACCCCCTCGAACTTGCCCGTCTTCTCATAAGCCGCCAAGTCTTTGGTATCTTCCACCACCATGATAACCTTCTTGTTGCGCCTGGCATCCTTGCAAATGGGGCAAATCTCATCGTCTGTAAGGGAAAAACATTGCTTACAATAATGCACATTATGTCTGGCATCCACCATAGCGTTGGCCAAATCCTCCACCTCTTCTGTGGGCATGTGCAAAATGTGAAAAGCCAGTCGCTGGGCTGATTTGGCACCTATACCGGGCAAGGTGGACAGTTCTGAAATCAATTGGCTAATCTGTTTGCTGTAATACTCCATTTGACCTCACTTAGAATGGAAATCCTCCACCCATTCCTCCGGTTATTTTTGCCATGGAAGACTGTGCCTTTTCCTCCATTGCTCTCAACGCTTCGTTGGTTGCAGCCACAATCAAGTCCTCTAACATCTCGATATCGTCCGGGTCAACCACTTCCTCGGAAAGCTTGATTTTGGTAACTTCCTTCTTGCCGGAAACAGTAACCTCCACAGCTCCACCTCCGGCGGTTGCTGTCACTTCCTCTTCCTCTAATGCCTTGGTGGCCTCCTCCATTTGGCGCTGCATCTTCTGTGCCTGCTTCATGAGATTGTTCATATTGCCCGGCATTCCGCCGCCTCCCGGAAATCCTCCTCTTTTTGCCATCTCAAAAATCCTCCTCTTCTATTTCAATATTGTTCTGTTGTGCAAAATATTCCACTGCATTGGTATACAGTCTGCTACCGCTGACATTGGTGTTGTTCACCTTAGTGACCACCGTAACCTCCTTGCCAATCTGCTCCTCTATCATCCGTTGCAAATCCGCCATAGTGGTCTCACTGCCAAGCAGAGAACTGTTGATGGTCTTTGAGCCCGGTGGCTCATCATACACCAACTCCAACTCTCCCTTTTCATTCACGGTGGGCAATGCTGTGGTAAGCGCCTGACGAAGCAATCCTGTAGCATTGGCCACAATCTGCTTCCAACTGCGACACAACTGTTCCACCTCTTCCGGCATTGCCGCCGGCAGCTCCCGCTTCTGTACCGGAGCGCTCTGTGCCGCGGAAGGCACCGATGCCCCATTGCCGGATGGAGGTGTCATGGGAATGCCCTGTTCCATCTTGTCCTCCATGACCTGCATCCTGTCTACCAGAGAGTCGTAGTCTGCTTCCATCTGGGGCCGACAAAGTTTCACCAGAGCAATCTCTATCAGCACCCTCTTCTGGGAGGATTGTCGAATCTGGTTGGATAACTCAGAGAAAATACGAATATACCGCATCAATGTCTCATCTTCCACCATCCGGGATTCCTCCTTCAAGAGCTTCATATGCTCTGTGGAAACCTCCAGCACATCTTCCATGTTGGTATCACTCTTCACCAGCATGAGATTGCGCAGATACCATGTAAAATCTATTACAAACTGGTTCAGGTCTCGTCCCTTGGTCACCATCTCCTCCAGTTGTGCGATGGCACCGGTTACATCCCTTTGTATTACCGTTCTGAGCAGGTTGCTGAAAATCTCGTTATCCACTGCTCCAAGCACCTGTAGCACCTTGTCATAGGTCAAATCCTGTCCCAGATAAAAAGCAATACACTGATCCAAAAGACTCAAAGCATCTCGCATGGAGCCATCGGCAGCCTTTGCCACGTAGCGAAGAGCCTTCTCCTCTGCCACAATTCCTTCCTTCTCCATCAAATCCTGCAGTCGCGACGCTATGGTATCAATGGTAATTCGCCGAAAATCATAGCGCTGGCAGCGGGAGAGAATAGTGATTGGAATCATGTGTACCTCTGTAGTTGCCAGAATAAAAATTACATATGCCGGAGGTTCTTCCAGCGTCTTTAACAGCGCCGCAAAAGCACTGCTGGAAAGCATGTGAACCTCATCAATAATATAGACCTTGTATTTCCCTTCCGTGGGAGCATAGGCCACCTCCTCCACAATGTCACGGATATTGGAGACACTGTTGTTGGACGCCGCATCGATCTCGAAGACGTTCATACTGTTGCCCTCAGCGATACGCTTACAACTCTCGCACTCATTGCAAGGACTTCCATCCACCGGGTGCTCACAGTTCACCGCTTTGGCCAGAATCTTGGCCACTGTGGTCTTACCGGTTCCCCGGGTCCCTGTAAAAAGATAGGCATGTCCCAGGCGGTTGGCCTTTACCTGGTTCTGTAGCGCCGTTACGATATGCTCCTGCCCCTTGACATCCTCAAACTCCTGGGGCCTAAATTTACGATATAATGCCGTATAAGACATCTATTCCACCTCTTACTTTTTAATCGCCAAAGCTGATGCCCATGCGTTTTGCCTCTTTGATCATCTGGCAATCCGGGTCCACCATCTTAAGCTTTCCGGCCACGTCCTGCAACGGCACGCGCTTCGTCTTTCCATTCACCATAGCAATCATATTGCCGTAATCCTTGTCCAAAATGGCCTTTGCCGCCGCTGAGCCCAGTCTGGTACAGAGCACGCGATCGTATGGGCAGGGGCTGCCACCTCTCTGAGTGTGTCCGGGCACTGTCACTCTGGCTTCAGAACCTGTCCGCTCCCCGATAAGATGCGCAATCTCATAAGAGACTGACGGAAAGGCTCTATTCTCTCGTTTTTTCTTCAATTCTTTCTTGCCAAGAGCCGCATCCTCTTTGGAAATGGCTCCCTCAGCAACTGCCAAAATGGTAAATCCTTTTCCGGCCTTGTTACGCTTCTCAATGGCTTCCACAATCTTGTCAATGTCATATGGAATCTCCGGCAGCAAAATAATGTCTGCTCCGGAGGCCACACCTGCATACAAGGTCAGCCACCCCACTTTGTGTCCCATCACCTCCACAATAAATACTCTGTTGTGGGATGCAGCAGTGGTGTGGATACAATCAATGGCATTACATGCAACGTTGATGGCGCTCTGAAATCCAAAGGTCACATCCGTACCGTATATGTCATTGTCTATAGTCTTTGGCAAATGAATGACATGCAGTCCTTCCTCTCTCAGAAGGTTAGCTGTCTTCTGGGTACCGTTTCCTCCCAATATCACAAGGCAGTCAAGGTTCAACTTATAATAAGTCTCCTTCATTGCCTCAACCTTGTCCAATCCATTCTCATCCGGTGTTCGCATATTCTTAAAGGGTTGTCTGGAAGACCCAAGAATCGTTCCTCCCACCGTCAGGATGCCGGAAAAATCCTTGCTGCTGAGCAAACGGTAATTTCCATAAATAAGACCCTTATATCCCTCGTAAAATCCATAGACTTCCAAGTCTTCCACATTTTCACTCAGCGCTTTCACAACACCTCTCATAGCTGCATTCAGCGCCTGACAGTCTCCCCCGCTTGTCAACATTCCTATCTTCATAGCAACACCTTTATCCTTTCCGCAAGTCAAACAACTACTATGATTATAATATATCCCTTCCTGTGAGACAAACAATAATTGTGCTTCCCCTACTTAAATTCTTCCAGGGTTTTACTGGTCACCACGGTGACAGAATAACTGTTGTTGTCTACTTCCAGTGACGGAACCGTGGCATCATAACTGTATATTCTCTCCTCCACATAGGAGAACATGTCCGGAACTTTTCCCGCCTCTAAAAGTTGAATCTGTGCTTCAACCCGAGGTCCATGGTGGGGATTACAGCCCGCATCAAAGGTTATTTTATTTCTCATAATGCAACGCATAATATTCTTGGTCACGGCATCAAAAGACATCACCATGATTTCCCCCTGTAGGATGTCCGATCCCACTGTCTTTCCTGCCGATTCTATGGCCTCAATAGCTCCCAACGCCTCATTGTCATTTTCGCAGTAAACCACGTTGATTTGGGGGTACTCCTTGAGCAGTGACTCCATAACCTCCTTACCCTTGGCCTGAGTAAATTCTCCGGGCACTTCAGCCAAAAGGTCCCAGCCGTATTTCTTAGCCCCTTCCTGTAGCCCTTCCGTCCTTCCTATCTGAGCGGAAGCACCAATGGTTCCCTGTATATTGGCAATGTGAATGTCGCTCTCCGGAATATCTTTTGCCACTGCAAACTGATGCAACCACTCTGCCGCTTTCTTTCCCTCCAGAGAAAAATCAGACCCTATCCAACAGGTAAAAAGACTCTCATCCGACACATCCACCTGCCGGTCTACAATAATCACCGGAATCCCTGCGTCCTTGGCCTCCTGTAAGACGGTATCCCAGCCGGTCTCTGTTACCGGAGCCAAAACAATATAGTCCACTTCCTGTTGAATGAATTTCCGAATGGCCATAATCTGATTGGACTGTTGCTGCTGACCATCCTCCACAATCAGGCGGTATCCCTTGTCGGAGGTAAAGGTGTCCTTCATGGACTGGGTGTTGGCAGTGCGCCAGTCAGACTCTGCTCCCAGTTGGGAAAAACCAATGACAATCTCCTCAGAGAATTGGTCCTCTGCCACTGTGTCCTCGGTATTACTCACTTCTTTTGCCCCACATCCCCCAAGGAGAAGGACTCCCGCAAGAATGATGCTAACCAGCCTTTTTTTATTTGTTAATTTATTCATTTTATTACCCATTTATTTTGCAATTTTCTTACATAATCTATTATCTATGAATTGCAGATTTTTGCAACTGAAAAACACATAAAAAGGACAGGTCATCCATGGGATGCCTGCCCTCATCTAGCATATATTATTGCTTTGCCAAAGCTTTTTTCTTTCTTGCCATAACCACACTCTGGATAACAAGGAAGAGACACAGCATAGCTGCGATTGTGATTCCTGTCCACCAAGCCTCGTCGAAGCCGGCAGAGGAAACGATATTCTGAATGGTGCTCAGTGAGAGTACACCAAACAGTGTTCCGATGATATTACCAACACCACCTGTCAGCATGGTTCCGCCGATAATGGAAGATGCGATGGCGTTCATTTCCATACCCATTGCATGGGATGGAGAACCGGAACCTACATGGAGGAAGTATACAAATCCACCGATGCCGGCCAATAGACTACACAGCAAATGTGAGAGGAACTTTGTTCTCTTCACATTAATACCAAGCATCAATGCACTCTGCTGGTTGCCACCTACTGCATAGAAATGACGTCCCAACTTACCCCAGCGAAGCAGTACAAACAAAAGTACTACGATAATGAGAGCAACCACAACACCAATTTCCACATAGGCATCGATATATTTGCCCAGTCTGTTGTAAGATCCCAACCCGGGCACAATCACTCTGGTGTCCTTTAATTTAACAAAAGCCTCGTTTGCCACGTTAAATGGCTTATTATTTACGATGGTTGTCATACCACGGGCAAAGAACATTCCTGCCAGAGATACGATAAAGGGCTGGATATCCAGATATGCCACCAAATATCCCTGAACAATACCAAAGGCAAGACCGATAGCCAAGGAAATTAAAATGGCACCTCCAATACTTCCGCCCTTCTGGTCCAGATAAACCGCACTGCACATACTGACCAGCGCAACCACACCACCAACGGAGATATCAATTCCACCGGTAATCATAACAATACTCATACCACAGGATGTGATAATCAAAGCTGCATTGGCATTTAAAATACTAAGAAATGTCTGTGGCTTCAGAAAACCTTCTCCCAGGAAGAGAATGGCTCCGATATACATTGCAAAGAAGATTACAATGGTAATGGTCAACAGCATATTTGTGTCTGACATATTTTTGATTTTTTTCATCATGCTATGCAACCTCCTTTACGTGACGTTTTTTACCTAACTGAGAAAGCTTTGCTCTCACAGAAGGCGCACTGAGTACAACCAGGATGATAACCACTACTGCCTTGTATGCAGGAAGGGCATCTGACTGTACATCAAACTTGTATAAGGTAGTTGTAAGGAACTGAATAACGTAAGCACCTAAGATAGATGCTGCCATGTTAAACTTACCACCACTCAAGGCATTTCCGCCCAACGCCACCGCAAGGATGGCATCCATCTCAATATCCTTAGCGATAACGGAATAGTTGATGGTTGAGAAACGGCTTACCTTAATCAAACCAACCACTGCAACGCACAAGCCCAGGATTACAAAACTTAAAAACTTGATAAATACCGGATTGATACCATTGAGGCGAGAGGATTTCTCGTTAATTCCAACTGCCTGAGTATACAACCCAAGATTGGTGAATTTCAAAACCAACGCGATTATAATTACGCAAATGATAGCGATAAAGAATGGCGTCGGAATCGGAATTCCCGGAATAAATCCGCCATAGTATGAAAAGCTTGGCTCGCTAATGATTGGTAACTCATTGTTGTTAATCCAAGCTGCAATGGAACGACCGGCAGTGTAAAGAATCAAGGTGGCAACCATAGGCTGTATCTTGAAGTGGGCTACCAGAATTCCATTGAAGGCACCAAAGAGCATCGCCACCAGACACGCTACAATAAATGCTACAAATACGGAGGTCTGTAATTCATCAGGTCTTGAGTTGGTACCGCAAAGCACACGAAGAATCACACTACCGGCAATAGCAATAGCTGCACCAACGGAAATATCCTGTCCGCCGGAAGCTGCTGTAACCAGTGTCATACCAATGGCAAGAATAGCCAGCTCTGAGCCATAATCTAATATTGTAATGAGATATCCTGATAAAACAGGATCTCCTGTACTGCTGACACCCATAGTAATCTTAAAGAAAGATGGGTCTGCAATTAAGTTGAATACTGCCAAGATGAGAAGTGCCGCAATCGGAATAAACAACTGCTGATGAACAATCTTAGACAGAAATCCAGCATCCTTTGTCTTTTTTACATCTGTATTTCCCATGATTATTTCTCACCTCCGGCAATTGTACTCATAATCTTGTTCTGTGTCAGGTCGTCCCCGGAGAGTTCACCCACAACCTTGCGATCTCTCATAACAACCATTCTAGAGCAAGTGCGAAGCATTTCATCTGTCTCTGAGGAAATAAATGTTATACTCATACCCTCAGACGCAAGCTTCAGAACCAGTTTCTGGATATCTATCTTAGTACCGATATCGATACCACGAGTCGGCTCATCCAAAATCAAATATTCCGGATGGGTCATCAGCCATCTTGCCAGGATAACCTTCTGCTGATTACCACCGGATAGAGACTTAATCGGTGTGTCGGCAGATGCTGTCTTAATATCCAAAAGCTTAATGTATTCCTCGGCAAATTTGTTGGCCTCCGCCTTGGAATATGGCTTGAAGAAACCTCTTAACACCTGTGACGCAAAGATGATGTTGTCTCTTACAGACAAATCTCCGATAATACCATCGTTCTTTCGGTCTTCAGGCAAATATGCGATGCCATTCTTCATAGCATCCAATGGCTTTGTTATCTTAACTGTCTTGCCATTCTTCTTAACCTTACCACCCAGTACCCTGTCGGCACCAAAGATGGCACGAACACACTCACTTCGGCCGGAACCAAGAAGTCCTGTGAAACCGTTTACCTCACCTTTCTTGATGTTAAAATCGAAAGGCTTGATTCCCGCATCACTGTACAGTCCTTCTGCCTCAAATACCACTTCTCCGGCATCCTTGCCATCATACGGCTTCTGTTCGCTTCTAATGTCAGACATGTCGTCTAATTCTTTACCAAGCATCTTGGCAACCAGTTTCACACGAGGCAAATCCTTAATCTCATATTCACCTACCAGTTTGCCATCTCGTAAAACAGTGATTTTATCACAAACCTCATATACCTGATCCAGGAAGTGGGTAACGAAAATGATACCAACTCCTCTAGCCTTCAAGTCTCTCATCAAGCCAAAGAGCTTCTCAACTTCCTGCTCATCCAGTGAAGAGGTAGGCTCATCTAAAATCAATATTTTACAGTCCATGTCCACAGCTCTGGCAATGGCAACCATCTGCTGTACCGCAATAGAGCAGCTTGCCAACTGCTGTGTGGCCTTTGCTGGAATATCCAGAGACTGCAACAGCTTCTCTGCGTCTTCATTCATCTTTTTCCAATTGGTGCCTGCTCCTGCACTACGTCCTATGTACATATTCTCAGCAACAGACAAGTTGGGGCAGAGGGTAATCTCCTGATAAACCGTACTGATTCCTACCCTCTGGGCATCCTGTGGTGAATGAATGGATGCCTCTTTGTCACTTCCGTCAACGAAGATTTGACCTTCGTCCTTTCCGTACACACCTGTCAAAACCTTAATCAAGGTTGACTTCCCAGCACCGTTTTCTCCCATCAGTGCGTGTATCTCTCCTTGACACAGTTTAAAATCAACACCTTGCAAGGCGCGAACTCCAGGAAATGACTTATTGATGTTTTTCATTTCCAAAATGGTTTTATTACTCACCGGCGTTTCACTCCTTTTACCTTTTAAAAAGAGCGTGATGCTTGCGTAGAATCATCTTACGCTGCACCACGCTCCCCATGACTTTTTAATTCAAATTGTGAGAATTAGATTCCGTATGTATTTACATCGTCATCTGTAATCTCGGTAGCATCAAAGCCCTTCTCATCCATAACAACTACCTTCTCAGAAAGTGTCTCACCAGCCTCAAGCTTCTTGATGATTTCGTCAATGTATGAAGCCTGGAATGGGTTACACTGTCCATCGTAGTTCCAGTTTCCTGCCTTAAGCTCTTCCAAAGCCCACTTGTTGCAGTCGAAACCGATGATGATAACGTCTTTGCCAACACCATGAGAGATGTTTGCCTTGTCAAGAGCTGCTACAGCACCCTTAGCCATGTCATCGTTCTCAGCGTAAATTACGTTGAACTTATCACCCTTGTCGATAACTGACTGTACAATCTGCTGTGCCTTCTCTGCGTTCCACTCAGCTGTCTGCTGTGTAACGATGTTCCAGTTGCTCTCAGCTGCTACCTTGTCATCTAAAGCGCCGCTACGACCCTTCTGAGCTGCTGTACCCATAACACCCTGGATATGGATAACATTGTACTCGTCAAGTTCCTGGCCTGCTAACCATTCAACTGCCTGTGCACCTTCTTTGTCCATGTCTGATACGATGGATGCCTCGTAAAGGCTCTCATCTGCATCGATGGTACGGTCAAACAAGATAACTCTTACG
>JAQXIY010000105.1 GCA_029008035.1 Lachnospiraceae bacterium
AGTGTCAATGCAATGGATGCTGCCACACCTGGGATAAAGTACATTACAATCAGGAAGGCCATCACAATCAAAAGACCAATTCCGCCGGCCTTTAAGCTGGATGCCAAGGCATCACCACCAAGCTGTGCTCCAACTACCTCAGACTGTAACTCCTTCAACTCAATGTTCAAGCCACCGATACGAATGTAGGAAGCAAGTCTCTCTGCCGCCTCAAAGTCTTCCATCCCCTCGATAATACACTGTCCGTTGGTGATGGCAGCATTTACAGAAGGAACACTTACAAACTGTCCGTCGTAGTAAATTCCGATAGACTCACCCTTTGCGTAAGCTACGGTTGTGGCATCTGCAAAAGCTTTGGTGCCCTTGTCATTCAAGGTGATGGAAACAACAGGAGAAGTGGCACCTGTCTGCTCATTCTGCTGATTTACCGCATCAGCGCTCTTAACATCCGCCCCCTGCAATACAACAGAACCATTTTCAATCAAGTCATCCAGTTCTGCATTTAACTTGTACTCGCCTGTCGTGGAGTCCATCTCATAGTTCTGGTTACCGTCTTCATCCGTCTGTGAAATAAAGTAAATAGAACCGGGTGTTCCCAATTCCTCCAACAATGCATTGGCATCTGTCACTCCCGGAATCTCCACCGTGATACGGTCATCTCCTACAGGATAAACGCTGGCTTCTGTAGTGGAACTCTCAGAGCCAAGTTCATTCTCAATACGCTTCTGTAACTTGGTGATGGTATCATTCATCTCCTCGTCCGTAGGCTTGTCCCCCACAGCCTGATAGGTAATACTCACACCACCGGCCAAATCCAATCCCAAGCGGATGTTGTAATCGTCATCCTTGGCAACCGTGGCAGTTATAATGTTAAATGCCAGATAGCCAAAGCCCACGATGCAGGCAAGCAAGACAACAAGCCATGCTATACCCTGTCCCTTTTTTAAACGTTTCATTCTTTCTCTCCTTCTTTTGCAGCCAGGGCCGCTTTTATCATAATTGCACACTCAACACGCTTTTTTTGAAGTGCACATCCAATATCATAAGCATTGTGAATATCTCCGTGGAAATTGTAGGAGTTGGCAGCACATCCGCCACTGCAATAAAATCTTGCAAAGCACTCTCTACACTTGTCCTTGGCATACACGTTGCAACTCTTAAAGGAATCACGCAAATCGGTATTGGTCACACCCTCATTTACATTACCCATCAAGAAATCAGGGTTGCCCACAAATTGGTGACAAGGATATAAATCACCGGTAGGTGTCACAGCCAGATACTCTGTACCTGAACCGCATCCTGACAAACGCTTTGCCACACAAGGGCCTCCCTCCAAGTCAATCATAAAGTGAAAGAAGTTGAAATCCTCATCTGTACCGTGACGGCGAACCATCTCCCGGGCCAGATTTTCATATTCCTCAAAAAGTTGTGGCAAATCTTCCTCACGAAGAGCGTAATCGTCTGTCTCCTGAGCCACCACCGGTTCAACGGATATCTGTTTAAAGCCCAAGTCTGCCAGATGCAGTACATCCTTGGAAAAGTCCAGATTGTTTCTGGTAAAGGTGCCTCGCACATAATACTTCTCCTGATTCCTACTATCAGCAAACTTCCGGAACTTAGGTACAATCAGATCGTAGCTCTCTGCCCCCTTGGGGAAGGGGCGCATCATATTGTGTATCTCCGGACGACCGTCGATGCTCAACACCACATTGCCCATCTCCTTGTTGGCAAATTCCATAATATCATCATCCAGCAATACTCCGTTGGTGGTAAGAGTGAAGCGGAAATTCTTGTCATGTGTTTTCTCCAAGCTTCTTCCATATGCAACCAAATCCTTCACCACCTGAAAGTTCATCAGAGGCTCTCCCCCGAAGAAATCTACTTCCAGGTTGCGACGATTGCCTGAGTTGGCCACCAGAAAATCCAACGCCTTTTTGCCCACCTCAAAGCTCATAAGCTCGCGTTTGCCGTGATACTCACCCTCCTCGGCAAAGCAATACTTGCAAGCCAGATTGCAGTCGTGGGCGATGTGCAAACACAATGCCTTTACAACCGTTGGCCGGTTGGCAAAATCTGTAATATAGGGCTCATAATTGTCCTTGGAGAACAAATCTTCGCTGGCGATCAAGTCCTGAATCTCCTGCCATGCTTCAGAAATTTCCCGGGCTTTACCGGGGTACTTCTGCTCCAACGCCGAGAAGATGGCATCCTTGTCAGAGGACTCATACATTGCAATCATATCATAGGTCAGATCATCCACCAGATGAATGGCCCCGCTGTTCACATCAATCACAATGTTATAACCGCCCATTTTGTATTGATGAACCAAAATAGACCTCCTTATAAAACGCACAAATGACCGAACGCAAAAGCGTACGGTCGTGTTATGCTTGGTTATAGCTCTCTCTATAAAAGATTACTTGTTGTTCTCGCAACTCTGGTTACCAACGGTACAAGAGGTCTTGCAAGCAGACTGGCAAGATGTCTGGCACTCGCCACATCCACCCTTCTTAACTGTGTTCTGAAGCTTCTTTGTATTTAATGTCTGTACATGTTTCATAATGGTTATCTCCTTATTCGTCTATGTATTCTTATGCTGGTATAAAATATACCAAGCAGGAATTATTATAGCACAACAAAACCCAAAGGAAAAGGGGTTTTTCGCCTATTTTCAACTAATCATTCCACCTAACATCCCCGCTCCCATACACACCCCGATGGTGGTGATGGCAGTCATGGGTTCCGGGAGAGACCCCATACCGATAATCAGACCAATGGCCAGCAGAATCACAACATAGGCAGTCCCCGCCAAAAGCCCCCATATAAATTTCCTGTTTTTCTTCATTTTTCCCACCACGTAGCCCCCCAACATACAGGAGATTACATAGATGGCAATGACTCCAACCCGGGCAACCATCTCCTCTTTTTCCACTTTGGAAACCAGAAATGCCAGAAAAATCAGTAAAAGTCCTGTGACGATGTACATCACCAACAGGGTTTTTATAAATTGTCCACCTTTTTGTTTTTTACGCTCCAATTTCATCACCTATCAAACCACTTGTCACATTCTATGCAAACCTATGGGAATTTATTGCATTTTCTTTTGAGAAATGGTACAATGACAAGCGATATTTTTAGGAGGATTTAGCTCATGAGTACAGGATTGATTATATTATTGATTGTGACAGCCATTGTGGTTGGTATCACCATTGCCCTTTACTTCTTAGGAAAGAAGGCAGAGGCCAAGAAGGCCGAGCAAGACGAGCAGGTTGAGGCAACCGCCCAGAATGTTTCCATGCTGATTATTGACAAGAAGAGAATGAAGATGAAGGATTCCGGCCTT
>JAQXIY010000106.1 GCA_029008035.1 Lachnospiraceae bacterium
TGTTGCACTGTCGCAACAAAGGTGGATAAAGGGATTCGAACCCTTGGCCTCCAGAGCCACAATCTGGCGCGCTAACCAACTGCGCTATACCCACCATATAAATGTGCTCGAAGGGATTCGAACCCCCGACCCACGGCTTAGAAGGCCGTTGCTCTATCCAGCTGAGCTACGAACACATACCCTTTATAAAAAAAGGAAGCGGGTGATGGGAATCGAACCCACGTATTCAGCTTGGAAGGCTGATGTTCTACCATTGAACTACACCCGCATAGTCAATCGGGGTGACAGGATTCGAACCTGCGACCCCCTGGTCCCAAACCAGGTGCTCTAGCCAAGCTGAGCCACACCCCGATTTTATTGCCACCTCACTCGTGACGCAAGTAATATTATATGTGAGGGGCATACAAATGTCAACAACTTTTTTTAATTATTTTGATATTTTTTCGTTTCTATGAAATCAATTGCCACACAATCATTACGCACCACCACAGGACAAAAAATATCATACCTACATTAAAAAAATATGTCCGAAATCTTTCACCTTTCTCAACCGCATTCACCGATGGAACCAGATGTATTTTATTAATATTTTTGAAAAATAATGCAATACCTACGCCCACCAGTGCCAAAATAACCATCACATAAATACCCAGCACTGCAAATCCGCCAATGTGGGTTGTCATAATATTCATAATTTCCCATGGATTGATGGGCTTTGACGGGTCATTTATCGTCATCACTAATTCATCCAATCCGGCTAGTTTCATTAAACTGATGCTGACTGCGGATCCCAGAAAATTAATCAGCATATGCATCTCAATGGTGTATTTGATTTTACCGGTCTTCACATAAACAAATCCAAAGACACCACCAATCACAAAAGCATAGGCAAACTGATTCAAATTACCATGAAACAGACCAAAAAACAATGCAGAAAGAAAAACAGAAATTCCTTCGCCATACTGAATCGTGCGATCAATGAGCATCTTTCGAAATAACATCTCTTCAATGATTGGGGCCAACAAAACCGCAACCAGAATATTTGCCCACATACTATTGGAAAAAATAATCTCCAAAATCTCATTGGAAACAGCGTTGTCCTTAAACTGGCCTATGATATTGGTCACCATAGTCCCAGCCAAATTTGCAACATACATTCCGGCATAGCAAATCAAAAACGTAACTACCCATTGCTTTGTCGTCATTTCCCGTGATTCAATCCGCCTTGCTTTCGGAATCCGGCTGATAACAAGCATCATCAACGGCACCGCAATGATATAGGTGCTTAGCATAGGAATAAGAAACAATAAGGTATGATTGTCAGCAATATCCGGCATAAATCGCCGGATGATACTTGCCGATATTGCCTGTACTCCGGAGAATAAAATTGACCCAATAAAATAAACAAGTCCAATTTTTGAAAAATATTTGTTTGTCTCTCTGTTCATTGTTCCCCCTACAATTCCATTAACCATGATAGCCCGCAGGCTTTATCACATCTTTACAAATAACAAATACGATATGTAAACTCCCCCATGGCATCCACATCTACCACCGCATATGAGGGAATTCGTCCCTCCTGTCTCGGATAGGAAATGCTGCCGGGATTAATGACCAGCACATCCCCCTGCTGAGAGATTTCCGGCACATGGGTGTGACCATAGAAAACCACGTCCGCCCCCTTGTCCCTGGCGGCCTCTGCCAATATCTGTGTGCCGTAGTTCACCTGATAGTAATGGCCGTGGGTGAGCATCACAACATGTGCCCCCACCCGCATCACCACCTCTGCCGGCAAATCGCTGGCGAAATCGCAGTTGCCCCGTACAATTTCTACCGGGCACTCTGCCACCGCCTCCACATAATCCTCACACCCTTCACCGTCTCCCAAGTGAAAAATACGGTCGGGATGCAGTTCCTCAATCACCAGTTCCAGATTTTCGTGTTTGTTATGGGTATCACTAACGACCAGAATTCTCATACGCAACCAACTCTTCTTTCATCATTCGCAGTGCATTGCCTCTGTGGGATATCTTATTCTTCTCTTCGGGAGAAAGCTGCGCTGTGCTGCAACCATACTCATCCACATAGAAGATTGGATCATAGCCGAATCCATTTTCCCCTGCCGGCTCATATCCGATATATCCCTCAATGGTGCCGCGAACCACCTTATGACTGCCATCCGGGAACACTGCTGCAATGGCGCACACAAAGCGAGCTGTTCTCTCCTCCTTGGGGACTCCCTCCAGTCGTTGAATCAGATTAGCATTTTTAATGTCATAAGATGTATCTTCTCCCATATATCTGGCAGAATATACTCCCGGCTCCTTGTTAAGATAATCAATCTCCAAACCGGAATCATCTGCAAATACAATGGCATCACAACAGGCCGCAATGGCCTTTGCCTTAATCAGTGCATTGTCCTCAAAGGTCTCTCCGTCCTCCACAATGTCCACATCAATCCCCGCCTCTTTCATAGACAGAATCTCATATCCCATATCTCCATAAATCTCGCGGATTTCCCGCATTTTGTCCTTGTTGCCCGTGGCAAAAATAATTTGTTTACTCATTTGATACCTCCAACATTTGCATCATAGCATCATATAGCGCTGTAGCGCAAGCTTTCTGATATTCCGGGGAACTGAGTTTTTCCAATTCCTCCTGGTTTGTCATAAATCCTACTTCCACCAAGGCCACCGGCATGGTAGCAGTACGAATAATGTAGATGTCATCTCCGGCAACCACACCTTTGCTCTGGCTTCCCAATTGCTGAAGAAGGTGATCCAGACAAATTTCGGCAAATTGCTTAGAACTTCCTGTAGTATCAGAGACTCGATACATCACCTCTGTTCCGTTGATGCCGGACATCCTTCCACTGGCTGTGGAATTGTTATGTACACTCAAAAACAAATCTGCCGACAGGTCATTGGCTAAGGCCACTCTGCTCTCCAAGGATGGATTGGTGTCATCCAATCTGGTATAATACGCCCCAATTTTTTCATCCCTATCATCCAGCAGATATTTTAACTGCTTTACAATGGATAAATCGATATCCTTTTCGCTGATTCCCTGTTTCGTGGCGCCGGGAGCATTTCCGCCATGCCCTGCATCCACGACAATGATTTTGTCATAGATTTCCCGGGGATTCACAAAATCCAGATACAAAAACTCGCCCTCCCGCGCCAAATCCAGTTCATACACATCATCCATAACAATGGAAATAATGCCTCCGTCTTTTTCCGTCTCAAACGTGATGTCGGTAATATGGTCACTGCTTCCTATCATGGGATAATCGTAAAAATAAGATTCATCTATGCGGGGAAGTTCAATCTCTATTGTCCGGTAAATATATTGATTTTCTATCTTCACATCCTGAGCCGAAACTCCCTCCGGCAATTCCAGTCGAAGTTGTTTCTGCAATCTTGCGTCCTGTGCGTTCCCTTTCAAAATCTCTGTCTCATCTCTCATCAAATCCAGTACAGAGTATCCTGACTTTCTCCTAGCCGAAAACTCCACGTTCTTTTGCAATGCATATACGTGTAAATCCGGATAATTGAGCAACACAAAACTAACAGCGATGGTTAGCACCACCAGAATACCGGTGATACATCGCAGCACTTTTCTCTCCATGCTTACTGTCCTCTATCCATCAATTGGTTTCTTTTATCTTGTTCCCATAGGCTTTTATGCAGAGGTTGCCCTTGGCTTTTTCCTCCACAGATTCCCAATCAAGACCATTGTTGCTGATATATCCCTCCCCATCAGAGATATCCACATGCTTCGTCAACTCATCTGACTGATACTCAATGGCCATAGGGTACTCTGCCCCCGGAGTGCTGATGGCAAGAACCACCGCGAATTCCTGTCCCTCCTCAACTGTATAAGGCTTTTCAAAAGGAATGGTATAGTACCCTGCCGATTCCACCATTCCACTGGCCACTTCCACTCGGTTCGCCAGGGATGAAGGACCGTTATATTTTGGAACAAAGTATACCTGATACTCTGTATTCTCATCCAACGCATAAAAGCCCGCGCCGGTAATCATCTCATCCTGCTTTGCAGTAAACACGTTGGCACCATGTATTTTATCCTTTCGATAGCCCACCTGGCCAACCCATCCACACAAGTCGCTCTGGTAAATGCTGTCATAGTTGTCAGCATCTTCCACCTTCGCATAAGACACCCCCTGATTGCCAATGTTGGTGTCATAATAGGACACATAGAAGACACCTTTCTCTCCGAAGGATGCCCCCCATGAGTTTTGACAGATAAAGGCTCCGTCTCCCGGCACATCCTCTGTAAAATTGTCCTTGCTATACCGATCATTCCATCCGATGATAACTACGTCATGATTGGGCTGTTCATCTCCCAAATAGCAGTATGCATTCTTTTTCTTATTATAATAGGAAGATTTACTCAAATTTGATGTGGCGATATTTGCGTAAATGGAGGTGGATACGCCACCATTTTGGTAAATGGCCCACTTGATTTCCTCCCGGTTGTCATGATCAAAGAAATGAATCTCCTGAACGTGGTGTTCCACCTTCTTATTCTCCACCGGCCCCTCCCATGACAGCAGATAAGCCGCCGCCATAGTGTATTTTCCTCCCAACTTACTATCAATGGCAAAAGCCTTATTCCCCACCATATGATCCACAGAAAAGCTGCGCTGTTCCTCCGGTAGCAGAGAGGACTCCAAAGCTGTCAGAGATGCCTGTGCCCAACAGGTGGCATTGCTCCCCTGATCCCGCACCTCTGTAACGCGACCATTTCCCCGTAAATCAAAAGCCACCGGCAAGGTTCCCTTCTCTATCTCGGAGGAAATCACAGCCTGATAATTCTCTTCATCATAGCTGTACTCGCAGGAGAAAAAGTCACAAAGATTCTTCAATGGCAAATACGCCTTGCCGTCGTGAAGCTCCGGTGGCACCTGCAACGCCTTGGTCTGTCCGGCCACGGAGACCTCCGGCTCATTAATATAGAAAAGATATGTGTCGTTATTATAATGAAGTTCCACCCGTTCCTCATCATAGAATTTTGCACTGCAACCAAACAGTTCTTGAGCGAAAGACAGGGATACCATAGGTTTCATATGGTCTCCCATAAGCAAACCATCCCGTAGTCCATAACTAGTCTCCCCCACAACCAGGGAAAGTGTTCCCTCTTCGTTGATACTGCGAGCCTTCAGGGGATAAAACACCTCATCCTGCAGGGCTGCTCCACGGAAAGTCTCCACTTCAGCGTACTCATCATTCCACGTATTCAGTTTTACTAAAAAAGCGAAAAGGAGAAGCACCGCAAAAGCGATGTATCTCTTGGAATACTTCATAAACTACCTCTCGTCTGTTGATTTTTTCGGGGGCTTTGGTCCCATAAACTGATAAAAATAGGTTCGAATCATACCATTATATAGCTTGCGATTCTTATCTGCCTTCCGACCGATGTAACGCTCTGCATCTTCGTAGGAAGTAATTACATACATAGACCAGGAATCCAATTGGGCATACACCTTGCCCAATGCCCCATAGAGCTGTGGCAAATCCTTTTTGTCCTCCAAGCGTTCTCCGTAGGGAGGATTGGTGATGATAAAGCCATACTTTTTGCTGTGCCTTGTATCTGCCGCATCCCTCTGTTGAAAATGAATCATGTGATCCACTCCCGCCTGCTTTGCATTTTCTCTGGCAATGCGAACCATATCCGGGTCAATATCGTACCCCTGCAAATCCGGGCAGGCTTCCTTATCTATCATATCTCCGGCTTCCTCTATGGTGTCATACCATAATTGCTTTGGCAAAATATGTGTCCACTGTTCCGCCGTAAAGGAGCGATTCATCCCCGGTGCAATATTTGCGGCCATCATGGCAGCCTCTATCAAAAATGTGCCACTTCCGCAAAAGGGATCAATCAAAATACGATCTTTCTTCCAGGGAGTAAGCATAATGAGAGCTGCTGCTAAGGTTTCTGAAATAGGAGCCTTGCTGGTCCAGGTACGATACCCTCTCTTATGAAGAGGTTCTCCCGTGGTATCCAGCGCCACCGTCACTTCATCTTTTAATAGGAAAATACGCACCGGGAAGTTGGCACCACTCTCCTCAAACCACTGCACAGAATAGATGCCCCGCAAGTGATCGACCATTGCCTTCTTGGCAATAGATTGAATATCCGATGCACTGAACAGTTTACTCTTTACGGAAGAGGCCTTGGTCACCCAAAACCTGCCATCCTTAGGAATCCACTGCTCCCAAGGAAGTGCCTTAATTCCTTCATACAACTCATCAAAGGTAGTAGCGCGAAATCGCCCCACCTGAACCATGAGACGTTCCGCCGTGCGCAGGAAAACATTGCCTCTGCAAATAGCTTCCAAGTCACCTTCAAAGGTCACTCTACCGTCTTCCACTTTGGTGATTTCATATCCCAGGTCATATATCTCTCTTTTTAAAACAGCCTCCATACCAAAATGGCAAGGGGCAATCAATTGTATTCTTTCCATATAACATCCTCACTTTACATACATCTTATCTTTTCTAAAAATTTGTGTCAAACTTTTTAAACTTTTTTTCATTTAGGGGTTGCTTTCTATTTCAAAATGTTCTATAATGCCAAATGTAAAAGGTAGTTTCCTTTTACACCCCTTATTAATTATTTATACTCCCCTCAAAAAAGACCGAATTTTCGGTCTTTTTTCCTTTTTATTCGAGTTTTGTCGAAGCCTGTCGAAACCGCTTCTTTTGTATACAGTTTCCAACTTTTGACAACATAGAATAAAAAAGAGTCAAATTCCACCGGAATCTGACTCTGTAAAAATCTCTTATCTCATTCCCTATGCAAACAAATCAACATTGGCACCTGCCGCAGAATAACTTGCCCCCTGCAAACTGCCATCATAAGCCGGTGTATAGCCCTCAAAGGCGGAAGCAATGGCATTGTATGCCTTGTCCACTTCCTGAGCTTCTCTAATCTGTCCAATGCGATTCTCAACCAGTTGTGCATTGGTATACTGTACCGGCTGTGCTCCACCGATACCCAAACCACTTAACTGCTGGATGGATTCCCCATAGGCCTCTGATATAGCTGATTGGTTCTTAACGGAATAATTCTGTGGCTGCACTCCCACCATGGAGGTAAGGGATGCTCCACCTAAACGACCAATTGATAACGCCATGTAACATGACTCCTTTCGCTCACTACATATCCATTATACCATAGTTGATTCAAAAGTCTACTACTTTTTTACTCCTCCCAGAAGTTTACCGGTTCGTACTCCTGAAGTTTGGCGAGGAATCCCTTGTCTGCCAGTGCGTCCTGTATCAAATCCAAAGTCTTCTCATCCCTGGCAACAACTGTGTGGTAGTGATAACCGGAGGTTACATTTTTTAAAAGAGAGGACTTGCCGCTTTCTAATTCTTCCATATATGCCGCAATGTCTCTTCTGGAATGGAGGTTCATCTCCGCCTTCACCACGCCATATACCTTATGGTATACAAATACATCCCGCACCCAGCCTCCCAGGTCAATGATGGATTGGAGTTCGTCTTCCACCTCCTGGTCTGTGTGAATCACCTTGAATACCCTGGTACATTCCTGGGGACCGGACAGCACATATCCTCGGTTGGTGGACACAATCTGGTAATCCTTTGCCCGAAGTAACGCTATATCCTGCACAATCACCTGACGGCTCACCTGTAATCGCTTTGACAAATCCACTCCCGAAACAGGCTTCCCGCTTGCTTGCAATATTTGAATGATTTTTTCTCTACGATTTTCTCCGCTCACGCTGTCACCTCTACTGAATGGGATGGAGATTCTTAAGGGAGATATCCATGATTGGTGCGGAGTGGGTCAGAGCACCACTGGATACAAAATCTACTGCCAACCCTGATAACTTTTCCAAGTTCTCTCTTGTCATATTGCCGGAGACCTCCACCTGAGCCCGACCATCAATAATCTCTAACGCCTCTGCCATAGTATCGTGGTCCATATTGTCAAGCATAATGATATCTGCCCCTGCATCTACTGCCTCACGAACCATTTCTAAATTCTCCACTTCCACCTCAATTTTGCGAACAAAAGGTGCATATTCTTTTGCTTTTATGATGGCTTCCTTCACGCCACCTGCGGCTCCAATATGGTTGTCCTTCAACAGCACACCATCTGTCAGATTGTATCTATGATTATTACCGCCACCGATGCGAACCGCATATTTCTCGAAAATACGATTGTTTGGTGTGGTCTTTCTGGTATCTAAAAGGTGAATACCCGTCCCCTCCAAAAGAGTTACCACGGAATGGGTATAGGTAGCAATTCCACTCATGCGCTGGAGATAATTCAATGCCGTACGCTCGCCACACAAAAGCACGCGAATGTCACCTGTCACCTGCGCCAACAACTGACCTCTCTTCACTGTGTCACCATCCTGTGCCATCAGTTCCACATTAGTTGAATCATCTAACAACTGAAAGGTTCTGGCAAAAATCTGCAATCCACAGATGATACCGTCTTCTTTACAAATCAAATCTACCTGTCCCAATTTGGGCTCAGGCATCACACTATTGGTGCTCACATCCTCGCTGGTAATATCTTCCTTTAACGCCCCCAAAATCAGAGGGTCTACATTTAACTTTAAGGTCACTTGATCAAACATTTTCTTCTCCTTTCACTTTGTGCTCTACGATATCCATATACTCATCTCGCAATTTGTCCAAATCTTCGTATGTACCCATAGGCCATTGTTCTATAAATGTCTCGTCCTGTGGCTGCGAACCGGTCCTGGCAATATCCTCTGCCGCACGCTTGGCAAATACCAGGCTCTCTAAAAGAGAATTGCTGGCCAGCCGATTGCGACCATGAACGCCGTTACAAGCCGTCTCTCCCACAGCATATAACCGTTCCATACTGGTCTTACTCTCGTAGTTGACTCGTATTCCACCCATGAAATAATGCTGTGCCGGCACTACCGGAATACATTCCTCCATTACATTGTAGCCCATCTTTTCACAGTGACTCACAATGTTTGGGAAATGGGACCGCAACTCCTCCATAGGAATCGAACGCAAATCTTCCCACACAAATTCCGTGCCATCCTTTTCCATCTGCTCTAGGATTGCCTTAGTAAGCAAATCTCTTGGCAAAAGTTCATTGACAAACCGGTTGCCATTCTTATCATAGAGCTTAGCACCTTCCCCTCGCATAGACTCGGAAATTAAAAAGCTCCGCTCTGTTGGCTCTTTGGTATAGAGGGTTGTGGGATGAATCTGCACATAGGTGATATTCCTCAGTTCCACGCCGTGCTTGATAGCCACAGCAATGCCATCTCCCGTGAGATGTCGGAAATTGGTGGAATGCTGATACACGCCACCCACACCGCCGGTAGCCAGCACCACATACTGGGCAGCCACCTTTGCAACCCTGCCATCCGAAAGCTGAATTACAGCCCCATAGCAGGTGTTATCCTTTTCTATCAGGTCTATAAGTGTGGTGTATTCCAAAATAGTAATGTTGTCCCGTTTTCTCGCCTCTTCCAAGAGATGACCGGTAATCTCTGCTCCGGTCATATCCTTATGGAACACAATGCGGTTAGTGCTATGAGCACCTTCTTTTGTATAGATTAGATTGCCATACCAATCCCGCTGAAAATCCACTCCAAGTTCCGTAAGTTCTTCCACCAGGGACTGGGAGGAGCGAATCATAATCTCCACGGATTTCTTATCATTCTCGTGATGTCCTGCCTCCAACGTATCCTGCATAAAGGAGTCAAAATCCTCCTCACAGGTAAGAGTGCACATGCCTCCCTGGGCCAAAAAGGAATCACTGCTTTCACAGTCCGATTTCGTTATAATCGTGACCTGCTTGTCCTTCGGCAAATGCAGGGCACAGTACAATCCCGAGCAACCACTGCCCACAATTAAGATATCTGTCTTCATAGTGTCTCCGTTCTTATCCCAGCGCAAGCATTCTCTCCAAAGGTTTCATGGAAGCCTCTGCCAGTTCCTGTTCTACAAACACTTCGTTGGTTTCGTTTTCTAATACGTCTAAGACCTTTTCCAAGGTAACTTTCTTCATATTGATGCAGGTCTGATCTTCCTTGATGGTATACAACTTTTTCTCCGGTGCTTTTTTATGTATCTCTGCAAACACACCATCTACGGTTCCAATCAGAAACTCTTCCGCATCCGTGTCCACCACATAATCGATGATTCCCGAGGTACTTCCAACATAGTCTGCGTGCTGAAGCACTTCGCTGATGCATTCCGGATGGGCCGCAAATTTGGCATTAGGATGGGCCTTCTTAGCCTCCAAAACCATACTCTCTGTCATATTGGCATGGCGAGGGCAGCAGCCTGCATTGAGAATAATATTCTTCTCCGGCACCTGAGAAGCCACGAAGCTTCCTAAGTTCCTATCCGGGATAAAGAAAATGTTCTTATTGGGAAGTTTGCCAACAATCTTCACTGCGTTGGAAGATGTGACACACACGTCCGCATGTGACTTTAATTCCGCTGTGGAGTTAATATAACAAACCACCGCCACGTCATCGTAGGTGGCCTTTACCTTCTCAATCTCTTCCACTGTGGCCATATGAGCCATAGGACAATCCGCCGTGGCATCCGGCATAAATACCCGTTTTGTGGGATTCAACACCTTAGCGCTCTCTCCCATAAACTCTACGCCACAAAAAATGATGCGCTCTGCATCCACCTTGGTCGCCACCTTGCTGAGATAAAAGGAATCCCCAATATAATCAGCAATATTTTGTATCTCCTCATCTACATAATAATGGGCCAGTATCACCGCATTTTTTTCTTTCTTTAATCTCTCGATTGATTCTGTAATCTCCATGTACTTCCTCCTGGGTAAACATTTTGTAAAAGTATACCATAGAACTTGTCAGGTGACAAGACACCTGTTTGTACAGATAAATGCACAAAAAAACAGAGCCGAGCACCATGTCGACCCTGTTGTGAACATTTTTTATTCTTGTCCGTTCCAGCAATAGGTACAAAGCTTACATTTGTCCATATCGATGGAATCCAGCATATCATCCAGTCGGTTAAATCGAAGGGATGTGAAGTGCAATTCCTTACGAATTTCCTCCACCATAATCTCATACTTTTCAGAATCCGGATCTGTATACTCCTGCAAAACTTCGTCTGTCACATTGCCGTTCTCCAAACGCTCAATCACACGACGGGTAATCAATTCCATCTCTGATGAGGAACGGGAGAAATTCAGATACTTACATCCGTAAATCAATGGTGGACAGGCCGGTCTGATATGCACTTCCTTGGCACCATTCTCATATAAGAATTCTGTGGTCTCCCGAAGCTGTGTACCACGGACAATGGAGTCATCAATGAGAAGGAGACTCTTGTCACGAATCAACTCTTCCACTGCAAGCATCTTCATCTTGGCAATCATATCTCGCTGGCTCTGTACCGTGGGCATAAAGGAACGAGGCCAGGTTGGTGTATACTTGATAAATGGTCTGGAGAAAGGCACTCCCGACTCATTGGCATAGCCCACTGCATGAGCCGTCCCTGAATCCGGCACACCTGCCACAATATCCGGCCTCACATTGTCACGTTTTGCCATCTTAGCACCGCAACGATAGCGCATCTCCTCCACACTGGTTCCCTCATAGGAACTTGCCGGATATCCATAGTAAACCCAAAGGAAGGTGCACACCTTCATATCATCTCCGGGCTGTTGCAGGGTCACGCAATTGTCCGGTGTCATCACCACAATCTCCCCTGCCCCTAGTTCTTTGTAATTACTATATCCAAGATTCTTGTATGCAAAATTCTCAAAGGATGCACAGAAAGATCCGTTCTTCTTGCCGATAACGATAGGAGTGCGTCCCTTCTTATCCCTGGCAGCATAGATTCCTTGATGGTTCATCAACAAAAGAGAAAGGGAACCATCCACAGCCTCCAGGGCATAATTGATGCCTTCAATCAGATTGTCCTTCTGGTTGATAAGGGCTGCAACCAACTCTGTGGCATTGATATCTCCGCCACTCATCTCCAGAAAGTGAGAATGTCCTTTGCCAAACAGTCCCTCCATCAGCTCTCTCTCGTTGTTGATCTTGCTGACGGTGGTTATAGCGTATGTACCATGATGAGAACGGACAATCAATGGCTGTGGTTCGTAATCAGAGATACATCCAATGCCGTAATAGCCCTTCATCTCCTGCATATCTTTGTCAAACTTTGTTCGAAACGGTGCATTCTCGATGTTGTGAATGGCACGGTCAAATCCATTTTCTCCGTAGACAGCCATACCACCTCGACGTGTCCCTAAGTGGGAATGGTAGTCCACTCCAAAAAACAAATCAAACACACAATCATCTTTCGATGCTACGCCAAAAAATCCGCCCATGATTCGGTCTCCTTTTCTCAATCTATATAATGTTTATCTAAAAAATACCAGAACTATTATATATGAAATCACCGGAAACATACAATAGCAAAATTTTATAATGCTGTCATGGTCCCACGTCTATAATTTCTCTGACAATTCAAAAATACGGCTCAACACATTCTTGGTTTCTTCCATGGTGTCCACACAGTCTCTGGAAACATCCAGTGAGGAGTCCGCTGATGCAACTACTTCCTCGGAAGATGCCGAAAGGTCTGTAATGGAATCCATCACTTCCTCGTTGGCGGATGCTGAATCTGTAACCCGCTGCTCAATCTCCGTAACAGCCACAGATAAACTCTCCACAGACTGATTGATCTGTTGGAATTGCTCTTCCGTCACATTGATTAATTCCTCTTCTTTCTTTGCCGCCTCTACGGTACGTTGCATATTTTCTGATGCGCTTACAATATTTTCAACCAAAAGGTCAATCACCTGAGCAATTTGTTCAGCCGACTCCTTGGTGGAGTCAGACAAGCCTCGAATTTCATCTGCCACCACTGCAAAGCCTCTGCCCGCTTCTCCTGCTCTGGCAGCCTCAATATTAGCGTTAAGGGAAAGCAGATTCGTCTGGGAAGAAATAGCCAAAATGGTATTAACCACTTCCTTAATTCCTGTGGCTCTGTCCTGTAACTCTCGGGTGATTTCTGCGGTTTCCTCATTAATCTGTGAAACAATATCTGCCTGATGCTTTAGATTCTCCACTGTCCGGTTACCGGTGTTCACCACGTCAATTGCCTGACGGGAGGTCTGCAACATCTCCTTGGTACAATTAACAATCTTCTCCAAACTCTCTGTAATGTTGGCAGACATAGTGGTCTGTGTCTGAATGGACTCCGCCGTCTTCTTGGAAGACTCTGATATATGACTCACCGATGTTGCGGAGATGTCAATACTGGATGCCAAAGATTCCACATAAGAATTGGCATCCGACAACAGATTCTTGATTTCCAACGATTTCTGTCTTACATTACCCGCTGATGTCTCCTGCTCCTTGGCCTTCTCCTCTATGGCTCCGATGATTTCGTCACTTTGTGCATTCATTCGTTTGACAACTAAGAAAGCTATGGTGCAGGTCATAATTGCCATCACGTCATTTAGAATAACCTGTGTAGTCATACTGCGATCTGTGAATAAGAAATATAAAGCAGTGCTGACAAAATTACCAAACAAAGCCACAACACATCCCAATACACATACACGAGTACTGCGATGCAGCATAATAACGAAGCAAATCAAAAAGGTGATGCCATACAAATAAGGTGTTTCCAAATTGGTCCACAAGGTATCAAAAAATGTGATAGCCACACCCAGAAACATAATTAGGTGTCCCTTGTGATCCTCCACATGCTTCACTCTGCCGATGCAAGTCAATGCCATACCCAGTAGCACAAATAGCAGGCACACCCAAATACTAGTCTGCCTTTTCCCTGCAAACATAAAAACCAACACCAAAGCAAAAATGTGTATTAACATCAGGCACACAAAAGTCAAACTGTTGGTTTCCCGCAGATGCTTTTTCTCAATGGTTTTCTCATTCATACGAATATCCTCTCCTTTGTTCCTCTCATTTCACTAAACGTCCCGGAAATGTCCTAACTCATTTACCATTATGTTAGCAAATTTATGGCTTTTTCTCAATAAGTTTGTGATGAATTAGAAGACCTATTAACAAAATAATCGGGAAGACAACTCCGCATAGAATACCTCGTCTCAAATCATCCCCGAACAGCCCGGAAAAGAGTCCCACATAGGTTGGACCTCCCCCACATCCCAAGTCTCCTCCCAATGCCAGCAATGCAAACATAGCCGTTCCTCCTGTGGGCATGGCCTTGGAAGCCAGAGAAAAAGTCCCCGGCCACAGAATACCCACGGAAAAGCCGCAAATACCGCACCCCAAAAGGGATAACAACGGCCATGGAGATAGGGAAATCATCAGATAGGAAAGGAGACAGAGCACACCGCTGCCCACCATGGTTTTCTCTAGGGGAATCTTCTGTCCCATCTTTCCGTAAATCGCCCGGGAACTCCCCATCATAACGGCGAAAAACATAGGCCCCATCAAATCCCCCATGGTTTTAGAAACTTGTAGTCCTTGTTCCGCAAAAGTAGATGCCCACTGGCTCACCGCCTGCTCGCAGGAACCGGCACAGGCCATCAAAAGCACAAACAGCCAGAAAACTCCGGAGCGAAACAGTCCCTTTAAGGACATCTTTTCCTCCCCCTCAGCAATAAGCTCCGGCACGGGCACCCGCAAAAACAGTATCATATTTGCAACGGGAATCAGTGCCCAAATTACCGCCAACAAGTTCCAACGGGCTATGCCAAAAGTTGCGAAGAACATTGTGGACAACAGCACCACTCCCACATGTCCCCAACAATAGAACGAGTGAAGCAGGCTCATAGCCGTCTCTTTATTGTCCGTGGGGCAAGCTTCCACCACAGGACTCACCACCACCTCAAGTAAACCGCCGCCAACAGCATATAGCACTACTGCAACAAGTAATCCAACATACGGATTTTCCATCATCTCCGGCAAAATCGCCATAGCCAGCAGTCCTGCCGCCGCCGTTCCATGAGCAATCACCATGGAAGCCCGATATCCGATGCGATCCACAAATTTTACCGACAGCAAATCCACCAGAAGCTGTGTCCCAAAGTTTAATGTGACCAGAAATGTAATCCGGGTCATAGGAATGCCAAAACTGTTGTGAAACGTGAGAAACAATAATGGAGTAAAATTGTTGATGATAGCCTGCACCACATAACCGATGAAGCAGGCCACCATAGTATTTTTGTATTTGTCTTTCATTTGTAACCACCTATGATATAATATTTCTATCTTGGATTTTATCATATATTGCATATGAATTGTTGTATAGAAAACATTCTTTGTACAAACAATCATAAGAGGAGGAAAGATTATGGACGCAACGAAAATTTTACAGGAAGCGAAAGAACTGCAAGACACCATTGTAGAGCACAGACGTTATCTCCACACCCATGCTGAAACAGGTTTCAACTTAGAGCAAACATTAGAATATGTAAGAAAAGAATTGCAGGATATGGGATACGAACCCATCCCTTGCGGCAAGGCGGGATTAATAGCTACCATTCAGGGGGAGGAGCCCGGAAAAGTCTTTCTCCTTCGTGGGGATATGGATGCTCTTCCCATTACCGAGGAAGCTGACGTAGACTTTCGGTCCCAAAACGGTTGCATGCACGCCTGCGGTCATGATATGCATACTTCTATGCTTCTCGGTGCGGCAAAGCTGTTAAAGGAGCATCAAAAAGATATTAAGGGCACCATCAAGCTGATGTTTGAGCCAGCCGAGGAAATCTTCGAAGGTGCCAAAGATATGATTGCCGAGGGTGTTTTGCAAAACCCTTCTGTAGATGCTGCGCTTATGATTCACGTTATGGCGGGAATGCCATTTGCTCCCGGGAGTGCCATTGTATCTGCCCCGGGGGTTAGTGCCCCTGCCGCAGATATTTTTACAATCACTGTCAAAGGGAAAGGTTGCCACGGTTCCATGCCAAATACCGGAATTGACCCTCTCAATGCTGCAGCTCATATTCTTATCTCTTTGCAGGAAATTCACGCCAGAGAGCTTGCCATGAGTGATTCTGCAGCTCTGACCATCGGATCTTTCAATGCGGGTGTGGCCGCCAATGTCATTCCGGATGAAGTAACTATGAGAGGAAGTATTCGCTCCTTTGACCAGGAGGTTCATCAGGAAATCAAAAAACGTCTGGAAGAAATCGCTGTAAGCGTAGGCAAAGCTTTCCGCACAGAGGTATCCATATCTTATGACAGTGGCTGTCCTACCCTTGTCAATGATAAAGTATTGTGTGATGCAACCGCCGTATACACAAAAGAACTCTTAGGAGACACCATGGCATTTACCGTAGAACAATTAAATGCCCATAGTGACTCCAAGAGTTCATCAAAATCTTCCGGCTCTGAGGACTTTGCCTATGTGAGTCAAGAAGTGCCTTCTGTAATGATTGCTTTGGCTGCAGGCCACCCGGAGCAGGGCTATATCTACCCACAGCATCACCCTATGGTGCGATTCGACGAATCTGCGCTGCCCTACGGCAGTGCCATCTACGCCTACACCGCACTGCGCTGGCTGGCCGACCACTAGTGCCATTGGGGACGGGTACAATTGGCTCCAATTTATTGAATGCCAAGGGTACCTGTCCCTTCAATGGCCTCTTTGGTTAAATTCCAATATTTATTCAAGTTTCATATTATTGTAATTTCCAGATATCCTTAACAACTTCTTTCGGTATCTCAAAGGAGACGCATCCCATGTACATGGGGGCCACATCTCCTTCATCAAAGCAGATGACCAGATTTCCCTTATCATTAATATAGAAATCTTCCTCTGCTTTGATGGCCATAAAATTCATATCCGGAAATTCTTCATCATCAATCCAGTAGCAGACATTGTCATCCTCTTTCATGCGAGTGCGCATCTGTTCCTTGATACTTTCACTGATTGGGGTTACATAATCAGCCCCCTCCTCAAACAAATCACTCAGTTGCAATCGCTCTCCGGTTTTCAGGTCCACGGTATAATAATAATCCCACTCTGCCCCGCTTCCTGAGCCCTGATAGCATATTAGTTTTAATACAAAATAATCCGGCGTGGTAGTGAGCAGTTCGCTCTTTACCATCACATCCTGATAACCCTCTTCGTCCTTCATACCCGCCTCAAACTCTGAGATAATGTCCTTGGAAATTCTATCAATTTCCTCATTGATTTCCTGGGTAGTTTTCTCCAGTGTCTTGTCCTCGCTTTCCAGTTTCGGCACATCCACGTCCGCTGAGTGACGCTGGGACTCATAGGTATAATGATAGCGTGAAACTAGTTTGACCACACTCCCAATCACAGGAATTTGCTCCATAGCATATGATATGGTTGGGGATGTATTGGGCAATGCAACCAGTACAAGGGCTACTACGGCTGCAGATGCTGCTACCTTCGCCCACGCCGGTGTTTTGCCGAATCTTTTTGCATTTTTCCTGTCCTCTTTCGCCTGTTCCATCCGAGCCTTCATCTCTTCCAATTGTTGCTCATTCATATGCAAATTTTTGTATTCGTTTCGATTCTTTTCCATCTCATTCATTTAATCTTCCTCCCAGATCCATTCATTTTCCAAATGTAAACGCAATTTCTTAATACCGCGATACAAGCGGCTTTTTACAGTGCTCAAATTTTCCTCTAATATATCTGCGATTTCTCCCAGTTTATATTCTTCAAAGTAACGCAAAACAATAACCGCCCGATCTTTCTCGTCCAGCTGTTCCAATGCTTGTATCAAATCTACATCCTCATAGGTATCGTCTTTGCCCTGTTCCGGTGCTTCTTCCATTGGTAGCACCTCTCGTTTCGACTTTCTGCAAAATGCAAATATCTCATTTAACATAATGCGATATATCCAGGTGTTTACATAGGAAATGTTCTGAAGGGTATCACAATACCTGATAGCCTGATAGGCCCCCTCCTGTACAATATCTGCCGCATCATCAGGATTACCCACATAACTATAAGCCAGCCGATAGTATTTATCGTATTCCGTAAGAAGAGTTTCTTCCACTACCTCCTCTTTATCTTTCGCTTTCTTCCCCGGGGAAAAGAAACTCATATTGATACCTCCTTCTTTTGAATTCTATATATTAGATGAACATAAAAGGGAAAAAGTTTCAATGGAAACAAAAAAGACAAAGCATGAAGCCTTGTCTTCTTTGTTTCATAAGACGTGCGTGAGAGGATTCGAACCCCCGACACCTTGGTCCGTAGCCAAGTGCTCTATCCAGCTGAGCTACACACACATATTAATTATTGATTGTTGTTCCACACAACATTAAATATTATACATCTTTTCCTTGATATGTCAAGGGAAAAATGAACTGCCGCAGACCGGAATCGAACCGGTACGATGTCACCACCACAGGATTTTAAGTCCTGCGCGTCTGCCAGTTCCGCCACTGCGGCTTGTTACGAGCACTTGATAAGGACGAACGTAAGTGAAGTCCGAATCTAGTGCGATACGTACTTGGCCCTTAGCGAGAACAAACGATAGTGCTGTTCGAGCTTAGTAGCCAAGTGCTGTTATAAGCACTTCGTACTCTCTTTACGCCTATCGGCGTAAAAATGGGACCTACAGGGCTCGAACCTGTGACCCTCTGCTTGTAAGGCAGATGCTCTCCCAGCTGAGCTAAGATCCCAGATAAACGACCCAAGCGGGACTCGAACCCGCGACCTCCGCCGTGACAGGGCGGCGCTCTAACCAACTGAGCCATTGGGCCGTATTCATAATATAAAACTAATTTCCTTTAGCAAAATAGTGGACCTTCGGGGACTCGAACCCAGGACCGACCGGTTATGAGCCGGTTGCTCTAACCAACTGAGCTAAAGGTCCATGTAAAAGCCGATGATCGGACTCGAACCGATAACCTGCTGATTACAAATCAGCTGCTCTGCCAATTGAGCCACATCGGCGTAATAAAAAGGAAATGACCCCGACGGGAATCGAACCCGTGTTACCGCCGTGAAAGGGCGATGTCTTGACCGCTTGACCACGGGGCCAAAGTTAAAATTTTATTTTTTATAAAGAAAAAACTCCCCCTGTTGGACTCGAACCAACGACACTGCGGTTAACAGCCGCATGCTCTACCGACTGAGCTAAGGAGGAATATAAAAGGTATAACACCTTCAAAATTTCATACAGAGTCCATTTGAAACCAAACTTGGTTAAGCCTTCGATCGATTAGTAACAGTCAGCTACATGTATTACTACACTTCCACCTCTGCCCTATCTACCTTGTAGTCTTCAAGGGATCTTATCTCCTTTTAGGAGGGGATATCTCATCTTGAGGGGGGCTTCAC
>JAQXIY010000107.1 GCA_029008035.1 Lachnospiraceae bacterium
GATGGTACCGTATATGCACTTTATTCTTTCGCTCGTAAGTTGGGACAGGCTTTGGCAGCAGGTTTATCAGGATGGCTCTTGACAGCTATCGGCTACAGCTCAGAGGCAGCAGCAGAGGGAATGAAGCAGACACAGCCTGTATTAGAGGGCATTTTCAACATTTCTACTCTGATTCCTGCAGTTGGATTTGCACTTTTGGCAGCAGTTCTTTGGTTCTGGTATCCACTTCACAAGAAGCAGGTTGATGAGAACATTGCACTTTTGAAAGAAAAGCACAATCAGTAATATATGATTTATGAGACTTCAAAGGAAAGATTATTTTTAGGAGGATATTGAAATGCGTAATGTGATTTCTTTGAACCAGGATTGGTTGTTTAGCAAAGAAGCCCCGGGATGTGGAGAGTCCGAACAGGTGAACATTCCACATTGTTGGAACAGCGTAGATGGACAAGATGGTGGCAATGACTACTATCGTGGTACATGCTACTATGTGAAGAAGATTGCAAAGGCAGATTTGCCGGCGGGAGAGAGAGTCTATCTGGAATTTAGAGGAACCAATTCCTCTGCTACTGTTACAGTAAACGGAAAAGAACTGGCTTCTCACGATGGCGGATATTCTACATGGAGAGTGGATATCACAGATGCTCTTGCAGATGACAACGAAATAGTTGTGGCTGTGGACAATGCAGAGAATGACCGTGTATACCCACAGATGGCAGACTTTACCTTCTACGGCGGTATTTATCGTAATGTATATGCTATTGGTGTAGATGCGGCACACTTTGACTTAGACTTTTACGGAGCACCCGGCATTAAGGTGACACCGGAGCTTGCACAGCTTTCCATTGGAGAGGCTATGCCTGAGAGGGAAAGTGCTAAGGTTGAGATTGAAGTATATGTAAATGCAGAGGCTGAGGGCAAGACATATCACTACGAGATTTTGGATGCTGAGGGAGCGGTTGTAGCTTCCACTGACACAGCAGACAAGCTGGTGACATTGGAGATTCCTGAAGTTGTTCGCTGGCATGGAAGAAAGAATCCGTATCTCTATCGCGCAGTTGCTGTGATGAAGGATGGGGATGTAGAGGTTGATAAGGTGGAGACAACTTTCGGTTGCCGTACCTTTGAAATTCATCCTGAGAAAGGCTTTATTTTGAACGGACAGGCTTACCCACTTCGCGGTGTATCAAGACATCAGGATCGTTTGGGTATTGGTAATGCATTGTTACCGGAGCATCATGAAGAAGATATCGATTTGATTATGGAAGTTGGTGCTACTACCATTCGTCTTGCACATTATCAGCATGACCAGTACTTCTATGATTTGTGTGATGCCAAGGGTCTTGTAATTTGGGCTGAGATTCCATTTATCTCAAATCCTATGGAGACTGCATATGACAATACCATTTCTCAGATGACAGAGCTGGTGGCACAGAATTACAATCACCCATCTATCGTAGTTTGGGTATTGTCCAATGAGTTTACTATGCTGGGTAAGACAAGCGACTGGTTGTTAAAGAACCATGAGGATTTGAACAACTTGTGTCACAAGATGGATAAGACAAGACTTACCACAATGGCGGTTGTATCTATGTGTAGTCAGGATGACCCATACATCCAGATTCCGGACACAGTTTCGTGGAATCATTACTTTGGATGGTACGGCGGAGATACCTCTATGAATGGTCCTTGGCTTGATGGCTTCCACAAGAAGTATCCAAACATTCCGGTGGGAATGTCAGAGTACGGATGTGAGGCGCTGAATTGGCATACCTCCAATCCTAAGCAGGGTGACTACACAGAGGAATATCAGGCATACTATCACGAAGAGTTGATTAAGCAGTTGTTTACCAGAGATTATCTGTGGGCAACCCATGTTTGGAATATGTTTGACTTTGGCGCTGATGCCAGAGCTGAGGGTGGTGAGAACGGACAGAACCACAAGGGTCTGGTAACCTTCGATCGTAAGTACAAGAAGGATTCCTTCTACGCATACAAGGCATGGCTTTCCGATGACCCATTTGTTCACATCTGCGGTAAGCGCTATGTAGACAGAGTGGAGGATGTAACGAAGGTTACTGTTTACTCTAACCAGCCATCTGTTGAGCTGTTTGTAAATGGTGAGAGCCTTGGTGTACAGGAGTCACCGGAGCACTTCTTCTACTTTGACGTGCCAAACGCAGGGGAATCAACTTTGGTTGCAGTAGCAGGAGATTGCAGAGATGAGAGCACCATCAAGAAGGTGGATGAGCCGAATGAGGACTACATCTTAAGAGAAGTGGGCGCTATCTTGAACTGGTTTGATATCACAGAGGTGGAGGGACATCTCTCTATCAACGATACCATCGGGGATATTATGGCTACCACCAAAGGCAAGCTTTTGATGATGGGAGTCATGGGCAAGATGATGAAGTCCATGAAGGGTGACAGTGGCAAGTCTGAAGCAGCAGGTTTTGAAGTCAACGATAACATGATGCAGATGATGAACGGCTTCACACTTTTGCGTGCGATCAATATGGCAAGCAGTATGATGAACATGGAAGTTACCAAAGAGCAGCTTCTTGACCTGAATGCTAAGCTGAACAAAATTAAGAAAAAGAACAAATAATTCCTAAAACATATGTGAAAAGTCCCGGGGCAGTGCCATGCCACGGGACTTTTTTTGAGTTGGAAAATTCTTTCATTTTTTCATACTTGCTTTAAAAAAAACCAAAGATTTGGTATGAAACCGTATATGGATGCGAAAATCAATGGTATGTGTGCATACTCGGAAAGTTTGAGGGATGTAATTTCTTCCGGCGTCAGTGTTTTGCTATGGGGAGATGGGGTACATACACCGGTCAGAAGTGGCTACATATACTATCAAAAACGAAGGCTTTTATATCGTATGGAAGGATACTACGAGCAGGAACGAATGGATGTTTATAAAGAACCATATGCGCTTGATGTGAAAAATGCAGCAATTGACAATACCAATTATCGGGAGACGGTATGGACCGGGGATTACCTGCAGATGACATTTATGCATATTCCGCCCAGAGGGGATATTGGAGCAGAAATTCATGAGGATACGGATCAAATGATACGAGTGGAGGAGGGATATGGTTTAGGTGTTTTTGGAAATGGACCGGGACAGATGCGCCAGCGTAGATACCTGAGTCAGGGAGATGTGTTCTATGTCCCTGCAGGCACATGGCACAACGTGATTAATCGAGGCAATATTCCGCTGAAACTTTCTTCTATCTATGGCCCCCCACACCATCCGGTGGGAACGGTACAGCCTACAAAACAACAGATGAGTTTTTCTTGATGATACAAATTAGGGATGATATATTTAAATGGTATATAGAGGGTACATTGATGGAGGGAAGAGTAAAAGATGGAAAAGGTACTTGAGATTACAGATTTTTCAAAGGCTTATGACGGCAATAAGCCTGCTGTGGACAATATTTCTTTGTCTGTAGAAAAAGGAGAAATCTTTGGCTTTATTGGACATAACGGAGCAGGCAAGTCCACCACCATTAAATCGGTGGTGGGAATTTTGCCGCTACATGGTGATAACATACAGATATGTGGCATGTCTTTATGGGGACAGAAAAAGGAATGTCAGAAGAATATGGCATATATTCCGGATAACCCTGATTTGTACGAATATATGACAGGAATTGGATTTATCAATTTTATTGCAGATGCCTATCGAGTTCCCACTGAGGAGAGAACACAGCGCATTGAGGAGTTGGCAGATGCCTTTGAAATAAAGAACCAGTTGGGAGATTTGATTTCCTCCTATTCTCATGGTATGAAACAAAAGGTGGCTCTTATAACAGCCTTTGTGCACAAACCCAAGCTACTTGTGCTGGACGAGCCTTTTGTGGGATTGGACCCTAAGGCATCAGCAGTGTTAAAACAATATATGAGAAAACTCTGTAATGAAGGCAGTGCCATTTTCTTTTCTACACATGTGTTGGAAGTGGCGGAAAAATTATGTGACAGGATTGCAATGATTGACCACGGACATATTGTAGTGCAGGGGAAGGTGGATGATTTAACCAAGGACAAATCCTTGGAGGAGGTATTTTTGGAGCAATTGCAAATCCAAAAAGCCACCCATGAGGAGGAGACCAATGCGTAATTTGTGTTTGCTTTTGAAACTTCATCTCAATGAGGAATTTCGGTTTAGCGTGTTTTCCCATGAGAAGAATCCGTTGAAGAAAATGGGGTTTGTTTTAAAGAATTTAGTGTTGGTATGTATGCTGCTTGTGGTGGCATTGCTCAGTTTTCAGGCTGGGAAGCTATTGGTTTCTTACGGATTGGGAGAAGCAATTCCACTGGTAGGTTACATAATAGGGAGTGTTGTGACCTTGGTGGTCACTATACTTAAAATCAATGAAATTCTGGCTGGAAAGTCTGATGCAGAATTTCTTATGTCACTTCCTATGGGGACCTTTTTGCATGTGGTTTGTATTTTCCTAAGACTATATGTGTGGAATACATTGTTGGTAGCGCTGACGAATATACCTATGGTTATGGCATACATAGATGAGGGCCTGGCAGTGGAGAATTTCATTCCTACCTGGGTGGTGGGACTGCTCTTTACTTGCCTTCCTCTTACGGGTATGGCCGCTCTTGTGGGCACAGTTCTTGCCCTTTGCCTGGCTTCTCTGCGCAAGAGCAATTTTGTGCAATCTATTGTTATTTTAAGCGTACTTGCAGCTACAGGAATTACTGTGCTGAAAATCATATACTGTGTCAAAAATGTGCTGGCAGCTGCAGGTGACGTTCAGGATGTGATTCGTGTTATTACAATGAACTTTAGAGCGGGACGCCTTTATCAGGGGGGCGTTATTTTGCACAGTCCCGGTTCTCTATTCCTGTTTATTGTATATTCCGTAGTTTGGTTTTTGCTTTTTACGTTCCTTATCTCTATGAGTTATCAGGAAGTGATTTTGGCACTTCGGGCTCCGAAAAACTTTATAGAATATGATTTCTGTATTCAGGAGCAGTGTAGGGTCTCTAAGGCTGTCTCAAAACGTCTGTGGGACCAATGGCTACAGTCTCGCTCCTATATGGCCAGTACCCTGATTGGTCCCCTCTTTGCACTGCTTATCAGTGGATTTTTCTTGATTACCAAGGGAAGCGGAATTCGGGAAATACTGTCTGCTCAGGGAAATTTGGCATATCTGTCTGTTCCGCTGTTTTTATGTGCCTTGATTGGAATGGGATGTAATACTTACTGTGGATTGTCCATGGAGGGAAAACAACATTGGATCATGCAGACCATACCTGTAGACGAAAAGGAAATTTACACACAGAAGATAATAATGAATTTATGGATTACAGAGCCGGTGGCACTTATCTGTGGCATCATGCTATGGATTTCAATCAAGCCACCTGTCCTTATTGGGATTTGTTATTCGATTGTTCCCATTGTGTACGGGCTTCTATCTGCCATTTGGGGAATGTGGATTGATGTGAGGCATGTGGATTATTCTCTGGATACAGAAAACCAAGTGTTGCGCCAAAGCATATCTTTTTATCTTGGCTGGTTGCCGGGAGTTTTGCTTCCTCTTCTTCTGGGAGTGCTGTTTGCCGTAGGTGCGTAATGAAAGGGACAAATATGACACCAATACAGGAAAGATTATTTGCGTTGCAGGATTTACAATATAAAGAGTTCCACAGCGGGCTGGTGCCGACAGCAGAGCCGGACTATATGATTGGAGTGCGAGTGCCCCAGGTGCGCAAACTGGCCAAAGAAGTGGCGAAGGAGGAAGGTTGTAAGGAGTTTTTGCTGCAGTTGCCACACAAGTATTATGAAGAAAACAACCTTCATGCCTTTATCATCGAAGGGATTAAGGACTATGAGGAGTGCTTGAAAGAGGTGAACTTGTTTTTGCCCTATGTGGATAACTGGGCTACCTGTGATTCTATGAGCCCCAAGGTGTTTGGAAAGCATTTGGAAGAATTGCTGCCTGAGATTGATGTGTGGCTGACTTCAGGAGAGACTTATACGATTCGCTTTGGTATAGGGATGTTGATGCGGTTTTATCTGGACGAGCATTTTTCCCCGGAGTATCCGGAAAAGGTGGCCTCCGTTGTCTCTGAAGAATACTATGTGAATATGATGCGGGCATGGTATTTTGCCACCGCCCTGGCAAAGCAGTACGATGCCACTGTAAAGCTGTTGGAGGAGAAACGACTGGATGCATGGACCCATAATAAGACCATTCAAAAGGCGGTGGAGAGTTACCGTATCACGCCGGAGCAGAAGAAATATCTCAGGACACTGAAGGTTAAATCTATCCCGAAAGCATGAAATGGCCTGCTTGGGGAAGACAACCCTTCCGAAAAGCAAGGAATAATCTATCCTGTGAGGCAAAATAGTTGCTGAAGGGTAGACCCTATATAAAAAAATATAATTTCCTATTGACAAGGTAGGAAATAAGGTGTATGATTCACATATCCTACAAGAAAGGTAGGAAATAAAAACACGAGGAAAAAGTTATGTTACACCTTTTTGAGGAATTGTTAAGAGAAAACTTTAGATGTGGACGAATGCTTCTCTCCCGCGCGAATAATAGACGTGGGGCGCATTGTACTGCCCACATTTCGTGTTAGAATTGTAATCGTCTTTTATTTGCCCGGGAGTATCAACTGCCCGGGTATCTTTATACCCTGGGGAAGAAATATCAGTTATTGAAAATAATATTATGGCAGGTGGATAAGGAAACAATTTCTGCCACGGGGTACTTGTGAGCGGTCGGTACCTAGATGGTACGAAGTAGCATCTTATGTACCGCTACCAGCGAACAGTAGCGAGAGCGTGCCCAGTGGTGGGAAGTTGTCTTCCTTGTCCACCGGAAAGAAAGAGAGGATTACAAAATGAGTGGAAATTATAGATTTGAGACATTACAATTACATGTAGGACAGGAAGAGGCTGATGTGGCAACAGATGCCAGAGCAGTACCGATTTATCAGACAGCATCTTATGTATTTCACAATGCTAAGCATGCTGCAGACCGTTTCGGTTTGGCAGATGCAGGTAACATATACGGAAGATTGACAAACTCCACACAGGATGTGCTGGAAAAGAGATTGGCAGCATTAGAAGGTGGCGTGGCAGCGCTGGCAACGGCATCAGGTGCAGCGGCAATCACCTACACCATTCAGGCGCTGGCAGCAAATGGCGGCCACATCGTAGCACAGAAGACCATTTATGGCGGAAGCTACAATTTACTGGCCCATACATTGCCACAGTATGGTATCACAGCAACCTTTGTGGATGCTCACAACTTGCAGGAGGTTGAGGAAGCCATTCAGGAGAATACCAGAGCAATCTATTTGGAAACTCTGGGCAACCCCAATTCTGATATTCCGGATATTGATGCCATTGCAGAATTGGCGCACAGACATCAGTTGCCGGTGGTGGTAGATAACACCTTTGGCACACCATATCTGATTCGCCCCATTGAGCATGGAGCAGACATTGTGGTTCATTCCGCAACCAAGTTTATAGGCGGTCATGGCACCACATTGGGAGGCGTGATTGTAGACTCAGGCAAATTTGATTGGGCGGCAAGCGGTAAGTACGCTCCAATTGCAGAGCCAAATCCCAGCTATCACGGAGTGTCATTTGTGGATGCGGCAGGTCCCGCAGCTTTTGTCACCTATATCCGTGCCATCCTTCTCCGAGATACAGGAGCAACCATTTCACCGTTTAATGCTTTCCTGTTGTTGCAGGGGGTGGAGACCTTGTCCTTGCGCTTAGATCGCCATGTGGAGAACACAAAGAAAGTTATTGATTATTTGCAGAATCATCCGTTAGTGGAGAAGGTGAACCACCCATCTGTGGCATCTCACCCGGATCATCAACTGTATAACAAATATTTCCCCAACGGAGGAGGCAGTATTTTCACCTTTGAAATCAAAGGGGGACAGCAGGAAGCGTGGGAATTTATTGATAACCTGAAGTTATTCTCTCTTCTGGCCAATGTAGCAGATGTGAAGAGTCTTGTGATTCATCCCGCATCTACCACTCACAGTCAGTTGTCACCGGAAGAGTTGGAGGACCAGAATATCAAGCCAAACACCATCCGTCTTTCCATTGGAACAGAGCATATTGATGATATTATCGCAGATTTGGAACAGGGATTTGCAGCAATCAAATAATAGAAGAAAAGAGGAGTACTATTATGGCAAAGATTTATCAGGGAACATCACAGTTAATTGGAAACACACCCCTTGTTGAGGTGGGCAATATCGAGAGGGAGGAAGAACTTCAGGCTCGTCTTTTGGTGAAGTTGGAATACCTCAACCCCGCAGGCTCTGTCAAGGATAGAATAGCAAAGGCTATGATTGAGGACGCAGAACAGAGAGGGGCTCTGGTAGAGGGATCGGTAATTATTGAACCTACATCAGGGAACACAGGCATCGGATTGGCTGCCATCGCTGCTTCCAAGGGATATCGCATTATCCTGACTATGCCTGAGACCATGAGTGTGGAGCGAAGAAATATTCTCAAGGCTTATGGGGCAGAATTAGTACTGACAGAAGGGGCCAAGGGTATGAAGGGGGCTATCGCCAAGGCAGAAGAACTGGCAAAAGAAATCCCGAACAGCTTTTTGGCAGGTCAGTTTATCAATCCGGCCAATCCAACCGCCCATAGAACCACAACAGGACCGGAGATTTGGAAGGATACCGATGGTGAGGTAGATATCTTTGTGGCAGGTGTAGGTACAGGTGGTACTGTGACCGGTGTGGGAGAATACTTGAAAGAACAAAAAGCAGATGTAAAAGTGGTGGCAGTGGAGCCATCAGACTCTCCGGTTCTCTCAGAGGGAAAGAGTGGCCCTCACAAGATTCAGGGAATTGGTGCAGGATTTGTGCCTGATGTATTGAATACAACAGTTTATGATGAGATTATCACTATTGAAGGGGAAGAGGCATTTTCAGGTGCCAAGCTTTTGGCCAAGAAAGAGGGTATTCTGGTTGGCATTTCCTCCGGTGCTGCTCTTACTGCGGCTATCAAGCTGGCAAAGAGACCGGAAAATAAGGGAAAAACCATTGTGGTTTTGCTTCCGGATTCCGGAGATCGTTACTATTCAACCCCTCTTTTTGTAGAAGAATAGGTGAGAAACTATATAATTTTTTGACCGAGGAATGAAAACAATGGAACAGTGTATTTATCTTGATAACGCAGCAACAACCAAAATGAAGCCGGAAGTGTTTGAGGCTATGAAACCTTTCTTTGAGGAGCAGTATGCCAATCCTGCCAGTGCATATCGATTTGCAGGCAAGGTGAACAGTTATGTAGATGAGGCCAGAGACACGGTTGCGGAGTTTCTGGGGGCGAAATCCCGGGAAATTTACTTTACCGGTGGAGGAAGTGAATCGGATAACTGGGCGCTTAAGGGAGTTGCGGAGGCAAACAAAAAGAAAGGTAATCACATTATTACCAGTAAAATCGAGCATCACGCTATCCTTCATACCTGTGAGTACCTGGAGGAAAATGGGTATGAAGTGACTTACCTTGACGTGGATGAGCATGGCTTTGTGGATTTACAGCAGTTAGAGGAGGCGATTCGCCCGGAGACCATTTTGATTTCTGTGATGTTTGCCAATAACGAGATAGGTACTATTCAGCAGGTGGAAGAAATTGGACGAATTGCCCATGAGCATGATGTGCTGTTCCACACGGACGCGGTGCAGGCGTATGGCCATGTGCCCATTGATGTGGAGGCTATGCACATTGATTTGCTCTCTGCCAGCGGACACAAGATTTATGGGCCCAAAGGTGTGGGAATCCTCTATGTGCGGACAGGAGTTAAGATTCACTCCTTCATTCACGGAGGTGCCCAGGAGAGAGGAAGACGAGCAGGAACCTCCAATGTGCCGGGGATTGTAGGCTTTGCGAAAGCTACAGAATTGGCCAAAGAACATATGGTAGAAGATGCTGCCAAGGAAGAACACTTGCGAGACTACTTTATCGAAAAGATTCAGAAAGAAATTCCATATGCTTTGCTGAACGGGGACAAAACCAAGCGACTTCCCAATAATATCAGTTTCTGTTTTCGGTTTATTGAAGGAGAATCCCTTCTTATGATGCTGGATCAGAAGAATGTATGCGGCTCCAGCGGCTCCGCATGTACCTCGGGCTCTCTGGATCCATCCCATGTGCTTCTTGCCATTGGACGTCCCCACGAGATTGCCCATGGCTCCCTGAGACTTACCTTATCAGATGAGACAAGCAAGGAGGAATTGGACTATGTGGCAGAGTCTCTGGCACAGATTGTGGAGAGACTTAGGAGCATGTCTCCTCTGTATGAAGATTTTATGAAAAAGGAGAAAACATCATGAGTCAGGTGACAGAATATAGTGAAAAGGTGATGGATCATTTCACCAATCCGAGAAATGTTGGTGAATTGGAGGATGCCAGCGGCGTGGGTACCGTGGGCAATGCAAAATGCGGTGATATTATGAGAATGTATTTGTCTATCGACGATGCAGGTGTTGTCACTGACGCAAAGTTTAAAACCTTCGGCTGCGGTGCTGCCGTGGCTACATCCAGTATGGCGACAGAATTGGTGAAAGGTAAGACAGTGCAGGAGGCAATGAATGTCACCAATAAGGCAGTGATGGAGGCCCTGGATGGTCTGCCTCCGGTAAAAGTGCACTGTTCTTTGCTGGCTGAGGAGGCCATTCACGCTGCACTCTGGGATTATTCCAAGAAATCAGGAGTTCAGATCGATGGTCTGGAAGAGCCGGTGGCGGATATCGGCGAAATAGAAGAATAAAAATAAGATTATCCTTTTCGTTTTCCCTGTAAATGGAGTATAATGATTGTGTCTATGCATGTGTTTGAGTCTGTTTTACAGGGGGGAAGATGGGATGATATACCATGGGATTGTGATTTTTCAGACAGTTGTGGTGATTGCCTGCGCCTTTTTCTTGATCTATGTGATGAAGGGGAAGAACAGCAGTGTGATGAAACTGATGATGATAGCGGCATTTCTATGTCTCTTTATGAATGTTGCTTATCTTATTGAGATTACATCCCACTCAAGAGAAGCTGCTATCACAGCTATGTATCTCAAATTTTTAGGTGCCGGTTTTGTTGGCACCTTTGTTTGGGTGTTTGCATCTATTTATTGCAAACATCCCATTCCCAAAGCGCTGCAAACCATTGTGCAGATATGGAACACGGCAGTGATTCTGCTTATCTGGACATCGGATTATCATACCCTCTATTTCAAATCTATCGGTTATAATCTCAGCGGCAATATCCCCTATTTGGATTATACTCATGGTCCGGTATACTACATTAATATCGTTGTCATTGTGATACAGCTCATTTGGACGTTGATTTTAGCGGCTTCCGGATGGCGTCATGGCCATAGTCAGAAGTTTCGTACCAGTTGTGGTGTCCTGTTTTTCTGTGACCTTTTTCCCATGGTGGCAGTGCCGCTTCATGTTTTTGAAGTGATTGAAGGCTACGAGACACTTCTGCCGTTGACGGCTATTGGTTTGATTGTATTCTATCTGTCGGCGGTGATACAGGATATTTTTGACATTTCGGACGTGGCTCATGAAAATATTTTCTACAATATGGACGAACCCATTATTATTCTGGATACTAACTATGGATTTGTGGAGGCCAACTCCCATGCAGAAGCAATGTTTCCCAGCCTCCGTGATTGTGAACCCGGAACATTATTGCCGGAGCATTCTCTTCTGGCGTATGTTCGCACGGGTACCATGGATAAACTGTATCTGAATAACCGGGTGTATGATGTCTATGTGGATCGAATCTATGATTATAATCAGCCTATCGGTTACTCCATTCTGTTGACAGACTTTACGGAAGAGCACAATCAGATGAAACGGATTCACACCCTGATGACAGAGGCTAAGGAGGCCGATCAGGCCAAATCCGACTTTCTTGCCAGTATGTCCCACGAGATACGGACGCCTATTAACTCCATTATCGGCATGAATGAGATGATTATTCGAGAAGCCAAAACATCGGATGTGAAGAAATATGCTCATGATGCGAAGAATGCTGCAACTATGTTGTTGAGTCTGGTGAATGACATTTTGGACAGTTCCAAGATTGCATCAGGAAAGCTGAACATCGTACCTGTGAAATATGCCCTGGCTGATTTGCTGATGGATTTGTACAATATGACTGTTGTCCGGGCAAAACAAAAGAATCTGGAACTTCACTTTGAAGTGGACAATCACCTCCCCAGTTGGTACAAGGGTGATGATATTCGCATTCGTCAGGTCCTGATTAACCTGTTGACCAATGCCATCAAATATTCTGATCAAGGGACGGTTACCCTGAAGGTATCAGGAAAGGTGGAGCAGGATGTAGCATACCTGAATTTTTCTGTAAAGGATACAGGTCGAGGCATTCGCAAGGAACATATGAAACGGATTTTTTCCCGATTTGACAGAGTGGACGAGGAGCATAACCGCCACATTGAGGGTACCGGTTTGGGCCTAAGTGTATCAGCGCAGTTACTGGAACTGATGGGAAGTAAAATGCAGATAGAGAGTCAGGTTGGGGTGGGAAGTGAATTCTCCTTTGAACTTGAGCAGCGGATTGTGGATGCCAGTCCGGTGGGGGACTTCAACGAGCGCTTGGGGGCTCGTGTGGAGGAAGAGGAATATGATGCCAGTTTTGTGGCGCCCAAGGCACAGCTTCTTGTGGTGGATGACAATGAGATGAATCTGCGGGTATTTTGCAATCTGCTGAAGGATACCGAGGTGCAGATTACAACAGCCATCAGCGGTATGGAGTGTGTGGATTTGGTGCGCAATCATCACTATGATATCATTTTTCTCGATCAGATGATGCCGGAGATGGATGGGGTGGAGACCCTGAAGCGAATGGAGGGGATTTTAGATAATCCCTGCAAGGAAACGCCGGTGATTATGCTTACGGCCAATGCAGTGGCCGGGGCAAGGGAGCAATATATTGCATTGGGCTTTAAGGATTTTTTGACAAAGCCGATTTTTTCCGATCAATTGGAGTCTATGGTGCGTAAATATCTGCCCTCACATCTGGTGGAAAAGGGAACCGTATCCTCTGTCAACGGCCACGGACATTCCAAAGGGAGCAAAGTGCCGGAATTGGAAGAATTCGATTATGAATATGCTATGGCTGTGTGGAAAAATGAAGATTCCCTCTATATTGCTATGCAGGACTTCTATGAGTCCCTGCCCAAGGTAAAGGAGACCTTAGAGGCTTTGGCGGAAGGCATCACCCGGGAAGATGTCATGGAGGAATACAAAATGCATTTGCATACCTTAAAAGGGACTTCTGCAATGGTAGGCGCCCTGCTTTTGTCTAAACTGTCTCGGATTATGGAGATGGCGGCCCAGAATGGTCAAGTGGAACGGTTGCAGACCTTGCATCCGATTCTCATAGAGGAACTTGACAAGCACAGACAGCGGCTGGAGGTGATTGCACCTAAGAAGTCAAAGGGTACAAACCAGGAAATTCGAGATGTTTTGGAAATGCTTCGGGATGCCTTGGAAAGAGAGGATTACACCATGGCAGATTTTCTTGTAAAGCAGTTGGAAATGTTTGAGATTTCCGGGGAGTTGGCAGACGAAATGACCCGGCTGTTCGATGGGGTGATGAGTTTGAATACCAGTCAGGCTCTCAGGGTTATTGAGGAGATTATGGAAGATCTCTAAAGAATTTTTGGAGTGAATATTGATATGCGATATTATATTGCAGATTGTCATTTCTACCATGCAGATTTACTGAACCAAATGGATCATCGAGGGTTTTCTACTGTGGAAGAGATGAATGAATATATGATTTCTAAGTGGAATGAAAGGGTGAGAAAGCGGGACGAAGTGGTTATTCTGGGAGACTTTTCCATGGGAGACGCAGATCAAACCAATGGGATTCTGGAACGACTTCAGGGAAAATTATATCTCATCACAGGAAATCACGACAATCGTTTTTTGCGGAACAAATCTTTTCACAGAGAACGATTTCAGTGGATTGCCCCGTATGCAGAGATGCATGATGAGGGGCGCAAGGTGGTGCTATGCCACTATCCTATTATGTGCTATAATGGTCAGTATTCCCGAAATAAAAAGGGAGAACCCAGAAGTTACATGCTCTATGGTCATGTCCACCACACTCATGACGAGAAATTGGTTGAACAATTTGCAGAACTTACCAGAAACACGGAGATTGTGGATAGGGAGGGCAATCCCCAAACTCTATCCTGTAATATGATAAACTGTTTCTGTATGTACTCGGATTATACCCCCCTCACACTGGATGAGTGGCTGGAACTACACCGCAAATATGAAAATAGGAAAGGTTAAGAAAATGAAAAAGGAAAACAAGAAGATGGCCCAGGAGAGAAGGGCGGCAGAGCGTAAGAGACAGGAGAGAATGCAGGTGATTAAGTACACGGCGGCAGTTGTGGTTGTTCTGGCTTTCTTTGGCGGTATGATTGCTTTTGGCGTGTTGGAGAGTAAGAGGGACGACGGTGAAAATACGAATTCCACTACTGCTACAGACACCCAGAGTACAGTGGAACAACAGGATAACAAATTGGATACGGACAGCAGTCGCAAGGTGGAAAATGGAGACACCGTGGCAATTCATTATGAGGGTAGCGTAGATGGAATTCCCTTTTCAGGCGGCACGGGAGATTATGATTTAGTGATTGGCTCCCACTCCTTTATCGATGACTTTGAGGAACAGCTGATTGGCCATAATATCGGAGAAACTGTAGAAGTGGTTGTTATCTTCCCAGAGGGGTATAGCGGTACTTACCAGGATGCTGAGGGAGAGAACCACAGTTTATCCAATGTGGAGGCAACTTTTATGGTAAATATTAACGGCATTTATTAATTTTTTGGGAGGAAACACATATGATAAATCCGGGAACTATGATGAAAATCATGAACGCAAAGAAAACATTTACAGATAACCACCCCAAGTTTGTGAAGTTTTTACAGGTGGTCTTTTCCAGTAAAGTGGAGGAGGGAACGGTATTTGAAATCACGGTGACAAAACCCGGACAGGAGCCATTGACAACGAATTTTAAGGTGCTGCAGTCAGATTTGGATTTGATGGATAGTTTGAAAGACTTGCAGTAAAAAAGCAGGAGAGTGTATGGAAGAAAAAAGACTGGCACTGTTGATTGACGCGGAGAATACCAGCTCCAAATACATCGACGCCATCATAAGTGAGCTAAAGAAATACGGTGTTATCACCTACCAGAGAATGTATGGTGATTTTACAAACAGTGCACTGGCAGACTGGCATAAAAAGGCATTGAATCACGCCATTGTTCCCATTCAGCAACCCCGGTATTCCTCCGGGAAAAATGCTTCGGACATTATGCTGGTGATTGATGCCATGGACATTTTGTATCAGGATAAAACCGATGGCTTTTGCATTGTCACATCGGACAGTGATTTTACCAGATTGGTAAACCGTCTTCGGGAGGAAGGAATGCTTGTGATTGGTATGGGCAAAAGTGATGCCTCCAAGACTTTTATCGCGGCGTGCAACGAGTATAAATTCCTGGATAAAATTATGGACGATGATGAGAAAGAGGTTGGAAAGAGCCGTAGCCGCAAGGACTCTTCTCATGATAAGCCGGATTCCATTACGCCTTTGGGAGATATTAAGTCAGCCATCAATGAATTGATTCAGCAGAGTGAGAACAACGGAGAACATGCTAATCTGGGATCTACTAAGAGTAATCTGCAGCGCCTGTTTCCGGATTTTGACGAGCGTAACTATGGCTATAGTTCTATGCGCAAGTTTATTACGGAGGCCACCAAGTTTGACACTATCCAGAAAGGGTCTGCCATTTATATTTTGCGCAGCAGCGACCATGATGAGGATGTGGAGTCTAAGGTGAAGCAGTTTGTACTGGAGGCGGCCGGGGAATCCGTGGAGATGGGAACCCTTGGGCGCATGATTGTGGAAAAGTATCCTGATTTTAAGTACAAGGATTACGGATACGCAAGGCTTTCTAAGTATGTCAGCGGAATTGCAGGAGTTAAGGTGGAAAATAACATAGTGACTTTGCGCTCATAGAAAGCAGTATGTTGGAAGGTGGAAAATGAAAAAGGTTTCAAAAAAGAAGCTGGCTCTTGATATCATCACGGTGGTGGTGATTGCATGTATCACAGGAGCAGCGGCATACATCAATGATTACTACCACAGCCGGGGAGTGGAGGATGCTATCAGCTCTTCGGATACAGTGAAGGTAACGGAAATCAAAGAGGGATATTTTTTTGATGGAGAGGGGGCGGAAGATGCTCTTATCTTCTATCCGGGAGGCAAGGTAGAATATAGTGCCTATGCCCCACTACTGCATGAGCTGGCAGGACAGGGGATTGACTGCTTCCTCATCAAGATGCCGGCCAATCTGGCTGTGTTGGGCAAAGACAAAGCAGAGCATATCATAGAGAATTATGACTACACCCATTGGTACATGGCGGGACACTCCCTTGGAGGTGCCATGGCGGCAGCCTACACCGAAGGACATCAGGAAGAGATTTCCGGTCTGGTGCTTTTGGGAGCTTATGCTACGGAGGATATTTCCGGCGCAGACTTTCCGGCTCTTATTATCTACGGAAGTGAGGACCGGATTATGAACCGGGAGAACTTTGAGAAATATCGCTCTAATCTGCCAAAGAATACTACTATAGTTGAATTGGAAGGTGGAAACCACAGCAATTTTGGCAACTACGGTCAACAGGAGGGGGACGGCGAGGCATCCATTTCTCCGAAGGAACAACAGAAACTGGTCGTTGAGAATATCATAAATACATTTTAAAAGCAATCATCCCGTATATTTTTTCCTGTTCCACAGATAATAGGGACAGGAGGAAACGGGATGATTATTTTATTTTATGATGCAAAGAAATACGACATAGAATCCTTTGAAAAGGAGCAGATAAAATATCCGGACGTTAAAATGGAATTTCTCGAGACAGATATCAACGAAAAGACAGCGGTACTTGCCAAGGGATATGACGGCGTTTGTGCCTTTGTGAATTCTGATTTGTCTGCCGGGGTTTTGCACATCCTTTCAGAGCAGGGAGTTAAATTGCTACTCATGCGCTGTGCAGGGTTTAACAATATCGACCTGGAAGTGGCCAGAGATTTGGGATTTACCATATTGCGGGTGCCGGGGTATTCTCCGGAGGCGGTGGCAGAGCATGCCATGGCATTGGCTCTTGCCGTCAACAGACGAATTCACAAAGAATACATCAAGGTTCGAGAAAACAATTTCAGTCTGGAGGGGTTGATGGGTATCAATTTCTACGGAAAAACGGCGGGGATCATTGGGACAGGCAAAATCGGTACGGCCATGGCTCGCATCTGCCGGGGATTCGGAATGAAAGTTTTAGGTTATGACAAATATCCCAATGAGAACCTTGAATTTATAGAGTATAGGGAATTGGAGGAGGTGCTTCGAGAGAGTGATTTAATCTCTCTTCATTGTCCTTTGACAGTGGATAATTATCATCTCATCAACGGTAAGACCATCTCCCTCATGAAAGACAATGTTGTGCTGATTAACACATCACGGGGGGAACTGGTGGACACGAACGACTTGATTGCCGGGATTCGTCAGCATAAGTTCCACGGCGTGGGTCTGGATGTGTATGAGGAGGAGACAGACAATGTCTTTGAAAACAGAGAGGGAGAGATTATGAAGAGTTCCGTCACAGCAAGGTTGCTCTCCTTCCCAAATGTAATTGTCACATCCCATCAGGCATTTTTTACAGAGGAGGCTCTGTCAGCCATTAGCAGAACCACTTTTGAAAATGCAAAAGGTTATGCTGAGGGAAAAATAAATACATCGAATCTGGTAGGATAAAGGAATTGGAAAACAAAGTGACCTTTGATAGAATAATCTTAGGTCACTTTTTGTATTTAAAGAGGAAATCACGATGAAAAGAAATAGAAAAAAGAAAAGTCATATGAGAGGAGCGCTTCTGTTTTTGCTGTTTACTCTTGTTCTTTTGGGCGTTGTGTTGGCGGCAACCAAACAGAGAGTGGAAATGCAAAAGGAGGCATCTGCAAACCGGAAAGAGGAAATGAAACAGGAACAGACAGAGTCTGAGGAACCAAAGCCAATTACCATTACCATATCCGCCACGGGAGATTGTACTTTTTCCCCCACCCAGAGCCACGGATATGCCGGTTCCTTTCATGAGTATTATGATAAGTTTGGGGCAGATTATTTTATGAAAAGCGTAAAGGACATTTTTTCCGAGGATAGTTTTACCTTGGTGAATCTGGAGTGTGCATTAAGTGATTCTACCCAGAGAGCGGAGAAGGAGTACGTTCTTGTGGGGAAACCGGAATATGCCGAAGTTTTATCCCGGGGTGCCATCGAGGGAGTCTCTTTGGCTAACAACCATTCCTTGGACGCTTTTGAGACCGGATTACAGGATACCATGGATGCAGTGAGGGCTCAGGGCGTGGGATATGCATACTACGACAAAGTGGGAACCTATGAGACGCCGGAGGGAATTACCATAGGATATGTGTCCTCCAGCTTGTTGTCTCACGGGGTGGACCGGGAGGAATACTTGAAAAACGGTATTGAAAAGCTGCGGGAGATGAAGGTGGATTTGGTAATCGCCTGTTGCCATTGGGGGGAGGAGCGCACCTATTATCCTACAGAGTATCAGAAACAGATGGCCCACAACTGCATCGATTGGGGGGCAGATCTTGTCATCGGTAACCACCCTCATGTGGTGCAGGGGATTGAGAATTACAATGGCAAAATGATTTGCTACAGTTTGGGAAATTTCTGCTTTGGAGGAAATTCCAATCCCGGCGATAAGCGTACCTTTATCTATCAGCAAAGTTTTACTTTTGTAGATGGACAGTTGCAGGACGATGTCCGGGCCAGAATGATACCATGCCGTGTCAGCAGCGTGAGTGGCTACAACGATTATCAACCTACTCCTGTGGAAGGAGAAGAGGCCGGTGATATTTTGCAAGCAATGCGGGAGTATTCTTCCGGTTTATTCTTCGGGGAAATCGGAGAAGGTGGAGAGATACATCCGGAATAATTGTGAGTGAAAGACATTGTGCTCAGGACTTGCAACTCTCACATCATCATTTTATACTATGTGCAAAGGAGGTCCGTAGGTTCACAGTATCCCGGGACAGGGGACAACGGCCCGGATTCTCATACATAAATAGATAGAATAGGGTACAGAAATTTATGATGAAAGAATTTGCAAGAACGGAAATATTGTTAGGACAGGAGGCTATGGAGCGTCTTGCCGGTGCCAGAGTAGCTGTTTTTGGCGTGGGAGGCGTGGGGGGCTACGTCTGCGAGGCCTTGGTTAGAAGTGGAGTTGGGACATTTGATCTCATTGATAGCGATACGGTAAGCATCACCAATATCAACCGTCAAATTATTGCCACCCATTCCACAGTGGGAAGGTATAAGGTTGATGTGATGAAGGAGCGGATGTTGGATATCAATCCATCGGTTGTAATCAATACCCACCGTTGTTTTTTTCTGCCGGACAATGCGGATACATTTCCATTTGAACAGTATGATTATGTGGTGGACGCTGTGGATACCGTCACAGCTAAACTGGCTCTGGTGGTGAAAGCCAAGGAGTGCGGAGTTCCCATTATCAGTAGTATGGGAGCGGGTAATAAACTGGATGCCGCTGCATTTTGCGTAACGGATATATACAAGACGAAGGTTTGCCCTCTGGCAAAAGTGATGCGCCGGGAATTAAAGAAGAGGGGGATTGACAAACTAAAGGTGGTTTATTCTCAAGAGCAACCCCTAGTCCCGGAACAGAGAAAGGAGTTGCAGGAGGAGTGCAGCAAGAGGAGTGTGCCGGGAAGCGTGGCCTTTGTGCCGTCTGTGGCGGGACTGATTTTGGCAGGCGAAGTGGTAAAGGATTTAACATATGAAAACATTTGAAAAGAAAGCTCATGTAAAAAACGGTATTGCCAGACTGTGCGTGTCTGTTCTGGCTATCGGTCTGGAAATTGCATTTGTGGTGGCGCTGTTTACCGGATTAAAACAGTATGCGGGATGGCTGAGAATTGTTGAGGAAATACTGGCTATTCTTCTGGTAATTTACATCTACGGAACGGAGCAGGCATCCTGTGTGAAATTGCCCTGGATTATGCTGATTTTGGCATTTCCTGTCTTTGGAGTATCGCTTTATGCCATGATTGGTCTCAACGGCCCTACCAACAAGATGCGGGGACGGTACGAAAAGGTGGACCGGGTGCTTCTTTCCCAACTGATGGAGGGGGAGTACGGCAAGAAGTGTAAGCATGCCATGGAGACTTTGCAGAGACAGGATCCCCAGGTTGCCAGTATCGCTGCATATCTGGTGAACAAAACAGGGATTCCCCTCTATCAAAATAGCGACATCAGATACTTTGACGAGGCGTCCAAGGCACTGGCGGCTATGAAGGAGGCACTGGCGTCGGCGAAGAACTTTATCTTTATGGAGTATTTTGCCATAGAACAGGAGGGGATATGGCAGGACATTCTGGATATCCTCACGGACAGGGTGAAAGCGGGAGTGGAAGTCAGGGTTTTTTACGATGATATTGGGAGCATTGCTTTCGTCAACACGGATTTTGCCAGGAAACTGAATGATCTGGGCATTCAGTGCAGGGTGTTTAATCCTTTTGTCCCGGGGCTGAATTTTTTCCTAAATAATCGTGACCATCGCAAGCTTACCATCATAGACGGATATATCGGCTTTACCGGTGGATTTAATTTGGCCAACGAGTACTTTAACATTACCCACCCTTATGGATATTGGAAGGACACCGGGGTTATGGTGAAGGGAGAAGCAGTGCGCAGTATGACGGCCACATTCTTGGAAAACTGGAATGCAGTCAGGGATAATGATAAGGATGACGTGTTCTTTGGCAGATACTTGGAGCCTGTGCCATATATCAGAACAAAGGAAGATGCTGCCTTTATTCAGCCCTATGCGGACCGGCCTATGGACAATGAACAGGTGGGTGAAGAGGTATATATCAGCATGGCAAACAAGGCCACTTCCTACTGCTGGTTTGTGACGCCATACTTGATTTTGACAGATGAGATGACCCACGCTTTAAGTTTGGCGGCGAAGCGTGGAGTGGACGTGCGCATCATTACGCCGGGGATTCCCGACAAACGGGTAGTGTATGCCATCACCCGCTCCTTTTATCACTGTCTGGTAAAAGACGGCGTGCGAATCTATGAATATACACCGGGATTTTGTCACTGCAAAATGTCCATTACAGACGGGGTTGTGGCCACCTGCGGTTCCATCAACTTAGATTATCGCAGCTTGTATCACCACTTCGAAAACGGATGCCTCTATGCCTACGGAAAAGCAGTGGAGGACACAAAGAAGGACTTTGAGAATATGATGGCAGAAAGCCGGGAAGTGACAGAACAGTACAGCACAAAGAAAGGTACTTTTATGGGAGTTGGCCAGCGCTTACTACGACTGATAGCTCCCTTGATGTAGTAGTTGAGAATACTTGATGAAAAGTGGTATAATGTTTTGCATAGATGAGAGAAGGATTTATTAAAGGAGAGGGAGGTCTACAAAGGATGAAGAAACAAAAGAATATCGGCTTGGTACACTCTATGATGTTTCGTATTGTATGTTTGTTTGTTGGTGGGATTTTGCTCACATCACTGGTTTTTATGGGCGTTGCCATCAAACAAAACCAAAAGTCTACCAAGAGTCTTGTACAGAGCTATATGCTTTCATCTGCCAAGAGCAATGGGTATATCTTAGACACGGTACTTAATTCCAAAGGGGAGAAGGTCCTTGAGGACGCAGATGTTTTGGGACAGATTCTTTCGGAAGTTGCCATTGAAGGAATGGAGAGCAGTTATGCATATCTGGTATCAGCGGATGGAACGATGCTCTATCATCCAACAGCAGAAAAGATTGGTCAGCCTGTGGAGAACGAAGTGGTAAAGAAACTTGTTGAGGACTTAAAGGGAGGAACCATCGCGCAACCGTCTTGTGTAGAGTATGAATTTAAAGGAGCAATGAAGTATGCGTCCTACTATATCAATCCTTCAGGTTCGTATATTTTGGTTGTGACAGCTGACGAGTCAGATGCATTTCGGATTATCAATCAGATGCGCAATTTGATGCTGGGAATTCTTTTTGGCATATTGATTGTCTTGACTGCTATTGGATGTTTTGTGACCAATCGTATGGTGAAACCGTTGCACACCCTTACCAATGTGGTGGACAAGGTTGCTGAGTTGGATTTTACCAATGATGGAGATGCGCAGGTATTGGCTAAGCGCAGAGATGAAATCGGACTGATTGGCAAATCCATATGCAATCTGCACAGCCAATTAAAGGATATCATCAGTGCTATACAGAATCAGGGGATTAAACTTTCAGAGAGTAATTCTCAATTTTCGCAGGAATTTTCTCAGATTGTGGGGACAGTGGACAGTGTTAATATTGCAGTTGAAGAGATTGCCAACGGAAGTACATCGCAGGCTCAAGAGGCATCTACTGCCAATGAACATATTGCAAATATTGGTAACACCATTGAATCCAACAGTGCCAGCGTAGAGGCCTTGGAACAGTCCATTCAGAAAATGACGCAGCTCTCGAAAGAGTCGGCTGACATTTTGGATGATTTGGTTCGCGTGAATAGTTGGTCTACGGAGACAATCGTGGCGGTGACAGAACAGACGGATCGAACAAATCAATCCGTGGCGCGGATTAACGAGGCTGTTGTGGCTATTCAGGATATTGCGGAGCAGACCAACCTCCTGTCATTAAACGCATCCATTGAAGCGGCCAGAGCCGGTGAAAGCGGACGTGGATTTGCTGTGGTTGCGGAACAAATTCGAAAATTGGCTGTGGATTCTGCTGAGAGTGCAGAACAGATAGAGACAATTGTTCAGGAATTGATTTCCAATTCAGAGGATGGTGTATCAAAGATGCATGATCTGAGTGATGGTTCTAAGGTTCAAGCAGAGAGACTGAATACTACAAAGGGTTCTTTTGAGGCTTTAAAACAGGAGATACAATCAGTTTCTGCCGCTTCCAAAGAGATTCTGGATCAAACGTCCTCAATGAACCAATTGAAAAATAGTATGAGTCAGATGATACAGCAATTGGCATCCATTGCTGAGGAGAATGCAGCATCTACCCAGGAGACCAGTGCAAGTATGTACACGTTGACCCAGAATTTGGACAAGTGCAAAGCTGAGACAGCAGTATTGTCCGGACTGAGCAGTCAACTGAATGAACAGACTCACAAATTCAAATTCTAATACTTATCAGATATATAGGAATAGAAGAAACCTTTCGTCGACGAAAGGTTTCTTTTTTTTGCTCTTGACAACAGTTGAACATATGAATACAATTACATATGTACAGATAAACAATTAATAGGAGGTTACCATGAAACAGGAGAAGACAGATTTGATTGCTGCCCATGACGACCTGGTAGAACAGGTGTTGGCCAATCAGCCTGAGGATGAGTATTTGTATGATCTGGCGGAATTGTTTAAGGTGTTTGGAGATTCTACCAGAATTAAGATTTTGTATGCGCTGTTTGAGAGTGAACTCTGCGTCAATGATATTGCCAGAATATTGAATCTCAACCAGTCTGCCGTGAGCCATCAACTTCGTATTCTCAAGGATGCTAAGTTAGTAAAATTCAGGAGAAACGGGAAGAGTATTTTTTATTCCCTGGATGATGATCACGTCCGCACCATCCTCAGTATGGGCATGGACCATGTAGAAGAGTAGAGATATAACTATGTGACTTAATAACCCAAGTTGTGTTGATGTATGACTCCGACACAACGAAGATATTATATTATGTTGGAGGAAAGAATTATGAAGAAAGTATATGATGTAGAAGTGGATTGCGCCAACTGCGCAGCTAAGATGGAAGAGGCTGTGAAGAATACAGCAGGTGTGAAGGATGCGACTTTGAGCTTTATGACCCTGAAACTGAAGGTGGAATTCGAAGAGGGGGCAGATGTAAAAGCGGTGATGCAGCAGGCTTACAAGAATTGTAAGGCTGTGGAGGATGACTGCGAGATTTTCTTGTAATACCGGGAAGGAGTCGTTATGAATAAGAAACAAAAAAATGTATTGTGTCGGATTATAGTGACGGTAGTATTGCTTATGGCCGCAGTGCTACTGACACGCCTTTTATCCCCCCATATAGTAGTGGAATTGATGTTGTTCTTACTACCCTATGGGGTGATTGGATACGATATTCTCCGCAAAGCCGGCAAGGGGATTCTCAAAAGACAGGTGTTTGACGAGAACTTTTTGATGGCAGTGGCAACGGTGGGCGCTATGTGTCTGGGAGACTATGCAGAGGGCGTAGCGGTTATGTTGTTTTACCAGATTGGTGAACTGTTTCAGAGCATTGCTGTTGGCAAAAGCCGCAAGAACATCGCAGCTCTTATGGATATTCGACCGGATTATGCCAATGTACTCCGGGAGGGCGTGCCGGAAAAGGTGGACCCTGACGAAGTGGAAATCGGAGAGCTTATTGTGGTTCATCCCGGTGAGAAGGTGCCGATTGACGGTGTGATTGTGGAGGGAAACACTTCATTGAACACCAGTGCTCTCACAGGGGAGAGCGTGCCAAGAGAGGTGGGATGCGGAGATGAAATCTATAGCGGTTCCATTAATTTGACAGGTGAGATCAAACTTAAGACCATCAAGGAATTCGGGGATTCCACTGTGTCAAAGATTTTGGATTTGGTGGAAAACTCTGCTATGAAGAAGTCACGGTCGGAGAATTTTATCACCAAATTTGCAAAGTATTATACCCCTGCAGTATGTTATGGAGCACTGGCCCTTAGCTTGATTCCTCCGGTGGTGAGACTTCTGATGGGCAATGCACCAATGTGGGGGGACTGGGTGATTCGAGGACTGACGTTCCTTGTTATTAGTTGCCCGTGTGCCCTGGTGATTTCTATTCCCCTTAGTTTCTTTGGAGGAATCGGATGCGCTTCCGCTAACGGAATTCTTGTGAAAGGTTCTAACTATTTGGAGGCACTTTCCAAGACAAAATATGTGGTGTTTGATAAGACGGGAACCCTGACGCAAGGAGTTTTTGAGGTGACAGGTATCTACCCGGAAAATGGATTTACAAAGGAAGACTTATTGGAATATGCCGCTTATGCAGAGAGTGGATCCCCTCACCCTATCAGCCAAAGTCTGAAAAAGGCATATGGGCGGGACTTGGATGTGACTAAGGTGAAGGAGATAGAAGAGATTGCAGGACATGGAGTATCTGCCAAAGTGGAAGGCAGACACATTCTGGCAGGTAATGTGCGCTTAATGGAACAAAAAGGGATTGTGGTTTCCCGAGAACGTGAGGGCGGAACACTGTGCCATGTGGCTGTTGAAGGGGTATATGCAGGCTGTATTGTGATCTCTGATGTGGTGAAACCAAATGCGGCAGAAACCCTACGGGGGTTAAAAATCAATGGAATCAAAAAAACAGTTATGCTGACAGGAGACTCTGAGGACACAGCCAAGAGGGTGGCGGAGGCCATCGGTATAGACGAGTATCACAGCCAGCTTCTCCCCGGCGACAAGGTCAGTGCAGTGGAGACGTTGCTTGATGCAAAAGGTGCGCAGGAAAACCTGGCCTTTGTGGGAGATGGCATCAATGACGCACCGGTGCTCTCCAGAGCCGACATTGGCATTGCCATGGGAGCCATGGGGTCCGATGCGGCTATTGAGGCTGCCGATGTGGTGCTGATGGATGACGATCCGGCTAAGATTACTCTGGCTATGAGGATATCACTTCGCACGCTTCGCATTGTGAAGCAAAATATCGTCTTTGCCCTTGGTGTGAAAGCTGTCTGCCTTATCTTAGGCGCTCTGGGCCTGGCAGGTATGTGGCTGGCAATTTTTGCAGATGTAGGTGTTATGGTGCTGGCAGTGCTAAATGCCACCAGAGCATTAAAGATGAAATAAAATAACACAGAGGTGTTAGTGTATTTTTTGGACTTTTCGGTCATAGGTAAAGATGCCGTTCACCTCATCTTCAATATCAGAGACCTGGGTGTATACACTGGCGCATAGTCCCTGTGGGATTAGGGCCTGCACCTGGGCCTCTCTTTTTTCAAATGCTTTTTGCAATTCTTCCTTGGTCTTATATGTTCCGTATCCGTACAAACCATCATCGGTGCAATGGTTTTCTATGGCCAGAGAATATCCTCCGAATTCCGATAGGACGGCAACTCTGGTATTGTCATAGCTATCTTTTGGAATCTTCATCTTAAAGAAGTAATTATGAAAACTGTTCATATCACCGCAACCCTGATCATACCAACCGCTGGTGGCATCAATGAGTCGTGTGGAATCTGCTTCTCTGGCAAGGGAAACCATGCGATTTGTCTCGAACTGACCCCAACCTTCGTTGAATATCACCCAGGTACTAATGCAGGGATGTTCCTTTAACAGCTCTATGGTGGAGAGCATTTCCGTCTCCCATTCAACTTTTCCTTCCGCATTGAGTCGAGACAAAAGTTTGGCATTGGTATCACGACTTTTGATGCCCAACAGTGATTTGGCTGTGGCCATGTAAGTCACATACCAGTCCTTGTAACTCTCACCTCCGTTGACCATATCCTGCCATACAATCATACCCAATCGGTCGCAGTGATAGTAAAAGCGCTGAGGTTCAATCTTAATGTGTTTGCGTATCATGTTATACCCAAGTTTCTTCATTTCCTTGATGTCAAAAACAAAGGCTTCGTCCCGGGGAGGTGTCATCAAACCCTCCGGCCAATAGCCCTGATCCAACACCCCTCGCATAAAGATTGGTTTGTGATTCAGGCAGATTCTGTAGATGCCTTCCTCATCCTGTTCTTTGGTAAAGGAACGCATAGCAAAATATCCCGCCACATAATCTTCCCCTATTCGCAGGCGATAAGGGTACAGATAGGGGGTATCCGGGGTCCAAAGGGATTGTTGTTCCGGTGACAGATTTATCTGTACCCGGTAGCATAGGGCGGCATCCGTAATTGTTAACATATCTGTCTTGGAACAGAGAGCAGGATGCAATGTCATGGAATCCAGTACATCCACGGGAACTGCCATAGGGGCATCTGTCATGGTGGGCGGCAGGATATCCAGAGAGAAAGGTACAGAAATTGCATCAAATTGTCTGTCAATTGAATCAACTCTTTCCATATTGATTTCAAACGAAATATTTCCTTCGTCTATATTGGTAATGGTATGAACAGAGGAAACATATTCTTTGGGGACATATTCCATCCACACCGTCTGCCAGATGCCGCTCTGAGCGGTGTAGTACATGCCGCCTCGGTGAAGCTTTTGCTTGCCTCTGGCGTAATATGAGGTGTCACTTACATCTTTCACACACAGTGTCAATTCCAGACAATTCTTTTCTGCTAGGGTGGCCTGAGATGTAATATCCAGATAAAAGGGGAGGTAACCACCATGGTGCCGGACAATCTGTACTCCGTCCAAATATACTTCCACCGATTGGTCCACAGCTCCAAAGTGAAGGTGAAGTCCCATTCCCGCAGCAAGCTTATGGTGGTCGAGAGGGATTGTGCGCCGGTACCAGAGAAATTCCTCCGGCTGAAGCTGGCGATTTACTCCGGAAAGTATTGTTTCCGGGGAAAAGGGAACAAGAATCGTGCCATCAAATCGGGATGGTCGTTCACGGTCTTTTGTAAAAGCGTAATCCCATAAGCCGTTTAAGTTGATATAGGAATCTCTGACCAGAGCAGGTCGGGGATATTCCTGTAAAATATTTTCTTGAGATAAATTTTCCCCCCAGGGGGTATATAGTTGTTTCATATGCGTCTCCTACAACATCCTGTATCATGTTTACCTTTTCTATAGTATACCCTTTTTAGTTGTGTAAAAAAAGTGAAAAAATGCAAGAAAATTCTAATAATTTGTTTGAAAAGGGTAAATTGTAATGATAAAATACAGGAGGGGAGTAACTTAATGTTTTGTTTTGACTTCGTGGGAGGCGCAGAAGGACAATGAATGAGGGAGATGTTAGATTCCCTGTTATGGGGGAAGAACAGTTGGCACTAAAGCATGAACAGATTGTGACACGCCTGTTGAATAAAGTATACGATTACGTTGCTTTGGTGGACTTACATAAGAACACAATCTATATTGATTTTGATCAGGTCAGTGATCTGTGGGATTGGACCAATGAAGAACACGACTATGATGAGGCGAGATTCTCTCTGACGGATCATTTTATTCTGCCGGAGGATTGTGAGACATTTATCAGAAACAGTGACCGGGAGAATCTGATCCGGCAGTTGGAAGAGAGGGATGAGTACATTTTTACCAGTCATTTCCTACAACCTGACGGAACCAAGAATGTAAAGATGTTTCATTACTATTATTATGACAGGGAGCAGGGACTGGTGATTGCCAGTATGGAGGATAAGACCTCCCTTTTGTATCAGGATCCGCTGACAGGAGAACTTACCAGAAGAGGCTTCATCGAGAGTGCAGAGGAGATTCTAAGAGATGAACAGCGGACAGAGGAGTTCGCAATCTTGTATTTTAACCTGAGGGGATTCAAGGCCATCAATGACTTGTTTGGTGCAGAGGGAGGGGATAAGGCCCTGAGGTGGATTCCTCGACTGTTGCGTCAGTCTAATCTGCATCCGCTTGTGATAGGTCGATTAAATGCGGACCATTTTGCCTGTCTTGTGGAACAGAAGAATGTCAACGAAGAGGAATTGATGGATTTGTTGCACCAGACGTATGTGGCCAACAATCGTTCTCTGGACTTATATGCAGTGTGCTGTATCATTAATATCCCTGATGAAGACAGAAACGATAGTGTGGGGAGTATGTGTGGTGCCGCCCGCATGGCATTGAACTTTATCGAAGACGAATATGTAAAGCCGTTTATCGTCTTTGATGAGAGAATGCGAACCCATTATATGGAACGTTCCCAGACGGCAGCGGAACTGGGGGCAGCGCTGGAGAATGACGAGTTTAAGGTATATTATCAGCCGGTTTATGATGTAAGGACCGGTAAGATTGCCTCTGCGGAAGCGTTGGTGCGCTGGCAGAGGGGAGAAGGTGATATGGTATCACCGGGATTATTTGTACCGGTTTTGGAGGAGAACGGACGTATATCCCAGATGGATTTGTTCGTGGAGCGGAGTGTGAAGAACTTTTTGGAGCAGAGACACGCTCAGAACCAGCCTATTGTTCCTATCTCCATGAATATGTCTCAGATGGATTTCTACGACAAAGATATGATGGCATCGGTTCTTCTGGATGTGTCCAACACTACGGTGCCTCTTGACTTCACTCGGTTTGAGGTAACAGAGACGGCATATTCCACTGTGGCGGAGAATAATCGAAATGCATTATTGGATATGAAGCGCATTGGTGTCAAGTTTTATCTGGATGATTTTGGAAGCGGATATTCTTCCTTTAGTACCATTCGGGATTTTGATTTTGACGTGATTAAGCTGGATATGGGGTTTGTACAAAAGATTGGCACTTCCATAAAGGCGGACGGTGTCATCTGGTCTATTATTGCCATGGCTCATACGATTGGGACGAAGGTGGTTGCCGAAGGGGCTGAGACCCAGGAACAGGTAGATTTTTTGACGGACTGTGGTTGCGATTATATACAGGGGTACTATTATTCAAAACCTTTGCCGGAGCATGAGTTTGCAGAATTGCTAAACAAGACAGCATAGGGATGTTATGGAAATGGTGGGAATCCATCAAAATTAGGGGGAGTTATGTACGAAAAGTTATTGGTGTTATCTCATAAAATGGAGACAAATCCGCTGCTTGATGCCATCAAGCGGGGCTGTTTGATGTGCGTGCCCCTTTTGATGTTGGGCATTGTGGCTTCCATACTAAACGGCATTCCCATAGCAGGGGTGCAGGACTGGTATGCCAATACACCGGTGGGAGGGGTTTGCTATCAATTTTTGGATTGCTTATACCGTATGACTTTGGGGGCCATGGCCCTCTATGTAGGTGTGGCCGCCTCCTATATGTATGTGCTCACCTTTGAAGCGGAATCCCGTTATGTGTCGGCGGCATGTATTTTTGCCAGTTATATTTGCGTGTTGCTCTCTATGGGCTTTGCCCATGAAGGGTTTAATACTTCGCGGTATGATGCCAAAGGGGTTTTTGTGGCGTTTATGGTATCCGTACTCTGTGTCAAGCTGTTCTTCACCATTTATCAATGGATTGGCAAGCGTCATACATTATCGTTTTCTGCCAATATTGAGCGTCGTATTTACAGTATTTACTGGACTATGGTTCCTTTCTGCGCCTGCATTATAGTGTTCTATGGATTTAATGAAATCCTCTATCAAGTGTTTGATGTAGTAAGTATTCATGACGCTTTCGTGTCTTTCATCTCTGCTACGTTTGTAAAACTGGGAAATAACTATGGCTCTGCACTGCTGATGATGGGCAGTGAGAGTTTGATGTGGTTTTTTGGTATCCACGGTGGGGGTGTAATGGAACAAGTGATGAGTCTGGTGTTTGCACCTGCCAATACCGATCCTACGCTGATTGTATCTCGTACGTTTCTGGATACCTTCACCCTCATCGGAGGATGTGGAACGGCTATGTCCTTATTTATTGCTCTCCTTCTTTTTGGGAGGAGAAAAGAATCCCGAGCCATATTGGGAACAGTGGCGTTTCCAATTCTGTTTAATGTAAATGAGCCTCTTATCTTTGGGTTGCCTGTTATCTTTAATCCCATTCTGGTGATTCCATTCATGCTGACACCTTTGGTGTCTGTTACAATTGCATACTTTGCCACAATTGTTGGATTTATACCCATTACCACGGCAGAGGTGGCTTGGACCACTCCGGTGTTTTTCAGTGGTTGCGCAGCCACAGGAAGTTGGCGGGGAGCATTTGTCCAATTGATTATTGTGGTGGTTGGAATCTTTATCTATGCCCCCTTTGTGAAAATGATGGAAAAGACAGAGGATGAAAAAGTGTCTCTCACCATAGGAGCGCTACAGCAATATTTTAAGGAGCATATGGACGATCAGCCACCGGTGGCAATTTTAAAACAACACAACTCTTGGGCCATTGCCGCATCCAAGTTGGTGGGCGCGTTGGAACAGGATATTGAGAAAGATGGTATCCCCATGTATTATCAACCCCAGGTGGATGGTCAGGGAAAGTTGTATGGAGCGGAAGCGCTGCTTCGATGGCAATATGGCGGCGAGACGTTATTCCCACCTTTTGTAATCCATATGGCACAGGAAGCCGGAATGGAGGACGATTTGGCCAGATGTATTATGCGACAGGTCTGCCGGGATATTGTTCAAATGCGAGAGGCCGGAATGGGAGATATTCGGGTTTCCGTAAATATTTCTGCGGAGCAGTTGAATAATGACGTGTTTGTCACGGATGCTATTTTATTGGCTAAGCATTATAAGGTGGAACATCAGCTGGGAATTGAGGTGACAGAGGAGATGTCTATAGAGCGTATGGCCCATGCCTCTGAAAGCATTCGCCGCCTTAATGGTGAGGGAGTGCAGGTGTCTATGGATGACTTTAGTATGGGTACCACCTCCATTAAGAGTCTTCAGGAGAATAACTTCTCCCATGTGAAATTGGACGGGACGCTGGTGGCAGACATGGAAAA
>JAQXIY010000108.1 GCA_029008035.1 Lachnospiraceae bacterium
CCGTATCAAGGCTACAGACGAATATGGCAACCAGCTTATGTATATGCAAGAGCCGGTGGAAGTGTCTGTGGAAGGTCCAATTGAAGTTGTAGGACCAACTGCATCGCCACTTCGAGGTGGTATGACAGGTATTTATGTGAAATCTACAGGAACTCCAGGCGAAGCGAAGGTAACACTTCGATGCGCAGGTATGGAACCTGTTGAAATTAATATGCAGGTTATCTGCAACGATATAAGGGAGGAAGTATAAATGGCTGACAAGTCCAAAGTGATTTTTGGTAACGAGATGAGCGACAAGGTGTACAACAAGGCTGTAAAGTCTAAGAAAAAGTTCGCCAAGAAGTTCGGAGACGATTCAAATGTGGATTATCCGGTGTTTATTCAGAAGAATGAGCATATCGGTGATTCTCTGGGAGTATATGATGTTCTTCTCAAGGAGGGTGAGGGCTCTGAGGAGTTTGACCACGAGAAGGGCATTATCGTTGGAAACATTCGAATGGGATTCGGTCACTACCGCATCTCTATGGCTATGGCATCTGCAGCAAAGGCTATGGGATACACACCATATTGGATGGATTTGAACGGATATCCCCAGACCACATGTACGAAAGTCATCAGCGCACAGAATGATTTGTATTCTCTGGGATCTCGTTTGTCCAAGAATGCACTTTTCAATAAATTTGTGTGGGAACCCATGAACTACGAAGGTTTCCGCGCATTGTCATATAACGCGGCAGATCAGAAGAATGCGGAGTTGATGGCGCCTGTATATCGCAATGTTCCTAAGGACATTCCTGTAATCGGCACACATGTATGGCCTGCACAGGCGGCAATTCACGCCGGTATGAAATATGTGGTAAATGCAATTCCTGATAACTGGCCAATGGCTCTTCATTTCTCTGAGGGAAGTGTACATACCATTCAGTGTAAGAATGCTTATATGGGATATCGTATCTGTAACGGTATGAACAAGGATAAAGTATGTAAGGAAATGCCAAACGATGCACTGATTTACACCGGTCATTACATTGACCATGAGTTGGTTTCTAACATTGAAGCAGACTGTGATGCAAGAATGGCTAGAAAAGCCAATGGCAAGCCAATGCGTTTCCTGCTTACCATCGGTGGCGCAGGCGCCCAGAGAGAAATCTTTGCTGCAATCATCAAGTATCTGCTTCCAATGATTAAGGAAGATAAAGCTGCTCTGTATGTTAACATCGGTGACTACAAGGAAGTTTGGGATTATCTTGTAAATGAGATTCCTGAGATGAAGGCCGTATCTACAGAACATTTCGATGAATTTGACGCAACAACCAAGTTTGCCCAGGAGGCTATTACCGGTGATGTGACAGGTATTCATGGCTTCTATCACGGCAATATTTTCGAGGCAGTTTACTGCACTAACCTTTTGATGAGAAGCTGCGATGTGCTGGTTACCAAGCCAAGTGAGTTGGCTTTCTATCCGGTGCCAAAGCTTTTCATCAAGCGTGTAGGTAAGCATGAGATGTGGGGAGCAATTCATGCGGCAGAAATGGGAGACGGAACCTTAGAATGCCGCGATATTCCACACACATTGCAGATGATTGATTTGTTTATGAAGGACGATCAGTTGCTGGGAGAAATGTGTGACAGTATTAAGTTGAACAAGTCCATCGGTTTATACGATGGTGCTTATAAAGTGGTAGAAATTGCCATGGGATTAAAAAATAAGAACTAATTAGAGGGGATTATTAGGAGGAAAAAAGAATGGAAACAAAGAAGAAACTTTCTGGCGGAGAGAAGTTCGCCTACGGTATCGGTGCTGTAGGAAAGGACATGGTTTATATGTTCTCAGCATCATACATCCTGTATTACTATCAGGATATTTTAGGCGTAAGCGCCATTGCTATGGGTATCATTTTGATGGCTGCCCGTGTGTTTGATGCATTTAACGATCCAATCATGGGTGTTTTGGTTGCTAAGACTAAGACAAAATGGGGTAAATTCAGACCTTGGTTGCTTATTGGTACTATTTTAAATGCCGTTGTCTTGTATTTGATGTTTGCTGCACCACCTACATTGAATGGTAGTGGTTTGGTGGCATACGCTGCAGTTACTTATATCCTTTGGGGTGTTACATACACAATGATGGATATTCCTTACTGGTCAATGATTCCTGCTTTCACAGAGAGTGGTAAAGAGAGAGAAGGCTTGTCAGCACTTGCTCGTTCTTGTGCCGGTGTAGGTTCTGCAATTATCTCTATTGTAACAGTTATGGGTGTTGCTGCCCTTGGTTCTGCCTTTGGTTCAGGTCCTAAGGATGAACTTACAGGTTTTAAGTTCTTCGGTCTTGGTGTTTCTGTTATCTTTGTTGTTTTTATTGCAATTACATGTACAGTAATCAAAGAGAAATCTACTGTTGAGATGGAGTCTGTATCTGTAGGGGATATGTTCAAGGCATTGGTTGCAAATGACCAGGCCATGACCATCGTTGTTGCTATCGTTATGATTAATACAGCACTTTATATTACACAGAACTTGTTGATCTACTTCTTTAAGTATGATTTCAGCCCAGAGGCATGGCAGGGAAATTACACGTTGTTTAACACATGTGGTGGTGCATTCCAGATTTTGGCTATGATGCTTTTGTTCCCTCTGCTTCGTAAGTTTATGAACACAATGAAGATCTTTACAACAAGTTTCGTAATGGCCTTGGTTGGTTATATTATCATCCTAATTATTTCAGCAAGTGGAACAAGCAACGTATACATTCTTTTGATTCCTGCTTTCCTTATCATGGCGGCTATCGGTATGTTGAATGTTGTAATTACAATCTTCCTTGCTAACACCGTAGATTACGGAGAGTTGAAGAATGGCCGTAGAGATGAGTCTGTTATCTTCTCAATGCAGACATTTGTTGTTAAGTTGGCATCAGGTATTTCTGCATTGATTGCATCTGTTGTACTTACTGTATTCCACATCCAGAAGGATGAGACTGGTGTGCTTTCTACATTAGACGGTGGACAGCGTTTGGGTCTTCGTGGTTGTATGACAATCATCCCAATTGTTGTTCTTATCATCGGTTATATTGTATACAAGAAGAAGTACATCTTGACAGACGAGAAGTTGGAAGAGATTACAGATGAATTGAACAGCAAGAGAGCATAATTGATTTGTAGAATGCATATAAGGTCGGGGCCTTTTGGCCCCGGCTTTTTGGTGCCATGGAGCCATTAGGGACAGTCACTAACGGCACCCAGATCTGTCCCTATTGGCTCCTAAGAAATCCCATTCAACCTCTTTCTTTCCTAGAGAAAAAAGGGTATAATGGGAATGGATATTTTTTACAAATTAATGGGGGAAAAGACATGATACAGATTCGTGATAATTCTTATGTGTTGCACACCGACAACACCACTTATGCATTTCGTGTGATGGAGACTGGCCAGTTGGAGCATCTCTACTATGGCAGACGGATTTCTGTTGAGAATCCAGACACCTTGGTGGAACAGCATGCCTTTGCGCCGGGCAATACCATTGCTTATGACCAGGAGCATTTAAATTTTACCTTGGAGGATATGTGCCTTGAGACCTCCGGTTACGGCAAGGGAGATATTAGAGAGCCTTTTGTGGAGGTGATTGCGGCAGACGGCAGTGCCACCACAGATTTTGTTTTCGCTTCGGCGGCACAGGTGGAGGGCAAAGAATCTCTTAAGGCATTGCCAAGTTCTTATGACGAATCCGGCAAGGTGGAGCATTTGCTTGTAACTATGAAGGACAAGAATCATGGCTATACTATGGAGTTGCATTACTATGTATTTTCTGATACAGATGTGATTGTGCGCTCCACCAAGTTTTTGAATACATCCAACGAACCTGTGACATTGACCAGACTTATGAGTTCTCAGTTGGATTTTAATGAATCCGGTTTGGTGGTTACCACCTTTAACGGTCATTGGACAAGAGAGATGAATAAGTTCGAGACCAAGGTGAACATCGGCAAGTTTGTGAATGCATCCTGCACAGGTGGATCTTCCAGCAGAAGCAATCCCTTCTTTATGTTGGGACATGAGGACACCTCGGAAGAAATTGGTGATTGCTATGGTATGAATTTGGTATACAGCGGTAACCACTACGAGGCAGTGGAGGTGAATTCCTTCGAGAAGACCAGAGTAGTAACCGGTATCAATCCTACCGGGTTTGCATTTCACTTAGAACCGGGAGAGGAATTTGAAGCCCCGGAGGCAGTGATGACATACTCTCATAGAGGTTATGCCGGATTGAGCGCCCATATGCACGCATTTGTTCGGGAGCACATTGTGCGAGGCACCTGGAAGCACAAGAGTCGTCCCGTACTGCTCAATAGCTGGGAGGCAGCTTACTTTGATATTTCTGAGAGCAGCCTGATAAAACTTGCCAAGGCCGGCAAGGATGTGGGTGTTGAACTCTTTGTTATGGATGACGGCTGGTTTGGAGAGCGAAATGATGATAAGAGAGCATTGGGTGACTGGACTCCCAATGCCAAGAAATTACCAAATGGTCTGCAGGGACTTTGCAAGAAAGTGAATGACCTGGGACTTGACTTTGGTATCTGGATTGAGCCTGAGATGGTAAATGTGGACAGCGATTTGTATCGTGCCCATCCTGAGTGGAGCATGGAGATCCCGGGGATGGATCACTCTGAGGGACGCAATCAGAGAGTTCTGGATTTTGCCAATCCGGAGGTGGTGGCCTATATGACGGAACAGATGAAGAACATCTTGTCCAGTGCTAACATTGCTTACGTTAAGTGGGATATGAATCGTATTTTCTCTGACTGCTATTCTCAGTATCTGGCAAAAGACAGACAAGGAGAGGTGGCGCACCGTTACATTATGGGTGTGTACCAGTTAGCCAAAGCGCTTACCGAGAGTTTTCCGGAGATTCTCTTCGAGGGATGTGCTTCCGGCGGTAATCGTTTTGACCTTGGTATGCTTTGCTATTTCCCACAGATTTGGGCTAGTGATAATACAGATGCAGTTAGCAGATTAACCATTCAGGATGGATACAGCTATGGTTATCCAATGTCAGTGGTATCTGCTCACGTTTCCTCTTGTCCTAACCATCAGACACTGCGTGTGACACCACTTGCATCTCGATTTGCGGTGGCATCCTTCGGAGTTCTGGGATATGAGTGTAATCTTTGCGATGCATCCAAAGATGATTTGGAGGAGATTAAGAAGCAGATTGCAGTGTATAAGCAGTACAGAGATGTATGGCAGTGGGGTGACTTCTATCGCGTAGCCGCAGGCAATCAGTTCCAGT
>JAQXIY010000109.1 GCA_029008035.1 Lachnospiraceae bacterium
ATAGAAACAAGTACAATGGCCACATAAATAAATATTCTTCAGGGCAGGGTGTAATTCCCTACCGGTGGTATAGCCCACGAGCCGCAAGGCATGATTCGGTGAAACTCCGAAGCCGACAGTATAGTCTGGATGAAAGAAGAAATGATGCGCAGGCAGTATGCTTGTGATTTGCGCGTGTAATGATTGCTCTGAGATGTGTATACATTTCAGAGCTTTTTTGTTGGAAGGATGTAGTGTCTTTTGCCCTGAACATTTTATGTTCAGGGTTATTTTTTTGGAGGAAATAAGATGCGGGATGAGGAATACATGAAAATGGCCATAGAACTGGCCAAGAGAGGATGCGGATGGACGTCACCAAATCCTATGGTGGGAGCAGTCATTGTGAAAGATGGGAAGGTTATAGGTAAGGGCTGGCACGAAAGATATGGTCAGGCTCATGCAGAGAGAAATGCGTTAGCTTCCTGCAAGGAATCTCCAAGGGGAGCTACCATGTATGTGACCTTAGAGCCCTGTTGCCATCACGGGAAGCAGCCGCCTTGTACGGATGCCATCATAGAGGCAGGTATTCGTAGAGTGGTGGTGGGTTCCAAGGATCCAAATCCCCTGGTATCCGGAAAAGGAATTGGAATTTTAAGAAAACATGGGATAGAAGTGACAGAACATGTGCTGCGTGAGGAATGTGACAAAATCAATGAAGTATTCTTTCATTACATCACCACCGGACGGCCCTTTGTTGTTATGAAATATGCTATGACTTTGGATGGAAAAATTGCAGCCTATACCGGAGCATCCAAATGGATCACGGGAGAGACGGCCCGAGAACATGTGCAGACACAGCGCCACCGCCTTCGAGGAATTATGGTGGGGGTGGAGACAGTCATCCGTGATGATCCCCTTCTCACCTGTCGCATGGAGGGAGGAAAAAATCCTATTCGGATTGTCTGTGACACAAACCTGCGTACACCGGTCAATTCTCAAATTGTTCAGACTGCAGGACAGGTACCTACCATTCTGGCGACCTGCTGTGTGGAGAAAGAAAAGCACAGGCAATATGAAGAGGCGGGATGCGTCATACTTTGTGTGGATAAAAAGGACGGCCATCTGGATTTATGGCAGTTGATGGAAAAGCTGGGAGAAGAAAAGATAGACAGCATTTTGCTGGAGGGGGGAGGCACCCTGAATTGGTCAGCTTTAAGTAGTGGCATTGTACAAAAGGTTCAAGCCTACATTGCTCCCAAACTGTTGGGAGGGCAGACAGCCAAAACCCCTGTGGAGGGGCAGGGAGTGACCTCACCTGATTTGGCAATTTATTTAAAAAACAGCACAGTGGAGAGGCTGGGAGAAGACATTTTCATAGAAAGCGAGGTGGTAAGTGATGTTCACAGGAATCGTTGAGGAAATGGGAAAAGTGGAGCTTATAAAAAGGGGCCAACACTCAGCCATGCTAACCATCGGTGCTAAGAAGGTGTTGGAGGATACAAAAATCGGCGACAGCATTGCTGTCAATGGCATCTGTCTTACAGTTACCAGTCTCACTTCCAAAAGTTTTACCGCAGACGTGATGCACGAAACCCTAAATCGTTCATCCTTGGCAGAACTATCCCCGGGAAGCCATGTAAATCTGGAACGGGCCATGCCGGCAAATGGTCGTTTTGGCGGTCATATCGTTTCCGGTCATGTGGACGGGATTGGAAAAATCGTTGGCATAAAGGATGATGACATTTCCATCTGGTATCGGATACAGGCAAAGCCGGAAATAATGCGATATATCGTGGAGAAGGGTTCCATTACCATAGATGGTATCAGTCTCACGGTGGCAGCCATTACCCACGAAGATTTTTCCATATCTGCCATTCCCCACACGGTGAGTCAGACCATACTCAAGGAAAAAAGAGTGGGAGATGTGGTGAATCTGGAAACAGATATTCTAGGAAAATATGTTGAAAAATTAGTTAGTACTTCCCAGAAACAACAGAAAAAAAGCAGTATCACCAGAGAATTTTTGTTGCAGCAGGGATTTTAGAGGAGGGAGATAAATGGAACAATTTAATGGCATTGAAGAGGCATTGGAGGATTTACGCAAAGGCAAAATCATTATGGTTATCGATGACCCGGATCGGGAAAACGAAGGCGATTTTATTTGTGCTGCAGAATTTGCCACCACAGAGAATATCAACTTTATGGCCACCTATGGTAAGGGTCTTATCTGTATGCCCATGTCAGAGGAGTATGTAAAAAAGCTAATGATTCCCCAGATGGTGCAACAAAATACAGACAATCATGAGACTGCTTTCACCGTGTCCATTGACCACATTGCAACAACCACGGGAATATCTGCGGCGGAGCGTTCCGTCACAGCTATGGGGTGTGTGGCTGAGGATGCGAAACCTGAAGATTTTCGTAGACCGGGACATATGTTTCCTCTTTTGGCAAAGGAAAACGGTGTGTTGGAGCGAAACGGCCACACCGAGGCTACGGTGGATTTGTGTCGGTTGGCAGGCTTAAAGGCATGTGGATTGTGTTGTGAGATTATGCGAGATGACGGAACCATGATGCGCACATCAGAGCTCATTGAGCTGGCAAAAAAGTGGAACATAAAAATTATTACCATCTGTGATTTGCAAAGCTATCGAAAAAGTCACGATAAGTTGGTTGAGAGAAAAGCCGTTGTAAATATGCCTACAAAATATGGAGATTTTAAGGCGTATGGTTTCGTGAATAAGCTAAATGGAGAGCACCATGTGGCACTGGTAAAAGGGGACATTGGTGATGGAAAGGAGGTTTTGTGCCGCGTTCACTCAGAATGTCTTACAGGAGACACCTTTGGCTCCATGCGCTGTGACTGTGGGCAGCAGTTTGCCGCGGCAATGACCCAGATTGAAAAAGAGGGACGAGGTATTCTTCTGTATATGCGTCAGGAGGGTCGAGGCATTGGACTGATCAATAAACTTCGAGCCTATGAATTGCAAGAACAGGGTATGGACACCTTAGATGCCAATTTGGCTCTGGGATTTGCAGGAGATGAGAGAGAATACTATATCGGAGCACAGATTCTCAGGGAGCTGGGAGTAAAGAGCTTGCGACTTCTCACAAACAATCCGGATAAGGTTTACCAACTCTCTGAGTTTGGAATTGAGATTACAGAGCGTGTGCCCATTCAGATGGATGCAACGGTTCACGATCTGTTCTATTTGAAGACAAAGCAAAAGCGTATGGGACATATTTTGGAATATTAATAGAAAGAAAGGATATAATATTATGAAAACATTTGAAGGAAAACTGGTATCAAAGGAAATCAAGATTGGGGTTGTGGCAGCTCGTTTTAACGAGTTTATTACATCCAAGCTGTTAGCCGGGGCTGTTGACGGACTGGTTCGTCATGATGTGTCTGAAGATAACATTCATGTGGCATGGGTTCCCGGTGCATTTGAAATTCCCCTGATTGCGTCAAAGATGGCGAAGAGCGGAGAATATGATGCGGTAATCTGTCTGGGTGCAGTGATTCGAGGTTCTACAACTCACTATGATTATGTGTGCAATGAGGTATCAAAGGGAATTGCATCCGTTTCCTTGGAGAGTGGAGTGCCGGTAATGTTTGGTGTAATTACCACGGAAAATATTGAGCAGGCCATTGAGAGAGCAGGCACAAAGGCAGGAAACAAAGGATATGATTGTGCCCTGGGAGCCATCGAGATGGTAAATCTGATTCATTCTATGGAAAAATAAGAATCTTTGGGGATATCACATATTTTCGTTGACAAAACATCATTCATTTAGTAGAATGATTTGTGCGTTGTAAATATTTGTTTTAATTCGACTATGGAGAAGTACTCAAGTGGCCGAAGAGGTGCCCCTGCTAAGGGTATAGGTCGGGTGACCGGCGCGAGGGTTCAAATCCCTCCTTCTCCGTTTACAATGCACCTTTAAGTTCCGTATCTTACGGAACTTAATTTTTGGCCCCGTGGTCAAGCGGTCAAGACATCGCCCTTTCACGGCGGTAACACGGGTTCGATTCCCGTCGGGGTCATAAAAATATCTTGACGTATGTTGGGATATTTATTATAATTCA
>JAQXIY010000110.1 GCA_029008035.1 Lachnospiraceae bacterium
GTGCTATAGCTGTACCAATGGGAATCATAGTTGCCATCTGTTCCTTAACCACTGCATCTTTTGGTACTTTCTTTGGGCCTGCAACCTTTAAAGCCAAAAATTTCACAACAGGTCCCATGGTATCAAGTACACTTTCCGGAAGCATTCCAACTCCAGAAGCATCGTGACGCCCCTTTTCGTCCTCATAGTAGGCCCTTGAAACACGAATCCCCGCGGGGCCATCTGCCATAATCAGCGGCTTGATTCCCTTATCCTGCAACATGGAGGTGGTTTCTCCCGCTGCACCCACCACATGAGTTGACGCGTTTCCAATAAAGCTGAATGCTCCGGCATGGGGGTTAAAGGCTCCAATGGCCAGATATCCCAGTTCCTCATCCGTCAGAGATTTTACCCGAGGATCAATCGCCTCTTCTCTGTCATAATGCACCGTTTCACGTGTAATGTCAGATCCTGTCAGTGAAAGGCGAATAACACTCTCCGGGAATGCTTCCTTCCCTGTCGGCTGGGGTTTGATATCTGAAAAGTCAGGTGCTCCCAGACAATTTTTCCCGGACAGCACTGCTATCGTCTCATCTAACGTGGCAACTGCTGCCACCTTTGTGCAAGCAGAACTGTTGCCAACCCGAATCACATAGTCTCCTGCCTCCAAGATATACGCTGCCTTTTCCTCATCATAAGAAGCAAAATCAGAGAGTTTGAAAGAGATTGTGGTGGTTTCTTCTGCTGCCGGTGCCAAGAGCGTTGTCTTGGCATATCCCACCAAATCCTGATAGGGCTGATCCAGCTTGCCCTGTGGCTTAGACACGTACACCTGCACCACTTCTTTGCCGGAATATGTGCCTGTATTCTTCACCTTGACCTGAACCTTCAACTCATCAGCCTCTGCAGTGACGTCCGCAGTTACTATCTCAAAATTGGTATAGGAAAGTCCATGGCCAAACGCAAACAAAGATTTCTTGCCAAAGGTATCAAAATAGCGATATCCCACGTAGATTCCTTCCTTATATCTTGTCTCATTCTGATCACCGAAGGTTCCTTCCTTGCTATATTCGTCCCAGGCCGCCCAGGTGGTTGTAAGCTTTCCTGATGGATTCTGTCTGCCTGTCAGAATATCCGCAAGAACTCTTCCGTTGTCCACGCCAAGCTGGGAAAGCAACAGAATGTTTCCAACTTCCATCACAGGACTTAGATCAATAACTCCACCTACATTGAGAACAAGCATAAAGCGTTGATACTTTTCATTCAATGCAAGAATATCTCTAATCTCGGATTTGGTAAGTTTCACATCACCCTCTACCGGCTTTCTGTCACTGGCCTCGCCGGAAATACGGCTCACAACATAAATCGCCGTGTCTCCATCATATGTGAGCGAAAGGTTGTGCTCCGGCTCCAACATGCTTTTGCCCATAGCATAAAACATCATATTCATATGAGCCTGTTTTGCCTGGACTTTTAAGTCCTTAATAAAATCCTTCTTTGCTTCAGTTCTCACCTGATCATAGGCATCCAGCCAGTTCTTGGTGGTAATCTCAAATCCGGCATTCTCCAGTCCCTTTTCAATGGTATGAGAAAATCTTGTATTGACCTCTCCGGAACCGGTGCCTCCCTTAATGGTATAGCGCACGCCCGAGCCAAATGCCGCAATTTTACCCGGTTGTTCCAGAGGGAATGTCCCGTCAGTTTTCAGCAGAACAGTACATTCTGCCCCGTTTTCAAGTACATAGTCTAAGTGTTCGATTTCATACTGTTGCATCGTTGTCTCCTTTCTCATCGCTCCCAAAAAGCCACTGCCTTATTGATCCAGCCTTCTGCTGCAGTTCCTGTCCCCGGTCCAACTCCATGTTCCACCCCCGGATAAATGATACTCTCATATTCCACATTGTATTTTTCCAACGCCTTCACCATTAGTTCTGTATTCACCATAGGAACCGTGCTGTCCGCATCACCGCACCAGATGAAAGTGGGCGGGAAATCCTTATTCACATTGGTATAGACACTTCTCCGCAATTCCATTTCCTTCGACGCATCTTTCCCAAGCAAATAGTCTCTTGTTCCTGCATGGGTAATTTCCTTTTCCAGAGATGTAACCGGATAAATCAGAATCAATGCTCCCGGTTTCGGCAGGTGATACTTCTTATAGCCCATTGTACTTGTTCCAAAAGTTCCAACCAGATGACCGCCTGCGGAACTGCCCCAAATGGAATAATCCCTCATATCCAAATGATATTCATCACTCTTTGCATAAATTTCCTGAACAGCTCTTGCCAAATCATCCTGAGGATTGGGAAACGTGGCTTTTCTTCTAACCCTGTAATAAATAATCAATGCTGATATTCCCAGTTCATTGAGTTTTCGTGCAATGGGTGTGCCTTCAATAAAACTGCACACCATTCCATAGCCACCTCCCGGACAGATGATGGCACATTTATGTATCTTACCATCCCGAATGACAAACCTGTCGTCAATGGCATATTGATTCCTTCGGTAAATATCTTTTAGCGACTGTTTGCTGTCAATGTCTGCATTCTTATTCTTCATATCATTTTCCGTCCCAAAATATTACGAAAAAGGGATAGCCATCACCATCCCTTTTCAGATTTGTACTCACGCAAATCAACAGAAATTACTGTCATACTCTCAGTATACATATGATTGGATTATTTGCAAACAGTAATACATAATTCTCCCTCATAGATATGCACAGGAATCTCATCGTCAAAACTGTATATGGTAACCTGCATGGGTTCTCCATTGATACAGACAGAAACCATGCGTCTGTCCATGTCCACAATCCAGTATTCACGGACTCCCGCATCCATATATTTATGAAGCTTTTTGTGGTAATCATTTTGTCTTGTACTGGGTGACACTACCTCAATCACCCAATCCGGTGCCCCGACAACTCCCCGTTCTGTGATTTGGCTTGGGTTACATACCACTGCAATATCAGGGATGACCAATGTATACTCATCTTCGTCCAGATACACATTGACCCCCACATCAAAGACTTCGCATGTCCCCTGTTTCTTCTCCACGAAATCACTGATTGATCTCCCAAGCCTCTTAACCATTCGCTGGTGACTTACTCCCGCCATTTCTGACACAACCAAATGACCATCGATAAGCTGTAGGTCTCTGCTTTCCCCCATTTTGCTTAATTCATTTATCGTAATCCTTTGATCTTGTAGCGCCAAACTACCATACATGGCAGACTCTTCCTCTCTAGGAACTGCATATGGGATTGGTGCATCATTGAGACGGTTGACCTTGCGATAAATCTCTTCAAATTTCTTTTGATTCCCCTCATCCTCGGGATGCTCCAGGAAGTACTGATGCATAGCTTTCTGATATGCCTCTACTCTTGCCAGCATCTCTTCCTTTTCTATGGTTGCTTCCAACTTCTCTATGGTAAGATAGGAGGGATTCTTCGTCTCACCGGTCAGAATCTTACTCACAGTACCCAGGGGCAATTCTGCCAGTAAAGCCAACTGTTGTGTGGTGAGTTTCAGTCTTTTCTTTCGCTTACGGAGTTCTTCTACTGTCATACTCAGTCCTCCCACGACTTTCTTATGACATTATAGTACGCTCGTATATATGAAAGGTCAAGCAATTTTACCCGTATTCGGGTATTTTATGCCATTTGGGACAGACCTGGGTGCCATTAGGGACTGTCCCTAATGGC
>JAQXIY010000111.1 GCA_029008035.1 Lachnospiraceae bacterium
CCATATACCACACAGGTGGATTCATCCTGACCAATGGTACGAGCTCCTCTTTTTCTCATTTCTAACAGCCCCTTAGCTCCATCGCCACCCATTCCCGTTAAAATGATACCCATTGCATTCCTACCAACAACCTCGGCCACGGAATGAAATAACACATCCACCGACGGGCAGTGACCATTCACCTTTGGTGCCTTTTTAAGAACCACCTTATACTCACCGTCCTGACGGATGATTTTCATATGTTGGTCTCCTCCGGGAGCTAACAGTGCCAGTCCCGGCCTTACAACATCGCCGTTCTTTGCTTCCCGAACCTCTAATTCACCTCGTTCATTTAAACGATTGGCATACAACTCAGTAAAGCCCGCCGGCATATGTTGCACAATGACAATTCCCGGCACATCAGCATGAAGTCCTTTAAACAGTTCTGCTGTTGCCTCCGTTCCTCCGGTAGAAGCACCAATGGCAATCAGGTCACATTCAGCACCTGCTGTTCGTTTCACCCCCACGGAAGTATTGTCCGTGCGAGGTGCTCTTCGTACCTTCGCCACTGAAGCAATTTTAATTTTCACAGGAAGCTCTGTGCGAATAAAATCCTCTATCTCCTGCCGGTTGGTGGCTGCAGGTTTCGCCACAAACTCAACTGCCCCTGCGTTCATAGCGTCAAACACTCTGTCACTGAGGGAGCTAATCATCACCACAGGCAAGGGATATTGGGGCATCAACTTTTGAAGAAATTCGATGCCATTCATTCTTGGAAGCTCAATGTCCAATGTCATCACATCCGGTTGGTATTTCAATATCATATCTCTGGCTTCAAAAGGATCTCTGGCAGCGGCCACAACCTCAAGCCCCGGATCTTGATTTAAATTTTGCACCAGAAGCTCTCGAAAAAGCATGGAATCCTCAACCACTAAAACTTTTATTTTCCTCAAGATACTTTATCCTCCTACTTGCGAAAAATCGAGGGTTGTATCATATGAAATGGTACTACTGTACGATCAATCGTTTCTGTCCGTCCGATAAACAGGTAGCCCCCCGGTTCCAAACTATGGTATACCTTCTTAATCAGCTCCTGTTTCGTCTTGTTATCAAAATATATCATTACATTTCTCAAAAAAATCACATGAAATTTGCGTTTAAATAGAAATGGATCCATTAAGTTGAATTTGCGGAAAAATATTTCCCGCTTGATCTCATCGGTAACCATATAATGCTGTCCGTCCGACATCTGCTTAAAATAACGTCTTCTCCACTGGGTGGGGACCTCTGCCAACTGTTCTGATGTATAAATCCCCTTCACTGCCTGTTCTAAAATCTCGGTGGATACATCTGTAGCCAATATCTTCGTATCCCAATTGGGATGATCCAAGCCAAAAAAATCCTTGATTAACATAGCAAGCATATAGGGCTCTTCTCCGCTGGACGAAGCTGCACACCAAATTCCAAGATCTTTGGTTCTGGCTTCCTTCTTAGCCAGTTCCGGCAAAACCACCCTGTGCAGAAATTCGAAGTGTTCGAATTCACGCATAAAATATGTATGGTTCGTGGTGAGCATCCCCACCAACCGTTTTTCCAATTGTCCCGTAACGTCTGTCTGTACCGCATCCATAAACGCTGAAAACGAATCCCATCCCCCATTGGAAACATAGTTCTCCAAACGCCCTGTCATAATTTCTTTCTTGCGGGCCATATCAATGCCATATTTTCTTTTTAGAAAAACATAGATGCGTTGAAATTCCTCTTCAGTCATTTTCATAAGTATGTTACCCCTTTATCGTAACTGGCGTTTGATTTTATATAAAATATCAAAGATTTGTGGGTTGAATTTTACTCCTACATCTCCCTTCATAATCTCTAACGCTTCCTCCTGTGTAAAAGATCCACGATAGGTACGTTTTTCCGTCAAAGCACAATAGGTACTGATAATACCAATAATCTGCGCCGACAAAGGAATCTCATCTCCCTTAATACCGCTGGGATATCCTGAGCCATCCCAATTCTCATGGTGATACATTGCGATATCGCAAGACATCTCTATAAAGGAATTATTCTGGTCTTCTTCATCAATATCTCGCAAAATCCGCTCCCCCACCACAGTATGTCTCTGCATCTGGGCATTCTCCTCTGGTGATAGCGCATCCTTCTTCTGTAAAATACTGGTAGGGATGGCCACATTGCCAATATCACAAATAGGTGCCGCCACCTCGATGGTATCTACATATTGGTTGGAAATGCGACTGCCATATTCAAGAGTCAGTTGCATAGCTTCTGTCAGCACACGACAGTTTCGACTCATACGTTCCATATGCTCAGAATCGTATGCCGCATTCTCTCGAGCCACACGAAGCAGTGCATACAGAACATTTCTCTTTTCCCTCTCCACCCGGCGCAACTGTTCGGATACGGAAATTTGTAGCTTTCGATTTAATTCCTGCATCTCCCTGGTGGTCTCGTATAATTTGAGTTGAAGCGTGATACGCGCCTTCACAACCTCCGGCATAAAGGGTTTTGTAATATAATCTGCCCCTCCCAGTTCAAAGCCCTTTGCCACATCCTTAGGATTGTCATAGGCAGAAATAAAAATAATGGGAATATCACGGGTCTTCACGTTACTCTTTAAAACTTCGCAAACCTGATATCCCCCCATAACAGGCATAGCTATATCCAAAATAACCAACTGCAAATCAAAGCGTTGCGCCACCTTAATGGCCTGCTCTCCATTTTCAGCCAATATAGGCTGATACCCCAACTGCTGTATGATATTTCGGAGGGCAAAACGATTCGCCTCCACATCATCAACCACTAATATCTTAGGTATTTCTGTCAAAGTCGAAGCCATATCCATCTCTCCTCTATCTGGTTAGTAACTCTCTCATAGAATCCACCACGGCGGCCGTCTTATCATAATCTTCTTTCTGTACCGCCATCTTGATACGCAGTGCCTGATTCTTAATCTCTTTCGGAGCATTATCGGTTAATTCTCGCATCACATTGGCAAAGCTTTCCGCTTTCTCCCAGTTATCCATCTCCACTGACAAAATCAATTTGTTCAGATTACGCTCAATCTCTGTGGCATTCTCTCTCGTGCCGTATGTCCGCATAGCTTCCATGCCACTGTCTCTGATATAGTCCGCCAAACTCGGCTCAAAACCAGAGGTGATATAGGCACCCGGAGAGACCGGTTCTGCCACACTGCCCCCTTGATTCCGTTCATTCTCCGGCAAGTCCACCCAAATATGGAAAGAGAACATAGAACCCTTGCCCTCATCACTCTCCACATGAATGCTTCCATCCATAAGTTCTACCAGTTGCTTGCAGATATTAAGTCCCAGCCCGGTTCCACCAAATCTTCTGGAGATGGAAGCATCCACCTGAGAAAAACTATGAAAGAGCTTGTCTTGGTTCTCCTTTGAGATGCCAATTCCCGTGTCGATCACAAGGAAAAATAGTTCTATCCTATCTGCAATTCTGGAGGTCTTTACAACCTCTACACCAACTCGTCCCACAGAAGTAAACTTAGCTGCATTGGACAACAGATTATTCAACACCTGGACAATGCGTAGTTCGTCTCCTATCACCCTCTGTGGTATATCGGGAGCTATACTTACGGTAAATTCCAACCCTTTCTCTGATAGCTTGGGTCGGTGATTAGACTCCACATAATGAATCATTTCCCGGAAGTCAAATTCACGCTTCTCGATGGTAAACTTTCCCGCTTCCAATTTGGAAAAATCTAATATATTGTTAATGATGGCATTCATATCGGCGCAGCCGCGCTCCACTAGTGAGAGCACTCTTTGCTTCTTCGGGTCGTTCTCTAAGTCTTTCAGTTCCAGAATATTACCCAAAATACCATTTACCGGCGTGCGTAGTTCATGGGTAATGTTCGCCACAAATTCTGTTTTGACTTTAGCTGCATCCAATGCCTCCTGTTGCACTTGATCAATCTTGCGCTGTAGGTAGGACCCCTCCGTGGTGTCTGTAGCAATACATACAAACAATTCATCCTGAAAGCAGGAAAAAGTTGCTTCTACCTTAAAGCAAGTACGGTTGCCTCGATAAGCCTCCATCTCCTTTGGCTGCTCCAAAAGAAGTTTTACCTGCTCTTCCACCTGATTGCCCGCAGAAAAGACACCGGGGAAAATATCCCCAATGTTACACTGTAGGAGCTGGTTTTCATATTCCAACAGCTTCTTTGCAGAAGCGTTGGCATAGGAAATTCTCCCATCTCCGGCAAAAAATAATACAATTTCATTGATGTATTCCAGTGATAACTGTATTGCCTCTTCCTGTCTCATCTTTGGTCCCCCAATTGCGATTAAAAGCCACTTATAATTATAGTAAACATCCCCAGGTAGTGCAAGATGCTTATTGCTGTCTCTTAGCGGCCAATTTTAATTTGATGTCATCCCATTCCTTACCGGTGAGCTTATACCATTTGCCGATGCAAAATGCACAGAAATACAACAATATCACCGGAACAAATAGCCATGCAAACCGAATACCGAATTTAGCCAAATCCGTCTGCTGTGATATAGCAAGATTGGCATCATATCCAAACCACAGTAGCATAATAGGGAACAGTGCATTGGCAAAGCTGATAGCCGGCTTGCAGATAAAACTGTTCACGCCGGCATACATGCCCTCTCGGCGCAGCCCGGAAATGTGCTCATCGTAGTCGATAACGTCTCCATTCATAAGCTGTACTTCATACATTCCACCGGCAAAGCCAATACCTGCACAGAAAAATCCAATCACGCCCGCAATCTCAAACTGTCCCAGCAGAAGCATTACAAGCAGTCCTGTACCGAAAATCAAACACATAATAACAATGCTCTTCTTGACACCCCATTTGGCTCCCAATTTGGTCCAAATGGCCATACCTGAAATAATACCGACAAACATACCGAGATAGCAGAATACAAATCCAATTCCTGCCGCCTCAAAATAGTAACTGAGGCCAATCATAAGGGCTGTCTGAATGTAAGTAACCGAAAAAGAAATTACCTCAAAAACAAGGAAATTCTTATTCTTAAAGCATGTTATCAAGGACTGCACAAAAGGATACTGCTCCTCCGCCGCCGACTTCACCTTCTCCTTGTAGAAAAAGGTACTGGTGAAGATAATCACCCCCGCCAATAAACCAATAATTGTCATCACCATCTGGAAACGAAACAGAGATTGCTGCAAAATCTTCTCCAATTGAGCCAGCAGTACCAATGGAACCGCCACAGATACCAGTCCGAATATCACTTTTACAAACAAAATCTTGCCGCGGGCTTCGTTGGTTACCGCCATCTCATAAGGCATAACATATAAGGATGTTGCGATAGCGGTGTACAACATATCAAAGAAAAACAATGATATAAGCATCTGGGCGAACATCTGGACATCAGAGCCTGTGGAGAAAAACCGCACCCATGACAAAATAAACACACCTGCAATCAAAACAGATCCGTAGCGGATGTAGGGTATCCGTCGTCCCAGTTTGGACTTAGTACGATCAGATATGTAGCCAAACAGCGGATCATTCACCGCATTCCAAATACCAAACAGCAACCAACAGGTAGCACTCCACCCGGCATCCATACCAAAATAATTTACAAAGAAAAACGTAAGTCCACCACCTGTCATAATATTGCACAGTGTAGCGATCATACAATCTGCTCCCCCAAGCCAGATTCGACTCTTCAGCGGAACATACTCCTGTTCAACCACCTTGTTTACCTCTTTTACTTCTCCCATCTTCCCCTTCTCCTTATCTGATTTCTTCTATGTAGTGAATAGAATCACTTTGATTTAACCCCTCAATAAACTCTGTATGACTACATCTCTTATTGAGGTTGATTACAATAATTAAAACTGCATCTTTCCCCTGCAGTGATTGTCGCTTTTGTTTATCAATGGATGTAATGGTGTATCCGTTATCCTCTACATAGCGATATACCTCTGCAATACCGTCGGATTTGTCTACTTCCAAATAGAGCTTAATCTTAGTGTTATGTTCATCCATGTAGTGACTCAACGATGTAAGAACAGTCATGACAAACACGATAAACAAAAATGCCACTAAACTCCCCAATATGTACCCGGAACCGATAGCGATTCCAAGACACGCCGTGGTCCATAAACTGGCTGCAGTGGTCAGTCCCTTTACATAATTCTTACCGGTTACAATAATAGTACCTACCCCCAGAAAACCGATACCGCTGATTACCTGAGCTGCCAATCTGGCAGGATCTCCTGTAGCATAGGTATGCACCAGATATTCACCGGTAATCATAGCCACCGCTGCGCCAAGGCACACCAGCGCAAAGGTGCGCAATCCGGCAGGTTGTCCGTGAGAACCTCTCTCCAGTCCGATGATACCTCCCAGCAAGGTGGCAAGGGCCAGTCGAAGACAAACCGACAATAAATTAAAGTCTTGTAAATATGCAATCATTCTTATACCTCTCCCCCATATCTATTACTCCTCAATATAATATACCCTAAATATAGTAGATATGTCAAAAAATTTATGAACACTTCCATAAAGTATTCATTATTATGCCTTATGGCCTCCAATTTGTCTGTTACGGTCTCTGGCAGTAGCCCCTTCCTTGAAGTTCATCCCCCTTAAAACAGCATTTTTGCCGTAACGTTTCTTGATATCCAAAACCGCCTGCTGTAATTTCTTTTCCTTGTCCGATGCTCCCGCCTCTCTTTCATCCGTCTGGGTCTTCATCATAGAAAACAAATCCAGTTGATGGTACGACTCCTCCTCTCTCACTTGAGATTCCGGAATAATGCGATTGGCACAAATGGTAATCCTTCGCACCAGTAAATCCCAATCAATAATACGATCATACAAATCCATTGTAAGGTTCATCAATCTCTTGGTGGAAGATGTCTTATCCGGCAGGTTGACTGTTCCGTGAGCATGCTTAGGCACTTCTCTTCCATAACCGTCTATGGTCACCTGTCCGTGATATCTTCTTCGACGCTCAGGATCCAATAAATTGTCCACATCATATCCAACTGTCAGGACAATCTGATCTGTCACCAGTTGTTTATCCACCAGATCCAGAGCCAGCGCGTCTATCATCTCCTGCACAATCAGCCGCGCCTTCTCTGCCGTATATGGACAAGTCAGTACCTGGCCCGAACTAATGCTGTTGGTCTGAGGCTTATAAGCCTTAATGTGCGCCATGGTACAGGGTTCCCATCCCCATGCATGATCAATCAGCAATTCCGCATTCACACCAAATAGCTTATAAAGCAGTTCCTCATTATAAAAATCTTCCTGTCCCCCCAGAGAACAGCGAGCTATATCCCCCATGGTATAAAGGCCGTTGGCCTCCAGCTTACGGGCGATTCCTCTGCCCACCCGCCAGAAATCAGTAAGAGGACGATGCCCCCACAAAAATCGCCGATAGCTCATCTCATCCAGTTCTGCAATTCGAGCACCATCCTCGTTGGGCGGCATATGTTTTGCCACAATATCCATGGCAATCTTACAAAGATAGAGGTTGGTTCCCACCCCCGCTGTAGCAGTGATTCCTGTGGTCTCATAGACCTCCTTCATCATCTCGGTTGCCAGTTCTTTGGCTGTCATACCATAGGTACGTAAATAAGATGTCACATCCATAAAAACCTCATCCACAGAATAGACATGGATGTCCTCCGGGGCCACATAGTGCAAATAGATATCATAAATCTCAGTACTGCACTTCATATACAAAGCCATCCGAGGCGGGGCAACAATATAGTCCAAGGCAAGATTGGCGTCCCGCTCTAATTCACTGGCCAAGCATGAAGTCCCGGTAAATTCCTTCCCCCCGTTGGCAGTCCGCCTCCTGGCATTGGCCTCCTTCACGCGACTTACCACTTCAAAAAGTCTGGCACGTCCGGGAATTCCATAAGCCTTGAGAGATGGCGACACTGCCAGGCAGATGGTCTTATTGGTACGGCCGGCATCTGCCACCACCAAATTGGTATCCAAGGGATCATATCCCCGTTCCTTACACTCTACCGAGGCATAAAAAGACTTTAAATCTATGGCTATATAACTGTGTTCTTCCATATTCTATACCTCATCTATTTCTTCCACATCCCGATATTCCATCCGCTCTCTGGCAGCATCCGCTGTCTCCTGTACCGCATCTTCGTGGCCTGTCAACGCAGCAAATGCCCCAAACTGGGCTGCCCGGTCCTGTATTGACATATGGGGTCTGGTGGAGGACCTGTGATGAGGCAGATGGATAATATCATCATATTCATGGGTTTCCTGCATCTTCATTCTCACATCACCTCATTTATCATTATACAAACATTTGTTCTGCATATCAAGAGAGAAATTACTTTGCATAATCTCTTTTTTGTATTATTATAATGACCATAAGAAATCAAATGATACAAAGGAGAATACTATGGGAAATGTATTTTATTTTGGCTGGGAAAAGGCATACATGGTATGGATACAACATCTGGGAGAATCCGGTATCTTCCACACTATTTTGCTGGCTCTGAACAATTTCTTTTCCATGTTAGGAGAAGAAACCATTTGTGTTGCTGTTATGGGCCTTGTGTACTGGGGAATCAGCAAGGAAAAAGGACGACGCATCGGCATCGTAGTCATCGCGGCAAACATCAGCAATGGTATGATAAAAAACATCTTTAAACGACTTAGACCATATCAGGTATTAAACGACGTTAATCTCTTACGAGAGGTAGGCGGATATTCCTTCCCCTCCGGGCACTCTGCGAATGCGGCAGCTCTGTATCCCACCACTGCATATGAATTTAAAAACAAAAAATGGTTAAAGTATATGGCTATCATCGTCCCCATATGCGTGGCAATTTCCAGAAACTTTTTGGGGGCTCACTGGCCCACAGATGTATTGGTAGGGCTTTTACAAGGTATTGCCATTTTCCTGATTGTGGAATTATTATCATCCAAAATCAACAATAAATACATCGTTTACGGCATTTTATTGCTTGTTGGATTTTTTGGTATGTTTTATTGTAAGACCACTGACTATTTCAATTCATATGGTATGATGGTTGGCGTTTTCTTTGGCACCTTGTTTGAAGAAAGATTTGTAAACTTCGAAAACACCAAAAAGGTTTCCCTTATGTTGCTTCGCACCATCTTTGGCGCTGTCGTTTATCTGGGATGTAACGCCCTGATTAAGGCAGCTATCGGTGGAATTTTTGTGGAGGATACTATGGGATACTTCCTGATGCGTGTGATTCGCTATGCTTTGGTTGTATTTATTTTGCTGGGTATCTATCCTATGGCATTTCGACTGGAAAAGAAAATTTTTAAAAACTCATAATCTCAACACAAAAGAAGCGATATGAGACTTCCCGTCCCATATCGCTTCTCTTATATGATTTCTCTTATTGTTCATAATCCTCACCATAGAAATATGCTACCAACTGTCTTGCTAGTTCAATGGGATACAACTGTACCATACTGGAGTCAATATAATCCCCGACGGCAAGCCGGAAAGTCACTTTCACCATATCCTTCTTCTTTGAGGCAAAAAGATTTTCAAATATCTTTACACTCTCCACGTCAATAGAATTCGTCTTGGGCGGAGAAATATCAATGCTGCGGTTCAGCATCTTGGAAAGAGCCGTGGCTGCTGAGCCCATCATCTGATTCATGGCCTCTGACACTGCGGAAAGATGCATATCTGTCAACTCTCCCTGGAAGTTACTACCGTCTCCTCCCATCATCATATCTGTCATTCGTTTTACATCATCTTCCTGCAAAAGAAGAATATTGCTACCCTCTAAGCCCTTGATGTAGTTGATGTGTACCAGAATACAGGACTTCTCATAATCATCTAGGGATTCGCACCGTGGAATCACCTCTACCTTAGGAGTGGTAATTTCCACTCTCCGATTCATCAGAAGCGCGCTGAGCGCTGTGGCTGATGATCCCATGCTGATGTTAGACATCTCCCCTAACGCATCCTGTTGTTCTAATGTAAGTTCTACTTCCCCCATAATCGTCTCCTCCATTTTGTAAGTCTTAATAATTATACCATAACAACCATTTTGTTGAGAATCATTTTTATACAAAATTTGTCTTTTTCTTTGGAAATTATTCCTTTATTTCCCCCCTGTGCTCTTGTTTACGGATATGGCTATGTACACAGAGAAAAGAAAGGCGGAGCAATCAAACAATGTATCAGAGCCGCCTACTCCAGCATTCCCGGAATCGGAAGAGCATTTCAAGCTACATATGTGTCTCTCATTATGATAATTTTGGTTTCTATGGCAATTTACTGGTGGCTTCACGTCCATTTGCGCCGTGAGAAAAATATCGTATAATTGCTGTTTTGTTCTCATTTTTCTCTGGTATTTTCCATGATTCCCGATTTAGATGCCGGCGCCCTATATCATCACGAGCGGTACGACGGCAAAGGATATCCTTTCGGATTAAAAGGAAACGATATTCCTCTCACCGCCAGAATCATCGCTGTGGCAGATTCCTTTGATGCCATGAGCACCAAAAGAATTTACCGGGATCCCCTTCCAAAGGATGTGATTTTGTCGGAATTAAGAAAAAATCGGGGTACGCAGTTCGCCCCCGAAATTTTAGATATATTTATAGAATTATATGAACGGGATGAGATATAAGAGCAATCTCATCCATCCTTTTTAAAGAATTTTCTCTGCCGGCAACCACTTTTTGAGAATTTGATATAATTCCTTAATGATAATTGGTTTTGACAGAAAATCACTCATTCCTTTGCTTAAAAGTTCTTCTTTGACTCCTTCCATAGCATCCGCTGTCAAAGCCACAATCGGCACATAACGCTTTCTTTCATTCTCCAAAGCTCGTATGTGCTGCGTGGTCTCTACGCCATCCATTCCCGGCATAAAGTGATCCATGAAAACCAGGTCATAATCTTCTTTCTTAATCATCCGTATTGCATCCGCCCCATTGTCAACCGTGTCAATATGTATCTTGGTTGGTTCCATCAAAGCCTCTGCAACCATGAGATTTAATGGTGTGTCGTCCACGACAAGAATTCTTGCATCCGGGGCCACAACCGGTTCCACACCATCTTCATTCTCATCTTCGTTCTCATACTTGTAATCTTCCAGACTCCCTGCCGGTGTCCAATCCACCACTCCCACAGGAACTACAAATACAAAGATACTGCCCTTGCCATATTCGCTTTCTACTCTCACATAACCATCCATCAATTCAATCAGTTGTTTACTGATGGCAAGACCCAGTCCTGTTCCTTCTTTATGATGATTCACTGTGGTGTCCACCCTGGTGTATGACTGGAATATTTTTGGCAAATCTTCCTGTTTGATGCCGATACCATTATCTTTCACCCAAAAACGTAACTCCGCATTTTTTTCATCTTTTTTACGCAAGGAAGCTCGTACTTCCACTTTCCCCTCATCGGAGTACTTGATTGCATTGGTACAGTAATTTATCATCACCTGTTTGATGCGAACGGAATCCCCATATAATCTTGATGGCATGTCATCAGGAACCATAAATTCAATATCTAGCTTGCCTTTATTTCTTGCTTTGGCAATCTCCTTTACATCATATAAAATTGACAGCAAGGAAAAACTCTCCGGCACAATATCGAACTTTCCCGCCTCGATTTTAGAGTAATCCAAAATATCATTGATTAATGTGAGTAAACCAAAGGCTGATGATTTCACCATTTTGAGATTCTTTTTCACACCTTCAGACATATCCTCACGAAGGGCCACCTCCGTCATTCCTATGATAGCATTCATCGGTGTACGAATCTCATGCGACATGGTAGAGAGGAAATGACTCTTTTCCCTATTGGCATTCTCAGCATTGATTTTTAAGATATGGGCTGTAATGGTGTTTACTGTCTCCGACAGCAAAAACTTCTCCACAGCGCTGTAAGGTGTGGTGTCATACCGATCAAAGCAAATGGCACCAATGTATTTTCCATTGGCCAGCATAGGAATCCAAAACTGATTTCCAAGCAGTACATTGAACACCACTGCATCCAAAAACTCCGATTTGTTCTTGCTTGCAATTATAATTCCCTTTTCCGGATTCACTTCGATGCATCCGTATTTATCATAGGTAGCCATGGTTTCTTTGATTTCTTCGATTTCCATAGTAGGGAAATAATCCTCAAGGTGATTTTCCGGTTTGCTGTTCCACTGATATCTCACGGAACAGGTACCACTTGACATATCTGTCTCCACCACACAAATCCTGTCCATACCAAAGAATTGGCCAACCTGTGCTAACATCAGGTTGATTCCCTCAACCAAATCCTCCGCATACTTGACGTCCTCCATAATTTGAGCCAGGAATCTGTGTCCGTCTGCCATCTTTTCAAAATCAGCCTCGGAAAAATTGGGACTCTCTTTCATCACCTGCTGAAAAATTGAATTCTGGCGTTTTGCTTCCTGGTACATATTTTCCAGGTGCTGGCGTCGCATATTGTCCTGTGTTTGTTTCACTCTGGTAATATCATGCATCTTACCTATCACACTCACCGGAATGTCCCCATCTTTTACTACAAAACATTCCACATGAAACCATAGGGGAACCATTGCGCCATCCACTTCATGGGACATATCCAACTCAAATTCATCAAAGTGAGCCTCTTGAAATCCCTTATAGATTCGGTCATACAACTCCTGCAATCCGGGATACCGTGCCATCACCTCACAGATATCATCAATCACAACCGGTTTATTTTGCTCATCGTTCTTCTGATAAACGGAACGATTAGCATTATATTTGAATTCCTTAGGATAATATTCAAATACGATATCCTTGGTCTCTTTAATCAAAAGTTGGTACCGGGCATCCTGGGCTTTTTGGGCCAAATATGCCTGATGTTGTTCATTCAGCATGGTTCTGGCGCGTTTCATAATCTGACTAAGGAACATAGCAATCACCAGATACTCCAAGGTAAATCCAATCAGATATGCGCGAAATGTCTCAAAATGCGTCCAGCCAAGGAACCTGACTTCATACTTTCCTGCGGAGTTAAAATACACTGCGCCAACCATCACCAAATAGGACAAAACTGAGCAGAAAAGAGTAAATTTTCTATCGAAATAAAGGCAACTGGCAATGGGCACCAACACAAAGGTAATGTAAATACCAATGTTGTTAAAGCATCCCAGTGCACCTATAAACACCGCCATAGCAATAGACATATAATATTTCAGAAACTTATCCGGAACTTTTAACAGATACAGGACAATGGGAGATAATGTAGTGAAAAATCCCATCACCGTAATCACCCAATATAGAGTCCCATTAAAATTAAAGATGGACAAGGCCTTTAGAATCTGAAGGCAAACCAGAACCAGCGCACATACCGCCATTGTCACTGCAATTTTTTTGTTCTGAATATGTGTATTATCATTCATATCAACTCTCTCCTATCCGGTGATAACAGCATATGGGTAAACAGCTGAATCATGTATGTCGAAAAATGTCGATTATTGTGTATATTATACCACTATTCCTCTACTTCTTTAAAGGGAAAGTTTCCTTTGTTATGAATACCCATAAAAAGGGGGTGCAACACTACATCGCACCCCTTTAGTGGACTAGACGGGAGTCGAACCCGTGTCCGAAAACCAATCCCCTGTACTTCTACGAGTGTAGTTTATTCTTAAAACTTCCCTCCATCATCCAGGAACAAACAACCGAATGATTTTGGTAGCTTCATAATACGCCCACATGCGCAAAGCTTTGCATGTGTCGTTTCTCACATAGACGAAGCCTGGGTCCTAAGGTGTGAGTGCCCTAGGTCAGACTACTGCCGAAATTAGGCAGCGTAAGCTAAATTTTCGTTAGCGTTTAATTTTAAGTTTGCCATTTAACGCATTGCATGCGACTCGCTTCTCCAGCTTCACGATCCCCGTCGAAACCATTACTAGCCCATATGAAATTGTATGTGCAGGACCTGTGACAAAACCCACAGACCTATTACCACCTCTATTATAACAGAACAATGCAAATCCTACCACTAAACCTATGGTATATTTTACAAATTTCTAATCTTGAACTCGCGCTCTGCCTCTCTTCGCATATCTTTCTTGGCAATATCCGCCCGCTTGTCATAAAGCTTCTTACCTTTGGCCAGAGCAATCTCCACCTTCACACGGCCACCCTTAAAGTACACTTCCACCGGCACTAAGGTGTATCCCTTCTCTGCAATTTTGCCCTGCAGTCTGCGAATTTCCTCTTTGTGCATAAGAAGCTTCTTAGGACGTAGCGGATCTCGGTTAAAAATATTTCCCTTCTCGTAAGGGGGAATGTGCATCTGGTAAATAATTACCTCTTCATTCTCAATACGAACAAAGGACTCCTTAATACTGCACTTACCACAGCGGAGAGACTTCACCTCTGTGCCATGAAGTTCAATTCCTGCCTCGTACTTTTCTTCCAGGAAATATTCGTGATATGCTTTTTTGTTATTTGCAATGAGTTTCTTGCTGTCTTTACTCATCCTCATCCTCCACCAGAACGAAGTCAATGGTACGGGCCGCCGTATCACAGGCATCCACCATCACCTTAACATTCTGTCCTAACTTATAATGTCGATTTGTGCGTTCACCGATAAGTTCATAGGTTTCTTCCACATAATGGAAGTAATCTCCTGAAAGGGTAGAAATGTGCACCAGTCCCTCAATGGTATTGGGCAGTTCCACATAAAGTCCCCATGCTGTCACTCCGGAGACAATACCCTCAAAACTCTGGCCAATGCGTTCTGCCATATATTCCACTTTTTTCAGTTTGTCCACTTCCCGCTCCACTTCATCAGCCCGTCGCTCCAAACGGCTGGTTTCTGTTGCCACTAGCGGTAAAATAGATTCATAATGTTCACGGCGATTCTCATAGAAACGGCCACGAAGGTTCTCCTTAATGATACGATGAATCTGCAGGTCAGGATATCTTCGGATCGGTGAGGTAAAGTGACAGTAATAATCTGCCGCCAGGCCAAAATGTCCGGTACACTCCACGGTATACTTTGCCTGTTGCATAGAACGAAGGGTCAGCCGGGATATAAAATCCTCCTCCGGCGTACCGGCAATCTTCCCTAAAAGCTTTTGCAACTCCTTAGGATGCACCTCATCTACGCCGCCCTTAATGGTATAGCCAAAGTTGGCGATGAAGGTTGCCAACTTACGAATCTTTTCCCCGTCGGGAACCCCGTGGGTTCGATACAAAAACGGGGTCTCCTGCCAATAAAAATGCTCTGCCACCGTCTCATTGGCAATTAGCATAAAATCCTCAATAATCTTAGTGGCCACATTCCTATCATATGGTTTAATATCCATCGGCCTGCCTCTGTCATCCAGCACAATCTTAGTCTCCGGGAAGTCAAAGTCAATAGAGCCACGCTTTCTTCTCTTTTTCCGCAAAATGCCGGAGAGTTCCTCCATCAACACAAACATAGGAACCAGCTCTTTATACTGAGCAATTTCTGACTCATCCTGATCCTCTAAAATTTTCTTTACAGAGGTGTAGCTCATACGGCGATCGATATTTACCACCGTCTCGGCAATGGTGTGATCCACCACGTTTCCCTTGGCATCAATCTGCATGATACAACTCAATGCAAGCCTGTCCTCTCCTGCATTCAGGGAACAAATTCCGTTGGAAAGAGTATGAGGCAACATAGGAATCACCCTGTCTACCAGATAAACACTGGTACCCCGTTTCTTTGCCTCCTCGTCCAGGGCACTATGTTCCTGCACATAGTTGGCCACATCCGCAATATGAACCCCCAATTCGTATCCATCGCCTTGTCGTGAAATGGAAATGGCATCATCCAAATCCTTGGCATCCTCCCCGTCAATGGTCACCATCTGCACCTGACGCAAGTCCAATCTGCCTGCACGGTCAGCCTCAGACACTTCATTGGCCACTCTCACCGCCTGGTTTAACACCTTTTCCGGGAATTCCATAGGCAAGTCGAATCCTCTAACTATGGAGATAATATCCACTCCCGGATCGTTGGCATGTCCCAAAATCTCTGTGATAACCCCCTCGGGATTACGGTTTTCTTTCCCATAACTGGTAATTTGACACACAACCTTATGACCGGTAACAGCGTGCATATCTTTGCCCTGGGGGATGAAAATATCCTGGGTGATTCTGGCATTGTCAGATACCACAAAACCATAATTCTTACTTTTTTCAAAAGTTCCCACCACCGTTGAGATATCGTGGGATATCACCTGCGTAATCTTGGCCTCCCGCCGTCTCCCTGATGATTTCGGCAACTGTTCAATGCGGACCACATCCCCGTGAAAGGCATCTCCCACATATTGCTCAGGAATATAATAGTCCTCTTCTATTCCTTCTACAGTAACAAATCCAAAGCCTCTGGCATGGCTGGTAAACTTACCCTCCAATACCACCTTGCGGGCATTTTGATATTTCCCTTTCTTGGAGACCTCTGCCAATCCGTCCTCCACCAATGCATCTAAAACCTCTTGCAGTTCCTCACGCTTGGTTTTGGGAATATCCAAAAGCATAGCAATTTCCTTGGTACGCATAGGCACATACAACTCATCGCACAACAAGCTGTATATCTTTTGCTTTCTCTCTTCCAAACGATCTTTACTCATAACTCTCCCATCAAACAAACTGAAATAAAGAAAAGCCACCGTATCCACGATGGCTCTCACACACTCTAATTCTTAGAAACTTCCGATATTCAGCACAGCCGCAATCACAAAGAACAAAAGTACCAAAGCACTGGTTACCTTAATCAGAATGCCCTCACGGGAACGCCCCTTGTTCTTGCTCCAGTAAGTATCGCTGGACTGTCCGCTCAAAGAACCAAGACCTGCTGACTTACCTTCCTGTAACAGAATAATCACTGTAATTGCCAAACATATAATAATAAATGCAATCATAAGAATTGTCTTCAAAACTGCCATAACCAACCTCCTAAAATGATGTCACAGCCAATCAACTTTCGTCACAACTCAGAAGATTATATCACAG
>JAQXIY010000112.1 GCA_029008035.1 Lachnospiraceae bacterium
TCGGCTTCGAAAAAACACACCATTAGGCAGACTAGAAGGAAAATCCCTGAACATCCACGTCAGGCGGACAATCCTGCGCAGCTGTCGAAGCCGTAATAAGACAGTCGCCCATCAATAAAAATGCCCTGCAACAATTGCTATACATTCTTCTCAAATGCCCTACGGTCCGTGTCCGGCGCCCCCTCCCTAGCCCCATATGATTCTTTCGTGTTGATGCAAAAAACACCCCACCAAAAAGGCAGGGTGTTGGTTTCAAAAAATTAGTAAGTGAGAATCTCCACACCGGTTTCAGTGACAAGAACCTGATACTCCCACTGGGCGGAGGGTTCCCCGTCTAAGGTGTATACTTCCCAGCCATTCTCCTGGTCGGTGTAGATTTTCTGGGTGCCGGCGTTAATCATTGGCTCGATGGTAAAGGTCATACCGGGTACCAAAAGCATTTCTTCGCCTCGCTTCGTGTGATAGCCAATCCATGGATCCTCATGGAATTCCAGACCGCAACCGTGACCGCCGATTTCCCGAACCACGGTGTAACCGTTGGCTGCCGCATGTTCGCAGACAACAGCTCCTATGTCGCCCATAAAGCCCCATGGTTTTACCTCTTTTAGTCCCAAGTCCACGCATTCCTTGGCCACTTCCACAAGCTTTCTCTTTTCCGGGCTCACCTCTCCGATGCAGAACATACGGGAGGAATCGGAATAGTAACCATCTAAGATGGTGGAACAATCCACGTTGACAATATCTCCCTCCTGAAGGATGACGTCCTTGGAAGGAATGCCGTGGCACACCTGATCATTCACCGAGGTGCAGACGCTCTTGGGGAAACCATCATAGTTCAAGGGGGCTGCAATGCCTCCCATCTTTCTGGTAACCTCTACCACAATGTCGTCTATTTCCTGAGTGCTCATACCCGGGCCGATATGCGCCGCCACTTCATCCAAACATGCCATATTGATCTTAGCGCTCTCACGGATCCCGGCAATCTGTTGCGGCGTCTTAATAATGTCATGAGACGGAACAATATGTCCCTCTCTTGCAAAGGATTCGATTTTTCGATCCAATGCCTCGTGACATTGCTTATACTTTCTTCCACTTCCACACCAGCATGGGTCATTTCTTCCTATCTTCATATTACTCATCTTCTTTCTTGTTATGTCCATTGATATAATTGGGGGCTCCATGGGTCAGCGTGATATCTCCCACGGTGATTTTGTCCCATAATTTTTCATTTACATCTACGTCCTGTTTCTCCAACCACTTTTCATATTCGTAGCCATCCCACTGATAGGACGCATAGGCCTTGCCCTCCTCGTCAGCCAGTTTTGCCTGATATTTCTCTGCCAGGGCAATTTGGCGCATTGCTTCCATGATGTACTCATCGGAGGCAGGCATTTTTTCTGCCTGTTCATCCAACAAATCCATATAAAAGTCGCTGATGGCATTTCGCAGGCGCTGTTCTTCCTCTGCATCCAGGACGAGATTCTCCTCCACCGCCTTCTGATAAAACAACTTATCGTGAATTGCCATATTTAAAATTGTGTCCTTGGCCTGTACCTGAATAAACACACCATCCACATGAAGGTTCCAGTAGTCCTTGGTGTTATCCGGATTGTACACCATGGCCTGGTTTTCCACTTCCCGTTCCTCATAGAGGATGTAAAAGCCCAAGTCTTTCATTTGTACTTCCTGTCCATTGGCTGTAAAGATAACCTCGTCCAGACAGTCTTTGTATTCCACATCTCTGGACCTTTCCCAACTCCAAAATCCCAGAACAAGGAAGAGGGCGCATAATGCGCCCACAACCATAAAACGTATTATTTTTTCTTTCATCATAACACTCTTCGAATCGTCCAAATCGGTCTACAGTTTGCTGCTCTGTTATTGGTGATACCAGCCGCTGAGGACTGGGCCTCCACAATGCAACCGTTGCCCGCATAGATGGCCACATGGCCGATACCTGCCTTTGGCTGATACACAATAATATCTCCCGGCTGCATATTGTTGTAACTCACTTCCTGTCCTATGGATGCAAATGCACCGGAATATCGGGGAACAGAAATGCCAAAATCTCTATAAACCAGATGCACGAATCCGGAACAGTCGCATCCGTTTGTCAGACTGTTACCGCCCCATACATATGGGCCGCCTACAAACTGATTGGCGTATGCCACCACTGAAGCACCACTGATATTAGAGATGTTGGGTGGATTCAGATTCTCTGATGTACCGGTAGAACCTCCGCCTCCATTGTTGTTCTGTTGTTGGGCTTGTTGCTGCCTGCGAGCCTCCTCTTGTGCCTGCTTCAGCTCCTTGTCCAAGTCGGCCTTTTTCATCTTCTTGCTGGCCAACAGGGAATCCAATTCCGCCTTCTGGCTCTCCAGCTGACTCTCAGCACTGACCAGGTTCTTTTTCTCCTCCTCGAGGCCCAGCTTCATGGACTCCACTTCCTGCTTGATTGCCTCATAACTATCCAGAAGATCTCTGTCATAGGAGTGTACGGCATTTACATATTCCAGGCGGTTCAAAAAATCAGATATGCTGCCGGACTCCAGCAGAATCTCCAACACTCCCTTGTCACCATTTTCGTACATAAATTGTATACGCAGTTTCATGTCTGCGTACTGCTTGTCCACTGCTGCCTGTGCCTCCTGTAAGGCCACCTCAGCCTCGGCAATCTCCTGTTGTTTCTGTTCAATCTCTACCTGCAGGGAAGCTATGGATGCTACCACGGCCTCTAAATCCGCTCCCAGAGAACCTATCTCTTGATCCAGATTATTCTGTTCCTGTTGTATGTCGGAGACAGAACGGGTCGCTTCCACCACTTGGGGTTGACTCAACACCATCGCTCCCACCAAAGCCATCGCTACACCCCCTCGAAGCGAGTGGCGTAACCGTGTCTTATGTATCATTTTATTCTCCTTATGTCTTTTATTGTAACGCTATATCTATTATCGGTTGAAAGCTTGTTTTTTGCAACCCAAAACAGACCATTTGAGGTGGAAATTTTTACAATCCCCACCCAATGGTCTGTTACTCTTTAGATATAAATGTGTTTCATAATCAAAAGTTTTTGGCCGGGTGTCAGTTCTTCTCCGGACAATTCGTTTGTTTCTATAAGGTCCTGTCTTGTTGTGTGAAAACGTTTTGCGATATCCCAGAGCATATCACCCTTCTTTACCACATACCCAATCATTCCCGGCTGTTTCTGCAATGCATCCAAATTCAGCGGTTCTTCAACCACATCATCCGGCACCATAATGTCTTCTTTGTGAAAGGCCATTAACTGCAGGGAAATTTCTCCCCGACAGTGAAGATTTCCACTGTCCACAAGGGAGCATTGCAAGCGATACAAAGACGCATCCACGTCAATGTAATCCCCTTCCTGAATGCCACCTGCCTCCACTTCTCCTGAAAATGGAATCGCTATTTTTGCACAGGCAAGAGGCATAGATTCCTCTGTTGTGAGATACAGCACCTCCGCAAAACATGTACCGGAGACATGGATACTGCCTGCAACCGATTTTACTTCCTGGAGTTGCACATCTCCCTGACCATGGCACAAAAACAGTGCTTCTTTGGTATCCGGCAACTGCTGATTGGCCTCCCCGGAAATCTGGGCCTCGTTTTTCATGGCCATCTGCCATACTTCCTCTCTGTGACGGTGCATGTGCAATTCTCCGGTCATGCAGTAAGCATCCTGCAAGAGTTCAATCTTTTCCTCCTGCCATATCGTGGCCTCCACATCTGCAAAACACTCCACCGCCAAATTGCGCATTTCACCATCTAAGTCCTCCCGTGCCTCCAGAGATGTTTGAACCGCAACCATTTTCAGCTGGTAAAAACCATCTGTCCCGGGAATATCACAGTTCATATGGTCCGTAACAGGAATACAGGTTTCATACCAAGTCATCTCCTCCTTTTCCGAGCGGTATAAGGCAAAAATGCACATCATAGCTGACAGTTCAATGCCATCACTGTTTTGCCGTATTCCTATTTGCTCCAAATGGACATCCTGCCACAAAATCGTCTGTATGGTATCCTTCTCTTTTGGCAGAGTAATCTCCTGTTTAAAGCGCATCCGGTCACGCTTTTGCTCCAGATGTTTTAAAATGGTGTGTTCTTCCCGGCGTACCTGATACTCCGGCGAATAATCGGATGCCATGGGAAATTCTGCCTCCTCGGAACCTGTCACAATGACATGAATGTCTGTCAGCCCCCTAAGGGAGAGTTTTCTGGAGTTGATAACAACAACTCCCATATCCTCTACATTGGTACTGACCACCACATGGTCTGCCGGTCGCAGTCCTTCCACATTAACCCGTTCCCGAAACGACATATTGCCTTTGAGGCAGTCAATCACAGGGCGAATTCCCTCCCCCTGATATAGAACCTCAAAGGTAAGTTTCCCCTGTATCATTACATGGTCTTCTTCCGGTATTATTTCTTCCACGCTGACACAGCCTCGACTCTTGATGATTGACATAATATCCGGTTTATACTCCGGCAGGTTGTAGTCCTCCTCTGTAACCATCTGGGAAAAAGCCGTAATTGGCGTTCTGTTTTTATGTATGGCTCTTGTCTCTAATTCCATCTTCCAGCCCCCATCAATACGAATTATATATATCATCTTATGATGGGATACAAGGTTATATGCAAGAAATCCATTGGGGACACTTCCGGGTGCCATTAGTATCCGTCCCTAATGGCACAAAAAAACCGGACATAGTGTCCGGTCTTTGATACATCTTTTGAAATTAGCAGAGTTTCATACGAATCTCTTTCGTGATGATGTCTGTGTAGCTGAAGGATAACAACTGAGAAGGTCTATCCTCTGTGTCATCTGTCAGAATGGTAAATACACTTGGATATGCTTCCTGAATGACCCCTTCCTGAATGTCTACCTTATTACGTCCTTTGTCGAGCTGGATAACAACTTTGCTTCCGCACTGCTGCTTCACAGAGGCTCGCACTTTATCAAAATCTGAATGTTCCATGAACAAATGCCCTCCTACCTATGGTTACGCCTAAAAACGCACCTATAGGATTATATCACCACTTTAGCACTCTGTCAAAAGAAATTTATCAGCGAAAGACAATCTGCTTCTCCATAGGTTCCGTTTTTACAACAATATATGGGGTCGTTTTTTTATCTACCACGTCTTCTCCCTCGCGGGGCCCCGTTATTTCCGTGTCCAGTACAAGGGTATGTTCCGTGATATACATATCCTTTACGGAGATATTGTATCCACTGGTGTTGCGACTTCCATAGCCCCTGGCTATGTACAGATATTCCCCATCATCATAGGAAAGTTGGAATTCCTTTCCCTTCACGTTTGTAATCTCATCCCCCAACTCCTGGGGCACATCCTCCGGGCACACCACCGTGTAGTCCACATCTCGCAATTTTTCTTCCTCCTCAAAAAGGTTGCACCCCTGTAGGAAAGCGGCGCATCCCAAGACAATCAATAGGAAAAGTCCCTTTTTTTTCATCCCATCACCGTGCTATTCTTTCTTACATTTTTATGCAAATTTTCCGAATTGAGAAGTTGTAATTTTATTCCATATGATTTATGATGAAGAAAAATAGGAAAGAGATGGTAGTTAATATGATTCGTACGATAGGTGCCATTGTTTTTGTAGTGTTATTTCTTGTTCTGAGCCTGCCGGTTTTGGGATTGGAATGGCTCTACGCCAAGATTAACAAGAAAGGGGCAGACATCACCAGTCTTCGCATTGTACAGTGGGCCTTTCAAATGGTTCTGGCAATCTGCGGAACCAAGGTCATTGTCAAAGGCGAGGAGAATGTGATTTCAAATGTTCCTGTATTATATATAGGGAATCATCGCAGTTATTTTGATATTGTCATTGGATATTCCCGTTGTCCAAATTTAACCGGATTTATCTCCAAAGACACTTTCAAAAAAATACCAATTCTCCGCACTTGGATGGAACGTCTTTACTGTCTGTTTTTGGACCGTTCCAACACAAGAGATGGTCTTCGTGTAGTATTGACAGCCATTGATTATATCAAGCGAGGCATTTCCATCTATGTTTGCCCGGAGGGCACAAGAACACGGACAGGGGAGATGGCACCTTTTAAGGAAGGGACCTTTAAAATTGCCACCAAAACGGGTTGCCCCATTATTCCGGTGGCTTTTTCCAATACAGACGATATCTTTGAGAAACATATTCCGTGGATTAAGAAGACAACCGTTGTTATCCACTATGGAGAGCCCATTTATCCCGATTCTCTGGAAGGGGATGACAAGAAGCACATCGGTGCTTACACACAGCAAGCCATCGCTGGGATGCTGGAAGAAGACAAAGAGTTATTCTAAAATAAAGGAGCCATTGGTACCCGTCCCCAATGGCTTCTTTTTATTCTGTCAACGCCTCCACTACCTTTGGAAATTCCATAAAGTGGGACGCCTTTACCAAAATGGTATCTCCCGATTTCACCGTATCCTTCAGAACGGATATCATATCCTCCTTGGTGTCAAATCCGAAGACCTGAGTGGAAGACTTCGACATCTCCACAGCTCGAATCATTTCCTTGGAAAGTTCTCCCGCCGTAAACAGCATATCAATCCCCAACTCTGCCACGGCTTCCCCCACCTCAAAGTGGAGTTTGGCCTCATCAGTCCCCAGCTCTCCCATATCCCCCAGGACAGCTATTTTTCTGCCGGATGCGTGACTCAGGACTTCCAGAGATGCTTTCATAGAAACCGGATTTGCATTATAACAATCGTCAATCACGGTATAACCATCTTTCCGAATAAAATTATTACGGCCATCAATGGTGGCGGCCTGTTCGATTCCGGCCACAATTTCTTCACGAGGCATCCTCAAATAATCGGCGGCCGCCATAGCTGCTAAGGCATTGTATACATTGTGGCGCCCCGGAATTGGTATCATAACGGAGCTCTGCCACTTGGGGCCAATCAATGTAGCCTCCACTCCGGATAAACCACCGACAATGTCTGTTGCCGCATACTCCTGACCGTCACATCCAAAGAAGTGCCGATCTCTGCCAAGGGTATCTGCCATCTGTAGCTTGTCATCATCTCCATTTAAGATAATGACACCATCCTTTGGCATATGGCGAAATACCTCTGTCTTTGCTCTCAAAATACCGTCTCTGTCTATGAGATTTTCCAGGTGGCACAAGCCAATATTGGTCATGATTACCATATCAGGCTGGGCCATAGCTCCAAGACGATCCATCTCGCCGAAGTCCGAAATACCCATCTCCACAACAGCCACCTGATGCTCCTCTTTGATCCCAAATAACGTCAGCGGCAATCCGATTTCGTTGTTGAGATTCCCCTGGGTCTTCCAGACGGTAAAATGCTTTGACAACACAGATGCCACCATCTCCTTGGTACTGGTTTTACCCACGCTGCCAACAATGCCAATCACAAAGGCATCCAGCTGTTGTCGGTAAAATCTCGCCAAGTCCTTCAGTGCCTGCTGGGTATCCTTCACCAGAATATAAGGCCCTGTAACGGTTCCCAAATCGTGGTCAGCAAGAACAGCCATCGCCCCTTTCTCAAAGGCACTGGGAATAAAGGTATGACCGTCTACCTTTGCTCCTCTGATAGGAACAAAGATGTAGTCTTTCTCCACCAGACGATTGTCAATCACAACCCCTTGAGCCACCTTGCCTTCCTCTGTATAATTGTCCGGTAAAAACAATTGCCCACCGACAGCGTGGGCAATGTTCTGCAATGTCATATGTTTCATACGATACCTATACTTCCTTTGCTAATCTGTCCAGAGAAATGTCAATAATCTTCTGGCATAGTTCCTCATAGGAGATACCTACAGCAGCAGCCTCCTGGGGCAATAAACTGGTTGGTGTCATCCCGGGCAAGGTATTTGCCTCCAAGCAGAAGATTTCATCCCGCTCATTCAGAAGAAAGTCCATACGAGAATAGGTCTCTAATCCCAGAACTTCAACAACCCTCTCAGCATAATGTTGCATCTGCTCTGTCAACTCCTGAGAAAGTTCTGCAGGGCAGGTCTCTACTGCGCTACCTGCTGCATACTTATTCTTGTAATCATAAAATCCCTGCAGAGGTGCAATCTCGATTACCGGCAAAGCCTTGCCCTCAATCACTCCCACAGAGAATTCTCTTCCCTGAATATAATCCTCCACAATGACTTCCTCTTCCCACACAAATGCATCATCCAAGGCTTTCTCATACTCCTGACGATTACGGGCAATGGAGACACCAATGGAAGATCCGCCGCAGGCCGGCTTGACAACACACGGGTAGCGCAGCGGCTCTCGGTTCTCATCTCTATCTGCTATGTTAAGAGCAAAGCCCTGAGGACACGGAATTCCATTGGCCTTCAGAAAATCCTTGGACACGCCCTTATCCATGGCAATGGCACTGCTGAGATAACCGTTCCCCGTATACTTGATGCCGAAAAGATCAAAGGCGGCCTGCACCTTGCCATTTTCTCCGTTTTCGCCGTGCAGCGCCATAAAGACAACATCTGCCTTGCGACAGATTGCGATTACGTTGGGGCCAAAAAAGCAGTCGGACTGATCCGGGCGAGAGGCCTTCACAGCCTCCAAATCCGGTGCCTCCCCCGGAATATCAGATACCACCACGCTCTCTTCCAGAGAGTGCTCAAAAATATCGTCTATATTTTGTTCACAGGTTCCATATCCCAGAAAAACATCTAGCAGTAACACTTTGTGACCCAGCTTGCGAAGAGCTTTCGTCACCATATCTCCTGACTTGAAGGACACATCTCTCTCTGTGCTGAGTCCTCCGGCTAGTACTACAATATTCATTCTATCATCTCCCTCATCCACGGCACCCTCTTGTGCCGTCTTCGGATTGTATTATACCACACTTTATTCTATCGCAAATCCCTTAATTACAAAATTAGAAATTCTTTCCTCTCCCACTGTTTATTTGACCAAAACAGTTCCTTTTGGTATCGCTGAGGAAGCATTTGTTCCAGCGTTGAAAGCAATAACTGTTCCCGGTAGTAGCTCTCATTGTCCTCAAGTGCCACAGATACATCCATTTTGATGTGAAGCAGGTGAATAAACAGCGAAATTCCACCCTCTCGTCTGACTTGGATACAAGCTCTTCTCAAGTACTCTCTGGCATCCTGTGGCCGATTCATATGCAACAGACACAGTGCCATGTTTCCCGACAGTATCCCTCGCATTTTCCAGTTTCTCTTCCGCAGTATTTCCTCATCGCCAAGTTGGCCATATAAAAAGGCAAGAATGCTGTAGGCCTGTTCATACTCCTCTTGCCACATAAAGCCCACCGCCAAATTGTTTAGCACCCAAAACTCCACATAGTCACTTTTCACCATGTCACATCGTCCATACCTCATCCCCACAGGCATAGCTTTCCACTCCGAATCTCCGCCCACATTCCAGTTCGGTCTTCCTATCTGTAAGATTTGAAAGCACTTCATAGCGTATCCCTCCGGCTGTGCGCCACACATTTGAAAGCACACCTGTTTACTCATCTCAAAAAACTGAAACAATTTGGGATTGTCATAGTCCATGACCTGCTCCAGTTCCCACAGCAAATCCTTTACCCGATCCACCTCCCAGTTTTCCATAGCCTCAAGCAAATCCTTTTGAAGTTCTTCTCTCTTTGACTCTTCTGTTCCAAGGAAATAGGCATACGAAAAAATGCCAGGACCCTCCAGGTGTTCCATCAATAAACGAAACACCCGCCTCGAGGGAACCTGACACCCGTTCTCAATCCTGGAAAGTGTGCTGGGTGAACAGATACCTTCTGCCAATCTCTCCTGAGACCACCCCTTGGCCAGTCGCAGTCTACGTATCTCTTCCCCAAATACAACTTCACTCATCCTTTAAAATTCCGGTTCAATCAGTCCGTATGTATTACCCTTTCTCTTATATACTACATTGACTTCCTCTGTCTCTGCGTTAAGGAAAACAAAGAAGTCGTGTCCCAACAATTCCATCTGAACACATGCATCCTCCGGATACATAGGCTTGATGCCAAATCTCTTAGAGCGGATGATTCGAATCTCCTCATCGTCCTCATCGTCCTCTCTGGCCAAGTATTCCTCTGCGAAAAACTTCTCCGCATTCTGTTGCTTGGTAACAATCTTATTGCGATATTTCTTTAACTGACGTTCAATAATCTCTTCAACAACCTCAATGGAAACATACATATCGTTGCTAACCTGCTCTGCACGAATTACGCTTCCCTTAACCGGTATGGTCACTTCAATCTTCTGTCTCTCCTTCTCAACGCTCAAGGTAACATGCACTTCGGTATCCGGTGCGAAATACTTCTCAAGTTTGGAAAGTCTCTCCTCTACTGCCTCCTTCAATCCATCTGTGAGTTCGATGTTTTTACCTGTGATTGTAATTCTCATGATGCCCATCCCCTTTATACATTTATTTGATACCGTATAAATATCATAGTCTAATTATAACATATTTCAACCCTTGGACAAGTAGTTTTCTGAAAATAATTTATGAATTTACATAATTGTTCATACACTTACAAATTGCGATATACGCCATAATTTGCTATACTGTACATATTGTTTTTTCAATTTCGGAGGAAGCTATTATGTTAAAAATTGCATTTGTATCCGGGGCATCCAGAGGCATTGGAAGGGCCATCGCAACTGCTCTTGCCGAGAAAGGATACCACCTGAGTATCACCTGCGAGAAAAACGAACAGCTACTAACAGACTTGGCAGATGAGTTGGCGGCAAAATACCATGTTCGCGTATTGACCTTTGTTGGAAATATGGGAGACTCCACCTTTGTGTCGAAGGTAGCTAAGGAAACCCTTTCAAAATTTGGTCAAATGGATGTGATCATTAACAACGCAGGCATATCCTATGTAGGTCTTTTGACAGATATGACGGATGAAGAATGGAATCGCATCCTCTCTGTGAACCTGTCTTCTTGTTTTTATACCTCCAGGGCCTTTCTCCCTTCTATGGTTGCAAGACAAAGGGGATCTATCATTAACATCTCCTCTATGTGGGGACGCGTAGGTGCATCCTGCGAGGTGGCTTACTCTGCAAGCAAAGGCGGTATTCATGCATTTACTCAGGCCCTTGCAAAAGAACTTGCACCAAGCCATATTTCGGTAAATGCCATCGCTTGCGGCGTCATTGATACCGATATGAATGCCTTTCTGTCAGAGGAAGACGCAGCTGATTTAGCAGCTGATATTCCAGCGGGAAGATTTGCTGAAACAAAAGAGGTAGCACAGACCGTCCTTTCTCTTTTGGACAGCCCATACTACCTCACCGGTCAAATTATTGGACTTGACGGGGGCTACATCTAATGCCCCTCTAGGACAAGTCGTGATATCTTCCCAGAAATTCTCTGGTTCTCTCATTGTCTGATTTGAACATTTCTTCCGGTGTTGTTTCCTCCACAATCACACCCTGATCCATAAATATCATCCGATTGGACACATCTCTGGCAAAGTTCATCTCATGGGTGACAATCACCATGGTCATCTTTTCTTCTGCAAGTTCCTTAATCACCTTAAGAATCTCAAGTGTCAGCTCCGGGTCCAAGGCGCTGGTGGGTTCGTCAAAAAACAAAATCTTTGGATTCATGGCAAGGGCTCTGGCAATGGACACTCTCTGCTGCTGTCCACCGGAGAGCTGACAGGGATAGGCATCCGCCTTATCAGACAGTCCCATCTTTTGAAGAAGAGCCCGGGCCTCCTTCTCCACCTCTTTGGCATCACGTTTTTGCACGGCAACAGGTGCATCCATGATGTTTTTCAGAACACTGTAATGGGGAAACAGATTGAAGTTTTGAAACACCAGTCCAAAATTGCCCAAAGCTTCCCTCTGCTGTTGTCTGCTTCCATAGCAAGCCTTACCATCCACCGAGGTCACCACTTCCTTTTCTCCGTAGGCAATGCTGCCATCATCCAAGGTCTCCAGAAAGGTGCAACAGCGAAGAAGCGTGGATTTACCGGAACCGGAAGGCCCGATAATGGATACCACTTCACCCTCATTAACCTCAAGGTTAATATCCTTTAACACCGAAACACCGTCAAATTGTTTCTTGGCGTGCTTCACTTCTAATACTTTCATAAGGCCCTCCTTTCTACTGATAATAGTTCATTTTCTTTTCCACATAGTCCATAAGTGCCGCTACCACCGCGTTAAATATGTAATAGAATATGGCAGCCGCCACAAAGGGAACCATGCTCTTTTGAGATGCCGCCAAAGCCTTGGCCTGGGTGAACATCTCAGCATAAGCAATGGAGAAAGCCAGCGAGGTATCCTTAACCAAGGTAATCACCTCATTGGTAACGGAGGGCAGAATGCGCTTAATCACCTGTGGCAAAATAATCTTAAAGAAGGTCTGGGACTTGGTATATCCCAACACCTTTGCCGCCTCATATTGCCCTTTTGGCATAGACGCAATGCCACTCCGATAGATCTCCGCAAAATAAGCTGCATAATTCAGGGCAAAAGCAATAATCACCGCATATCCGCGATAAGCAGGTGAAATCCTTATTCCAAAGATATAATATGGCCCAAAGTACACCACCAACAGCTGAAGCATCAGCGGGGTTCCTCGCATAATGGAGATATAGACCCTGGTAATATTCTTAAGAATGATGCTCTTGGACATTCGTCCAAAGGCAACAATCATGCCCAGCGGTAGTGAAAACAGCAGGGTCAGTAAGAAGATGGAAATGGTGGTAATCATTCCCTCTCCCAATTGAGAAATAATCAACTGCAAACTCATAGTAAAACTCCTACAAAATAACAGGCAGACCATAGGCCTGCCTGCATCAAAAACATATTATGGTTCTAAGATACACACATCCATACCAAACCACTTATCCGATATCTTGGCAAAGGTGCCATCCTTCACCATCTCCATCAAAGTAGCCTGTACCTGATCCCTCAACTCCGTATTACCCTTCTTAAAGCCAATGGCATACTGCTCCGTAGAGATTTGCTCATCCAAGATAATCAGCTCTCCATCTTTGTCAGCAATCTGATCCTTTGCCACAAAGATATCCATAGCGATGGCATCCACCGCACCGGATTCCAAATCCATGATAGCTGTATTGTACTCGCCTACTGTGCGAAGCTCGCCAAAGGTCTTCATCAGTTCCTCGTTGTCCTCAATGGCAGATTGTGCGGAAGACTCCTTCTGTACTTCCACATTTTTACCTTTCAAATCAGCCAGAGTCTTAATACCGGAATCAGCACGAACAACCACTACCTGAGAATTGTCCATATAGGCGTCAGTCCATGTGTACTGGTCTTCACGTCCGTTGATGGTAAATCCGTTCCAGATACAGTCAATGGTGCCGGACTCCAACTCCATATCCTTGGCATCCCAGTCGATTGGCTGAAGCACAATCTCCTGCCCCATACGCTTTGCGCACTCCTGTGCCATCTCGATATCAAATCCTGTGAACTCTCCATCATCTCCAACATAGCCAAATGGTGGAAAGTCCTGATCAAACCCTACTACGAAAGTATTGTCATCATTCTTAGCATCGGAAGCTTCCTTGCCGTCCTTACCGGTCTTGCTACTGCATGCAATCATACTTGTTGCCATAATCAAAATCATAGCAAGTGCCATCATTCTCTTTACATTCTTCATTCCTATTTCGTATCCTTTCTCCTATGCACTTTAGCGTGCTAATCTGTTGAAATGATAGCATATGCCAGTGCAAAAGTAAAGAATATCTTTTTCGTCCTAAAGAAAAGGATTATAAAACCGATTGCCATCCTGATAGGTAATAACAAGGGCCACTATCATAAATACAAACGTAATGATCATAACGCCATAATCACTTGCGGTTAATTTTCTTCCCATATACCAAGTACGTTTCTTGTTTTTCCCAAAGCCACGCAGTTCCATGGCATTACTCACCGTGTCGATACGTTCCATGCTGGTAAAAATCAAGGGGAAGATAATAGCAGAAACACTCTTGATACGGTCGGTGAGTTTGGCCTTTCCTGACATTTCAATTCCTCTGGCCTCCTGGGCATTTTTGATTTTATGAAAATCATCCTGTACATCAGGAATGTAACGAAGAGCGATTGCCAAAGAATAACCTATGTTGTAACTGATTCCAAGTTTGTTCAAAGATGCTGCCAGCTCTGAAGGATTCGTTGTAATAATAAACATGAAAACCGCCGGAACAATGGTAAAGTATTTCAAAATTACATTCAGTTCATAAAACAACTGCTCACCGGTAATCTTCCAACGTCCGCCCCAGTCATACAGAATATGCTCGGTACCGTATATCTTGGCCCCCTGTCCCGGTGCAAAGACAAAAATAGCAACTACGTTGATGATCATAAACACCAAAATCACTTTGAATACGGAGCCCACCTGATTCCAACCGGTCTTTGACAGTTTAAACAGTATCAAACTGATGACAAACATTACCGCCAAGACTCTGGTGTCATAGGTCAGCATACATGTAATTGTCCACGACAAAAAGAAAACTAATTTTGTCACACCACAAAGATGTTCCATCCAGGTTCCCTTTTCCTTATATGTAAGCAATTTTGCCATTAACGCACCGTCCTTTCGTAGTTAATAAAACATTCTACAAATTCTGAAGGCGACGCAATACCACACTGCTTGGCCATGTCGTACAAAGAAGTCTGTTTTAGATAAGCCCGGTCTGAAATCTCAGCATTTGTCAAAACATTTGCCGGTGTATCATCAGCAATCATCTGTCCGTCTGCAATGACAATGGCACGATCCGTGTACTCTAACATCAAGTGCATGTCGTGAGTAATCATAATAATGGTGGTGCCACGTTCCTCATGAATGCGCTTCAAAAACTCCATTATCTCCGTGTAATGACGGTAATCTTGTCCGGCTGTAGGCTCGTCCAAAATCATTATTTCCGGATTCATCGCAAGAATGGAGGCAATGGTTACACGTTTCTTTTGTCCAAAACTAAGAGCTGAAATCGGCCAGTTTCGGAATGGATAAAGGCCGCAAATCTTTAGGGTGTCATAGACGCGTTCCTTGATTTCCTCCTCAGGAACACCTCGGACAGCAAGTCCCAATGCCACCTCGTCATAAATCATCGCCTTGGAAATCATCTGGTTTGGATTTTGCATCACAAGACCAATTCTTTCTCCACGCTCTTTGATAGAGAGGGGCGCGATATCTTCTCCGTCAAGGAGAATCTTTCCACTGACCGGTTTGATAAATCCACAAATCAGATTGGATAGGGTGGTCTTCCCGGCACCGTTTTTCCCAACAATGCTCAGCATCTCTCCTTTTCTCACAGAAAAGTTGATATCCCGCAATATCTGTCTGCCCTCATCATAGGAAAAGTCTAGGTGCTCCACTTCAAGCACTTCTTCTGTTTCCTTTTTCTTCTCCGGTAATGCAGCATGCTCGAACCAATCCCTTACCTGCTTTTGATAAGGTGCAAAATCCATAGTTTCTACATGAGCAGGATGATCCTCCGCCTTGATATCACATCCGGCATGTTTTAACGCCGTCACATAGAGAGGTTCACGAATCCCCTGGATGTTTAAAATGTCCTGAGAGAGCAGTTCATCCGGAGTCATGTCTGCCACAATGGTTCCATCTCCCACTACAACAATGCGATCCACATCCTTATACAAAGCATCCTCCAAACGATGCTCGATGATAAGAATGGTCTTATTCTGCTCCTTTTGAATGGAATCAATCAGGGCGATGGCACGTTTTCCTGTGGCCGGATCCAGATTTGCCAATGGCTC
>JAQXIY010000113.1 GCA_029008035.1 Lachnospiraceae bacterium
GTTTTACTCTTGAGATTCTTCCATCTCCGGAATTCTCTCTAATCCATCAGCATCTGCACTCACTTGCGGAGTGTCGCTTGCTTCATCATCGTTATATACTTCGATTTCTTTGATGGCGTGTTCATTGCCCTGTACCAGATAGGTATGTTCGCTTCCGCAGTGGGGACATATCTTTCCATGCTCCACCGTGCCATAGGTCTGCTGACAATCTTCGCAATAGGTAACTGCCGGGATAATCTCCACATCCAGTTCACATCCCTGCATAATTTCGCTCTTAGAGCATTTCCAATTCCAGCAATCCACCAAGTACTCAGGAATTACTGTAGAAACCTCTCCCACCTGTAGGGTCACCTTATTCACACGGTTTACATGGTTCTCTACTGCAAGCTCCTCAACGGTCTTCACAATATGAAACACAATTCCTAATTCATGCATACTTCTTCTCGTCCTTTATTATTTGTTCTTCGCTGCGTATGCTTCCTTGTACTCTTTAATCTGACGCTTCTCTTCTGCAGTCTTTGGAGTAAATACAATCTTAGCCGCACGCTTCAACTCGTATGGAATGATCTTCTTAAACTTATCCTCAGCCACTGTCATCTCAGAGCATTCCGGATGATCTCTCTTTAAGTAGATGGCATCAAACATACACTTGGTTGTACATACACCACAACCGATACACTTGTTCTCATCGATAATGGTTGCACCACATCCAAGACAGCGAGATGTCTCAATCTTAACCTGCTCCTCTGTCAGTGTCAAGTGTGCATCCTTGAAGGACTTGTCAGCAACACTGCTGTCAACACCTTCCACCTGGCGAGATGAGTTATCATAATTCTCAACCTTGATGTTATCTGTATCAATCTGAACGAACTCCCAACGATTCAAACCGATGGTCATATGTCCGCCCTGGACATAGCGATGCAATGTCTCAGAAGCAAACTTACCTGCTGCAATAGCATCAATTGCAAACTTAGGACCGGTGTAAACATCGCCACCGATGAACAGATCCGGTGCTCCCTGTACCTGATAGGTAACCTTATCAGCCACAAGAGCAGGTCCTCTAAATTCAACATTCTCATCCTTGAGCAAGTCGCCCCATACAGAAGCCTGACCTACGGCAAAAATAATTCTGTCACAGTCAATGGTAATGGTCTCACTCTCATCATACTTAGGATCAAATCTTCCCTCGGCGTTGAGCACCTGAGTACACTTCTTAAATACTACACCGGAAACCTTGCCGTCAGTTACCAAAACTTCCTTTGGTCCCCAACCACACTTGATGGTTACGCCATCCTCTCCGGCCTCGCGAACTTCCTCATCAGATGCAGGCATCTCTGACTCTGACTCCAAGCAAAGCTGTGTAACTTCTGCAGCACCATTTCTGGCACTAACTCTGGATGCGTCAATAGCAACGTTACCGCCACCAACAACAACAACCTTTCCGCCGAATTCAGCGCCACCGCAGTTAGCCTCCTTCAAGTAATCAATAGCTGTGAAGGTTCCCTCTGCATCGTCTCCCGGAACTCCCGGACGACGACCTGCGCTACACCCGATAGCAATGTAGAAGGCCTTGTATCCCTGTGCACGAAGTTCGTTCAGGCTAATGTCCTTGCCAACTTCGATGCCGGTCTTAATCTCAACCCCCATCTCTCTCATAACATCAATCTCGGCTGCGATAACATCCTTCTCCAACTTGTAGGAAGGAATACCATAGCGAAGCATACCACCCGGCTCATCATTCTTCTCAAATACAGTTGGCTTGTAACCCCTCTCTGCCAAGAAGAATGCTGCAGATAAACCTGCCGGGCCACCACCGATAATGGCAATCTTCTCATCCCAGTGATCCTTGTATGTACTTGCAGGGATGACAACCGGTGGAACATATCTTGTCTCAGCGTTCAAATCTAAATCTGCAATAAACTTCTTAACTGCATCGATTGCGATTGGCTGATCGATGGTACCTCTGGTACAAGCGTCCTCACAACGACGGTTACAGATACGACCACAAACTGCCGGGAATGGGTTCTGCTTCTTGATAAGTGCAAGAGCGTCTCTGTATTCTCCCTGTGCTGCTTTCTTCAAGTAACCCTGTACCGCAATATGTGCAGGACAAGCTGTCTTACATGGTGCAGTACCGGTCTTATGTGTATTCACGCGGTTGTTGTCACGATAGTCAGGATCATAGAATTCCTTACCCCATTTTACGTGATCCGGTAACAACTGCTTAGGATATGCAACTTCGCTTCCGTCCTTCTGGCAAAGCTTCTGACCCAAACGTGTAGCACCTGCCGGGCAGTACTCTACACATCGACCACAGGCAACACACTTATCCTTGTCAACATGTGCCACATATGCGGAACGAGACATATTCGGTGTGTTAAATAACTGTGAGGTACGAAGTGCATTACAGATATTAACGTTACAGTTGCAGATACCAAAAATCTTGTTCTCGCCATCGATGTTGGTAATCTGATGAACAAAACCATTGTCCTCTGCTCTCTTCAAGATGGCAAGTGCCTCTTCTTTGGTGATATCGTGGCCCTTATTGGTCTCACGGCAGTAATCTGCGAAATCACCCACACCAATACACCATGCATAATCGTCATCAGCTACGCCTTCACCGATAACCTTACGGGATGCACGGCAAGAGCAACGGCCTACACCAATCTTGCCTTCATACTTGCTGAGCCAGTAAGAAAGATGCTCGATATCAATGGATTCATTATCCATCTCTATCGCCTTCTCAACAGGAATAACGTGCATACCTACACCGGCGCCTCCGGGAGGAACCATCTGTGTAATTCCCTCCAATGGGATATAGGTCATTCTCTCGAAGAAGGAAGCTACATCCGGGTGATCCTTCAAACGTGGGTTGCTGCCGTCAGGAAGTTCTTCCATATTGAACAGCTCAGCAGAGCCCGGTACAAACATAGGAAGAATGTATCTGCGCTCTGACTGTGGAGCGGTACGTCCGTTGTGGTCATAGTGATAACCGTAGTCATACTCCAACAAACCAATGTAACTCATGTCATCCAAAAGTTTCTGGAATCCATCTTTGCCAAGTTTCTCCACCTTATCCTTGTTCATCTCACAGAGCTGATCAAAGGTGTAGTGAGCTCTCTTCTTCATTGTGAGGCCAACCTCAGCCATCTCCTCGGTGATAATCTCAGCAAGCCCCCAGTACTCCGGATCCTCTACCTTGACTCCCCCAATCATGTGACCTGCCACATCTGTGATCTTCTTACCCAATGCAATAATCGCTGGACTTGGGTTGGCATCATGTTTGTGATTTGCCGGCCACTCATTGTACTTGTTCATGTCCATATTTTTCTCTCCTCTTTAAATACTTGATATTGTTCCTTCAATGGTCTCAAATATAAATAATTGTACCATTTTTTGCTATTTTTCTCAACCATCACTCCTCAGTTGCATACCTATCATTGCTTGAAATGGAGTTCTCGCAGTCCCTCCACTTCATCGCAGATTTCCTGCAGGCTACAGGCACTACAATCTGTCATAATATTCTTCAACATGTGGTCGATGGTTTTTGTGATTTTTTCTCCCTGTCGTATCTCAGATGATAACCGATCATAGGGAAAATCCGGTGTGGTGATAAAGATGATCTTAACCGCCTCCACCTTAGTGTTCCTGTGAAAACTCTGAAGCATCATATTGCCCACCGTCTGAAAATCCAGTCCGGCAGCAATAGCATCCTTCGATACTCGGACGCTCTCCCTCTCGTGCATGGCGGACACCCGCATCATAAATCCCTTGGGATTCACATGGTAGCGCACATACTCGATGTTGCGAATGGCATTATAAAGTGTATTGCCCTCTCCCATCTCCTCCCCACGCACTCTGGCAACAGCAAGTCTTGCATAGGGAACATCCCCCTTAATTTCTGACAAGTCCGGTCCCACCAACAGAATCTCATCCTGAGGAACCAACGTATCATCATCGGTGATGGCCGTGCCGCCTAATGCAGGAATGGAGGCACTGCTGCCACCCAGTTCGTATGCCATATCCGAGCGCAGAATCATATTGTCTTTGCCCACATCCGGCCATAAGACCTCAGACTCTACAGGCAGTGATTTCACATTCTGCTCTAAAAGCATCTCATTCCAGCTTGTAATTATTTCGTCGTAAAGTTTCATTACAGATGCTTATCCCTCTTAATCTTATCATAGTGCTTGTTCATGATTGGTTCAAGCAATGTCATCATCTTCATATCCAGATTGAAGAAATATACAATGAAACTCAATACAAATAAACAAACAAACACAATGGCGATAATCAATAATACATGTAAAAATGTTGCCATATCCTTTCCTCCTATCTTGCCATTCCCTTTTGGCGGGCAAATTCAGCAGCTCCCAAAGCTCCCATAAGCTGCGGATCAATCGGAAGATCAATCACCTTGAGATTCAGCACCTTCTCGATGGCCTCTTTCAAACCGTCATTCTTGGCACAGCCACCTGTCAAGGTAATGGAATCCACGGCACCTGCCTTCTTAGACATAACGAAACATCTCTTTGCTACGGAAAGTTCAATACCTGCTGCAATCTCATCCATAGGCTTTCCTTCTCCCACAAGAGAGATAACCTCTGACTCTGCAAATACAGTACACTGGGCAGTAATCGGAATCACATTCTTAGCCTTTAAAGACAACTTGGAAAACTCATCCAAAGACATTTCAAATGCCTTTGCCATTGTCTCAAAGAAACGACCGGTACCTGCCGCACACTTATCGTTCATGGCAAAGTTCAATACCGTTCCGTCGGCATCGATGGCGATACCCTTAACGTCCTGTCCACCGATATCAATGATTGCCTTTACGGTAGGGTCTGCCACGTGAACCCCCATAGCATGACAACTAATCTCAGAGATGTTCTCGTCTGCAAACGGAACCTTGTTACGCCCGTATCCTGTACCTACCAGATAGTCCAAATCCTCTGCACTGTTCAAATCCGGCACTTGAGCAATGGCTTCTTTCAGGGAATCCTCGCAGCTCAAAACCGCATTGATGCGGGAGCGCAAGGTTACATTAGCCACCATCTTGCCTGTCTCATCGATAATTACACATTTTGTGTATGTACTTCCTGAGTCACATCCACCATAATACTTCATAATAAATACTCTCCTTACTGTCTATCTAATTCTTCTCGCTTTACCATGAGTGCTCATCCGGAAGAACTTCCAGTGATGGGTCTAATGGTTCCTCGTGGAAAACGGTTCTCATATAACGGTTAATCTGGTCTCTGATTCCCTGGCGGGAAACGATGCGTGGATCAAACAAGTCGTGAGTTACCCAAATCAAATGGATACCACGCTCCCTTGCCTTCTCCTCAAACTGACCATGCATACCATCCAAGGCCTTACAAGCCATATGCTCCCAAAGAATAACAGTATCAGCGTTGAATTCCTCACAGAACTCCCAGAGTTCATCCAAGAGAACCTTGTAGCCACCGTGTGTACGGTTACGCATAATCATATTCTCTGTCAACCATGCCATATCGTAAATCGCCTGTTCTCTGTTCTCCGGTGTATCTTCCTCTGCAATCATCTTGGTGGAAACCATAGAAAGCATATCGGTAAGAGGAACAATGCCCCAGCAATTGAGAAGCCACAGCAAAAAGTCCATGTAGTAATGAGACTGCACTCCCCATACAATGGCACGATGACGGTATTCCTTAGCCATCATCATCTTATCCTTGTAGGCCTTCTCTGCCAGTGCAGAAATCTTGCGGTCAACCTCTACGAACTCAGGAACCTTACCGCAGATTGCCATATAGTTGGTCTCTGTATAAAGTGCCAGATTAGAACCGAACACCTGTGGGTAATCCGTCTTATTCATATCCAGCCATTCCATACGATGGCGGGTAGATTCGTTTACACGCTTTGCACACTCAAAGTAGTAATCCCAATCCCACTTCTCTCCTGTATGCTTCTCGATAAATGCGATGGCATTTCGAATCTCCTGTGCTGCATACTCCTGTACATCGTCTTCTCTGTGACGAAGGGGCGCAGCCAACTGAAACACCGGAATGCCATCCTCTAACTCAAGTCTCTTAGAGATAACACCGTTACCCATCAAAGAACCATCACAGGTGGTGTTACACTGAATGGCACAAGCGCCGAGAATCGGAGCATCATCATCGATGGACAATCCTGCTTCTGCTTCAGGCATAGGACAAACATCTCCGGGAAGTCCGTATTCCTGAGCCACGTCGATGTAGTGAAGTGCTGCTGTCTGATTCAAGAGAACGGCCACATAGGTAGATGGTGTCTCTCGACTCAAACCCTTAACGGTAGGGAATCCCATCAACACAGCCGTCATCTCGTTCTCATCCACCAGACAGACCTTCTTGGAAAACTCAGTGTCGTTTCCAATACGTCTATCCCCTCTGAACAAGTTGTCCAGAAGCTTAGCCACATCATATACAACCAAGTCCTGCTGCAAGTGGCAGATTCTAAGGTATGGTCCGCGAAGCCCCTGTGTGTGCTTATCTACCATCATAGGCACTGCCAGATAGTTCACCATCCAACGGTAACGGAACATTGCCTTAATATTGCGAGGCTTGATAACAAACCCTGCCAAAACCTTCATTATGTATAGCCATCTTGTATAATCATACCAGGTATCTTTAAATCCACGCCATTCACGACGCTTTCTAACCTTACCGGTGCTGAAAAAATCGCCTAATCTGTCTTTTCCTATCTCTTTAGCCATTACTTTGCACCTCCCTGGATTTTCTTGATCTCAATACTCTCCACAAATGCCTGTACTCTTGTACGCATCTGTCCGGATGTACCGATAGAATACGGGCGGTCTACCGCCAAAACAGGATAACCGTACTCGTCTCTCATTACAACTGTACCAACCATACGCTCATAAGCCCATGGGTCACAGAACTTAATCTGCTCGTAAATGATACCATCCGCATGATATTCCTTAGCCAACTGATCCACATACTCGCGGCGATTCAGCATCTTAGGCATATCCATATAGCGCGGACACTGTCCACGTGTCATATACTGACGACAAACCTGGGTAAGGGCATCCTCATCCTCTGTGAGAACGATCTCATCCCTTCCCGGCAAAGAACCATAGCAGAAACGGTCTGCACATACATATGCGCCGGACTCTTCCACCAGTTTGATGACATCCACATCATACACCTCGGAACCCACAAAGACCACTCTTGCTCTAAACTTATTGTCAGCATCAGGCTCTCTCGTCTTAACCTCCTCCAAAGTCTCTCTCAGCTTATCCATTAAGAGATACTTAGGCGCCACATAGGTTGCCATAGTGATAATATGATACTCATATCCTGTGATGCGAGGATTCTCTTCCTTACGGAAATCACCTAATTCACGAATGATACGACACATCTCGTTGTGCTCTTCCACTGCCTTGCGAATGGCAGCATCAGAGACATCGATTCCGAAATTCTCCTGCAAGGGCTTCAAAATATGATTCTGACACTGGAGAACATACAGGTTCAGTCCATTGTCGTCTCCCTTCATCGGAATCTCCATGTACTCATAGAAGAAATTCTCCTTGCCTGCTCCCATGGTATTCAGAAGTTCCATATTCTCTGCGCAACGGTTCATCATGGAACAACCATCCGGTGAAATCAGGCAATCTGCAAAATTGAACCCTCCTTCCATGGCTCTCTCCAGAAGGGCTCTGGTATACTCACAGAGAAAGCTGGTCATATAATATGTAGCCATCTCCATAGAGCCTGTTCGAGGTGCCCGCAGACGCACAGAAAATGTGCCCGGCAGGTTCAAAAGCGGCTCCGGTATATTCTCACACACAGTAGCCACACATTTCTTACCCTCGTCCTGCGCCTGACGAATCAAGTCGTTATTGGCCTCTTCCAACAACTTCTCAAAGTAGTATAGATGCTTTAAATCCTTCATTTGTTTCCCCCTTTTTATTCTATGATGCCCATTCCAATCAAGGCCTCTTTCGCTCCCTTGACAATAGGCGCTTCATCATTGAGATAAAATACATTCTCCCCCTTCAAGTCAAACTCCGCCAGGGAAGCATCGGCGAGGATATACGACAACACCGGTATCCCCCCCAAATCCATATATTCCTTCACTCCTAAATCAGGCAAACGATTGGCAATCACCCCAACCTTTTCATACATCACCAACTCATCTGCCACCTTCTTAATGGTCTGCACCACCTGAGTACCCTTCCTGCTGGAATCGGTAATCAGTAACAAATGTGTCACCTTCTCCATAACGCGGCGGTTAATCTGTTCGATACCCGCCTCGCCATCTATTACAATATAGTCGTAGTTGCCTGCTAAAATGCCAATAACTTCCTTCAGATAGCTGTTAATCTTGCAGTAACAGCCCGCAGCCTCCGGACGACCAACGGCAATAAAAGAAAAGCCATCCATCTCAACCAAAGCGTCGAGTATCTGGTATCTGGCTTCTCCTAATAATTCGATTGCTGCTTTGGCATTGCCGTCTTCCGCATTGGCCACTACTTCCTTGCGAATATCATCCACTGTCTTGGTGACATTCACACCTAAAGCTGTAGAAAGGCCAACGGCAGGATCTGCGTCAATGGCAAGGATTCTCTTGTCGGGGTAGGCCGCCACCAAGAGCTTTACCATCACTGCTGCCAGGGAAGTTTTGCCAACGCCACCCTTGCCTGCCACGGCAAGAATCGTAGCACCACTTTTCTCGCTATTCATCTTCCTGTCTCCCTTATCAATTGTTGTAAATAACCCCCTATGGGGGTCTATAAAATTTTAACATAACAAAGGCATTTTTGCGACTCACAAATCCTCATTTGGGGAAAAATGTCATATTGCACAAAATTTGTTGCACAGATTCATAGGTAATTGCCAATGTCTTTTATGCCCCATTTTTTTCAGCCTGTGGATACATAATCGACCAACGCCTACCGTATATACATTTCATGTATCGCATCGCCAAACAACAAAAAAAGACCAACCAAAACGGTTGATCTTTTATCTGAGTTATGTAACAAATTATAAGTCAATTCTTCCAGCGTACTCACTCTCACCAGATGTTACAACATAATATGCTGCTCTCTCTTCCGGCTTCAGGTATACCTTGATGTCCTGGATTGCCTTTCTCTTATTCTCTGCCTTAAATGCCTGCTCAGCTCTGGCAATCACATCTTCTACCTTGAAGTCCTCTCCAGCGAACTGAAGTACTGCTGACTTGGTAGCAACAACCTTCTTGGTTGTCTTCTTTGCTGTAGCCTTCTTAGCTGTTGTTGTAGCTTTCTTAGCTGTAGCTGTAGCCTTCTTAGCTGTCTTCTCTGCGGAAGCCTTAACAGTCTCTGCTGTCTTTTCTGCAGTAGCCTTTACTGTCTCGGTAGCCTTCTTAGCTTCCTCAGCAACCTTCTTGACATCTACTTTCTTATTCTCTGCCATACTCTAACTCCTTTTGTATAAATGCACAATAAGTTCACAAAGGACATTATACCCCAATTTTTTCAAAAAATCTAGTGTGATATATATGAATCTAAAGTGGTAAAAAAACTGTTTGTTGTCACATCTGCACTACTGGGTGCCGTAATCTTATTCCATAATTTGGTGTTAAAATGAGAATAATACATCTTCTCAATAGAAGCTTTCACATCCTCCATAGCCTGTTTCTGTCGCTGTTCCACAATGACGGATTTATTCTCTTCCGATAGCTTCTCGTTATATTTGTTGATACATTGGAAAAAATAATACCCGCCATCTGCTTCTATCTTCGATGACACCTGTTCATTGTCCAAAGCAAATACCACATCCTCAACAGCCTTGTCGTATGTTCCTCTCCCAAAGGTTGCTTTCATGGAATCCAGTTCATTGTAGCTGCTGGCAAGACGCTCAAAAGTTGCACCATTTTTGATTTTTTTGTCGATTTGATTGGCCAGCTTTTCGTCTGTGACAAACAACACATAGGTATCAATTACCCTTGCCTCATCCTCACTTACATTGCTGTCCACACTTTCCATCAACTGTGTATACATCTTTTCCGCCAACGCATATCGGCGATACATCTCCCGGATATCAGACTTGGAAGCTCCTGTGTATGATCTTTCTTTGCGGTTTAGGGAGTCATAGTATTCCTTTGCTGCCTTCTCTACTTCTTCCTCCTCAGCATCGGACAATGTGATTTCCTTTTGTGCCGCATATACGTTTAGCGCATATACCTTGGTGAGGTGGCTAAGCACAGCGTCCTTAATGCTTTCCTCCATCTCCTCTGTATCGTACTCCTCTGTCCACAAATCCGTGCCATACAGATTACCATACAAATTCTTGTAGTTGGCCAAATATACCTTTGCCTCCTCCTTAGGGCAGGACAGTTCACCAATTTTAAACACATCGCCCCTGCCACTCTTGGAAGCGAAATAAATCTGCCTGTTTCCTACGGAACATCCTGTAAACATTGTAGCCGCCATTAGCACCAGGCAGAGAATCCCTGCCAATAATCTTTTATGTCTGTTCATGTATCCTATCCCTCTACAATTAGATATCTGCCATCGCCGATAGGAAATACCTCTTCTGCTTCCAGGATTTCCTCCTGACTCATACCGGCGATATCCATTTCTTCTTCCAAATATTCGATCACTTCCTTCTGATTGTCACAGACAACTGCCATACAATCCTCCAGAAATGCTTCTGCCTCCTCATAACCCTGAGCCACTTCCTCCGGGAATAACTTTAATTGTTGCTCCAAAAATGCCTCAATACAAGCTTCATCATACTCATAGCTGATCATGTTGAAAACCTCCTAAGATTTATGATTTCAAAAACCAATCTATAGTATATATAGAACCGGCTCACAATGCAATGGTTTCCTCCAAAGCGAAAGAATATATGAGAATTTCTTTCACCGGGAGCGATAAAGTACGCGCCAGAGCTTTGCCGTAAAGTTGCAGTTGTACCTGATAACGGTCAATCAATTCCTTGGGCTGTGTCACCTTGTCTGTCTTATAATCCAGCAACACAATCTCACCATCTTCCACAAAGAATACATCTATGATTCCCTGTACCAAAAGAGTATCCTTCCCCTGGTCTGCTTCCGGGAAAAGTTCATTGGGCGTAACACTCATGACAAAAGGCTTTTCCTTGTATAGTTCACCCTGCCTTGCTGCCCCGGCCATTCTATCAGCCAAAGGTGTCGCAAGAAATCTCTCTAACTTGTCCAGAGAAAGGAGTTCCCGGTTTTCCGCAGAAAGGAATCCCTTGGCACACATACGCTCCAACTGCTCCTGAAGGGACTCCTTTCCCCCGAAGTCATAACACTCCAGAAAGCGATGCATAGCGGTTCCCCGAAGTGCCCCCGGATTCATCCCGCAGTTCTCTCTTTTTGAAACAAACTGAGGAATAATAGGTTCATAGGAGGTTTCCAAAAAATACGGTTTATTATCTACCCCGGGTTCAAAGGCCTCTTCCATCCTCTGATGTTTGATTTCAGACACAGAATATTTATTCTTGTATTCCACCTTTTTCTGATACGGGTATACATATGACATCTGCCGTGATATGGCATCCACCATCTCCCGAGAAACGATAGGATGAAGGAGCCTCTCCTTTATCTGCTGTCCCTCTATCTGATGTGCCACCTCTGCCACTACCACCTGTGGCGGTGTCACCAGCGTAATGGGGTATGTGTCCCGCTTGCCGGCTGTGGCGCGAACAATCCACTCCATAAAACTTGTGGCATTTTCCCGGACACCAAGGGACAGATCACCCACAGATTCCTGCCATTTTGCCAGGGTTTCTTCTGCTTTCGCAATGGTTCCCACCAGAATCATCTTTTCCTTGGCACGGGTCATAGCAACGTACAAAACCCGCATTTCTTCCCCGTACATCTCCCACTTATTCGCCTTGGCCACCGCCTTCTTGTAGAGAGGTGTATCCGATATCTGACTGGTCATATCCCTCAATTCCAATGCCACTCCCATATCAGAGTGTAACAGCATGGCTCCCCTACTGTCCGCATGATTAAATTGCTTTCCCAAACCGGCCACAATCACCACAGGAAATTCCAAACCTTTGCTTTTGTGAATGCTCATCAGTGCCACCGCATCGTCATTTTCCCCTACGATGGCAGCTTCTCCCATCTCCACACTGTACTTGCCCAGCTTTTCGATGTAATTGACAAAGTGAAACAATCCCTTATAGCTGGTAGACTCATAAGCCACCGCCTGATCAATCAGCTTTTGCAAATTGGCCCGGCGCATTTCCCCTCGGGGCATGGCAGTGACATAGGCCAAATATCCCGTTTCCTCAAGAAGGCTTTCCAACAATTGATGAATGGGGATATCTTGTATCATTTCCCGTTTGGCAGTCAAAAATTCCAAGAAGAATGCAACCTTGGCATCCTTGGGATGTGCCTGTGCATATTCCAAAAGCGCCGTCATCAACGGTTTTCCTTTTTGTGATATCTCAGCCAGTTCTTCATTGGAAAAGTCGAAAATCTCTGAGTGGAGAACTGCCGCCAACGGAATATCCTGATATGGGTTATCCAATGTTCTCAAAAGATTCAAAACCGTCTCCACTTCTCTGGTGGTAAAATACCCTGTCTTACTCTCTGCGAAGGCAGGAATCCCATTCTCCTGCAGTACATCTATGAACGTATCCGCCCAAGTTCCCGGACTGCGCATAAGAATCACCACGTCAGAGTAGCGCATTTGTCGCAATGTTCCGGTAACCTTGTCTGTCACTAACTGATACCGGCACATATCGTTGATTTTGTCGGCAATGAGTTTAGCCTCATAAGCCACCTTATCTGCCACATCCGTCAAATCCCCCACAAGAATTTCTCCGTCAAACATATGCTCCTGAGGTATATAATTTGTGGCGCCACAATAAAGAGCCGCATCCTCATTGTATTCCACGTCCCCTAAATCCTTGTGCATCAGTTGATAAAAAACATCATTGGCAAACGTTAACACCTGACTTCTGCTCCGGAAATTCTTCTGCAAATCAATGGCAATGCATCCCTCTTCCCCTTGGGTATAGCGCTGATATTTGTCCACAAACAGAGAGGGGCAAGCCTGGCGAAACCGATAGATGCTCTGCTTCACATCCCCCACCATAAACAGATTGTGCTCTCCGTTTTTCTCTCTGGTAACGGCAGTGAGAATCTCCTCCTGAATGAAATTGCTGTCCTGATACTCGTCGATCATCACCTCATTGAATTGCCGTTGGAATTCCAAAGCGGCCGGCTTACATTCATGGGTGGTTTTGTCCTTTAAGATATCCAATGCGAAATGTTCCACATCGGCAAAGTCAAACACGTTCTTTCTGGTCTTATATGCTCCAAAGGTCTCGGCATAGCGGCGGGTCAAACGGATGAGTTCTTCCACCATGGGCCGCTGAAGCTGCATCTGACTCACCACATCCTCCAGACTCTTGGCACAGAAATCCTGACGACATTTTTCCACACACTTCTTGACCTCATCCCTGCGATTTTTTACCCGTTCCAGCAGTTCCATATCCTTATCATAGTTGGAAGGTTTGCGACCAATGGGAGCATACTTGCACTCCCTCACAGCTTCATAGAACCGACGTTTCTCCTGATATGCCAGCAGATCCTCATACATTACAATATCCTGCTCCAAGCCCTTTGCATAGCAATCCGGTCCCTGGGGCATCCGGCACAGTTGCAACAGCTGTCTCGTGTCTTCTAAAGCCTCCTGCACCACTCCCCGGACAATGTTTATCATCCATGTAAACCAGCTACTTTCCAAAAGATCGGAAATCTCTGTCACCTGATAGGGCAAAAGCAATCCCTCCAGCCACTCATCAGGCCATGGGAAGCTTTGTGATTTCTCGAATAAAGTCTGTATCATCTCGGTAACAGGCTCGTCGGAGTTCTCTCTTCCATAGGCATCAATCAATTTCAAAAAGAGAGAATTGTCCTCTCCCTTGGCAATGTCATACTGTTCTTCCATCACGGCATCCATAGCAGCCTTTGCCATGAGTTTGATTTCACCCTGATCGCCAATGCGATATCCCGGTTCCAAGTCTATGTCATAGAAATGGTTTCGAACCACATAACTGCAAAAGCTGTCAATGGTGGTAATAAAGGCCGTGTGCACCAGCGTTGCCTGACGGAGTAAGTGTGGATTTGTAGGATCCAGCTCCAAAGCGTCGTTGATGGCGTCCAGCACACGCTGGCGCATTTCCGCTGCCGCAGCCCTTGTAAAGGTCACTACCAAAATTTTATCGATGTCTACAGGATGGTTATTGTCCAGGATTTTTTGTACAATTCGTTCCACCAGCACCGCCGTTTTCCCGGAGCCTGCTGCTGCAGAAACCAACATATTCTGTTCTCTCGTATCAATGACTTTCTGTTGTTCATCTGTCCACTTCGTCATGTCTGCGTCCCTTTGCTTTTTCCAAATCTGTCTTCATATTCTCCACAATCCGGTCTCTATCTTTTTCCACAGAAAGCACTCGATAATCATATCCCGGCATCTTGCTGTCAAATCCACATATTCCATGGTATTCACAGTAAGCACAACCGGTTTCATCCCCCATTTTGTAGGGGGCGCAGTCAATGTCTCCTCCAATGATTCGCTCCCCATTGGATTGCATCAGAAGGTTCACGTAGTCTCCCACCATGGCAAACTGTTCTCGGTCCAAAGCCTTGGTTGTTGCATCCAATGTTCCGTCTGCTTTTCGTCCTGCAGGGATCACATTGGATTTGCCCTGTAAACCATGATGCATGGCCTCCACCACCGCATCATCTCTGTTTAACACACCGCGCATCTGCAATTCCTTTAACAGTGCATCTTCTCTTCCATTCTTTTGCACCGCTTCCCGGGAAAGAAATGGCCGGTGAATATGATAATAAAACATGGCTCCCGGAACAATGTCTTTATCCGGATACTTTTCCTTCAGTCCTTCCATTGTAGCATTCAAATATAGCACCAACTGTACCTGCAGGCCGTGATACAACCGGTTCAAATCCACATCCTTATTGCCGGATTTGTAGTCCACGATTTTCACGTAAACCGTATCCTCCGTTTCACACAAATCCACTCTGTCGACTTTACCCACCAGGCGCATAGAGTGCATCTCATCTAATCGAAACTTCAAGGCATCCACATCGTCCACCCTATCAAAGGATACCTCAAAGGCCTTTGGCACAAAAGAACCCTTTCGCACCTGCTCCGTCAACGCCCACACCGTCTGTCCAAGTGTCATCTCCATTTTGTGTAAAATGTAAGCATCCCTGGCTGACTCCATCACCTGGGTCTTTGTCATGGTCTGATAGGTATGGAGGATGGCCTCTCTCACCATTTGCTCCATCTTCTCCTGAGAAATGGTATACCAGTTTACCTCAGTATCCCCATCCAGTCTTTTCGAATAATACTCCAAAGCGGTGTGATAGAGCGTTCCCATGTCCACCGATGCAAAACTGTACTCCTGTCTGGGCTGTAATGACAGGCCATATTTGACAAAGTATGCATAGGCGCAACGGGCGTATTGTTCTATACGGCTCACGCTCTCAAAGCGCTCTTTGCCAAACACCGCATCCACAGCCGCCGCCGACAATTGTTCCTTTTTGTGGGTGTAATAAGCCGCTTCCACCAACCGTCCCATCTGCGATTCATTCTGCTGTTGTTCCCAAGCCAAAAGTCCCAGCAGTTCCTGAGAAACTTCCTCTCCTCTGGCACATCCCCGCAAGCCTTCCACCAGATAGTCCCTTGCCACCTCCGGGGTGAGGAGCTGATGGGCGATGGGCAGGGATTCTATGGTAGTCACAGGGACATTTGGAAATAATTTTCCCAACACCCCAATCAAATAAGAGCGTCTGGTTGCATTGCCACCGTTGTCCACTCTTGCGTAGGTCACCACCAATTTATCAGATGGCTTTGTCATGACAAAGTAGAGATAAAAGCGCTGCATAAAAGCCTTCTCCCTGTCCGTGGGTGCCAACACAAAATCAGCCTCCCGCAACTGCTGTCGCTCCACTTGCGTGAGAATGCCACCGCTGTCCACCGACTTGGGAATGGCTCCATCACAGGCTCCCACCAAATATAATACCTTAATCCCGGCAAGACGACTTCGCTCCATATCCCCCACCACAACCCGGTCAGTACCGGGAGGGATAACTCCAATGCGCAAAGACTCAAAGCCTGTGGCGAGCAATTCTCCGTATTCTGTGAGAGACATCTCCTCTGTGCCCAGAATCGCCACCAGCTTGTCCAGCAAGTCCATAACAACGCCATAAATCTGTTGGTACTCTCTGGCCTTGGTAGCCTCCCCCATCTCTTCAAACATATCTCCCCGCTGCTTTAGTCGCCGTTGTATATCGTAGTACAAAATCCAGCGATACAGTGCCTCCGAGATGTCCGCCACTGTCCCCCTCTTCCCGGGGAATCTCTCATAAAACTCTCCCAACGGCTTGGCCAATTTGCCCCGAATTTCATTGAGGGTAACCATTTGCTCCGGTGTATACCCCATGGGGATATAAGTAAATATGTCCCGATATTTTCCAAAGCCTCGTACATTGGCAGCCAACAAATAATTCTCCAGTAAGTCTATTTCCCCCGTGTCCAAATCCGTCATACCGGAACGGAGCAAACGCATCACGCTCTCGTAGGAACAATTCTCCTCCACCATCATAAACAGACTCTTGATAGCCTCAATAAAAGGATGAAATACAATCTCTGCCTTGGCATCCAAGAAATACGGGATATGAAGCTTATCAAAAATTCCGGGCACAAGATGGGCATACGTATCCATATCTGCGCAAACCACAGCAAAGTCTCCATAGTGCAGTCCCTGTTCTCTCACCTGCTTCTCAATCTCGCAGGCCACATAGGTCAGTTCCTGGCGAGGTGTAGAAAGACTGACCATGGCAAATGCATCCCCCGGATCCTCCATTTCGACAAAAGGCTTGGCACCGGGGCGAAACAGATTCTGTTCCAAATGCCACAGATACCCTCCCGGCCTAAACCGCCCTTGGGCGGACTGTTCCAGACAAATAACAGGCTCTATCTCACAGCCTGCTCTTTCTGCCATGGCAACTAAAGTGAGAACCATACGCTTTCCCATAGCAAACAAATCCTGGTCTGCCGGTTCCTCAAAGAGACGGCTTCCCGGCTCACAGGTCACCGTCACCATCACCTTGTCTGCAATTCCAAAAAGCATTTCCAAAAATTGGTTCTGGATGGGGGTAAATCCCGTAAATCCGTCAAACACCACGGTTGCCCCTCGCAAAATCTTGGACCGGTCTGCCACATCCATCAGTTTCTGAAGAATCTCCTCTGCCGTAATGTAATTGCCCGCCAGACGACTGCGATACTCCCGATAAAGCACCAGAATATCTCCGGCCTTTTGACGGAAGTTCTCCTGCATTCCCGGGCACTCCATCATATCCTCCAGAGTCTCCGGAGAAATGTCATACTGCATCAGTTCTGAAATCAGGGATTTAATCTGCGCAATATAGCCCGGTCGTCTGCTGTTTTTTTGCAACACCACCAAATGTTCCTTCTGCTCCTGAGCAATCTTGCGAAGCAACAGGTGCTTTCCTGTCTCCTCCAACACCTGCAGCGTATCCGTCCCCAACTCGTCAAACACTCGATACGCCATACGTTCAAAGCTGAGCACATCGATGTTCATAATACTATGGGCAGGGTGCATCGCCACCAACTGCTGTTGGGTATGCATCGTAAACTGCTCCGGCACCACCACCAGATAGTTTTTCTTGGGGTGTTGTATGGCTTCCTCTATGATATTTTGATACAAATAGGTGGACTTGCCGCTTCCTGCATTCCCCTGAATAAATTGCAAGGACATATTCCCCTCCAAGTAATTGGCGAAACACTTGACATTTTATACTCACAATGTCATCACAACAGTTCATACACGGGGCACGCTCTCGCTACTGCTCGCTGGTAGCGGTACATAAGGCGCTGCTAAAGCACCGTCTAAGTACCGACCGCTCACAAGTACCCCGCATACGAAACTGTTGTCCTGACATCGTATAGTTTTATGCTTTAGCCCGGTTTCGCATAATCTTCATCCATTATACAAAAAAAACGGTGCACAAACCAGACCTTGCGTTTAGATTCGTACAAAAAAAACCACCGGCAAAGAACATGTACGTTCTCCACCGATGGTTAATGACTTCGCAAATTTCACAAAGGATTAGATTGTGTCGTCGGTATCCTCTACCGTAACATCTTCTGCCACGAAGATGTCTTCTACAACATCCTGCGCCTGTGCAGTTGTACCATTCATACCACAGTCATACTTGATGGCATCATAGAGCATTGCATCCCCCTGGTAGTAATATGGATTAACATAGAAAATACCCACAATGCCGCAGGTGATTCCTGAGAGAAGGAACCATCCAAAGTAGGATAAGTCAAAGACAAAAGCCTTCCACTTGTTGCCTGTCATCATCTTCTTACTGGTAGCAAAAACTTCCTCTCTGCTCATATCAGGATACTCCGCCAAAAGATACGGAATCATGCGGTACTCATATGCCTTAATAATACCCGGTATCACGAAGAGCAAGGACCACAAGAAGGTAAATAAATCTACCAAGAACAGATTCTTAACCCTGTTAAGGTAACTCTTATCAAATCCGTTGCCGACTTCCTTCAGGTCAGCTTCCCTCTTAATATTCACATAGAAAAATCTCTTTGCTCCCAGAACCAATGGATTGAACACAAAAATTGCAAGAGGAATGGAGATGGCAAGGACAACTACCATAACCACTGCAAAGATTCCCATAAACATACCGAAAGGCGCCATGCTTTCCCCTTTGCCAAAGAATGGATCCAGTTCATTGTGATGTCCATTTCCCGGTATAGAGAATTCAAAGCCATCCTCAAAAGCTTCCTCAAAGTCTTGTTCAACGGACTCCTCTTCTTCGCCAAACACATTAGAATAACTATTCTGTCCAAAAGAATAATTAAAGCCCACACCGCCGGTTAGGAATGCCAGTATTAACCCTACCAACACCATTTTCCAGTAGTTGGCGGACATACGTTTCTTAGCAGCCTGCTTAATTGCTTTTCTGTTCCACATTTTTCTTCCTCCGTTTCGTTATAAAACATCTGTCATATAATATATTCTATATATTATACACATAATACAGAATTTGGCAAATTATTTTTCATCTCGGGATTCTATCACCAGGAGACATCCATTCTTCACAGAAATATCTGCCCTCGCCTCCACAATTTCATTGCTGACTCCCAGGGAAGAGGCCCCCTCTAAAACCGCATCCTGCAATGGATAGAAAAATCCTGTCAGGGTTACACCTTCTGCCCTGCCCTCCAGCGGGAAAACAGACACATAATCACCGAACTGCTTTTCTTTCTCGATAGAGAGTCGCCCCTCCACCACCCGGATGCGATTATAGGGATCCACAAGAAGCACTCTTCTGCCCCGCTCAATCCCCTGTCTGAGAATTGAAATATTCCCCATCACATGATCCAGTCTTGTGCCGGTACCTCCCAAAATGACAATGTCGCCTTGCGTATTGTCAAAGGCAAGATGCAAGGCCGCCTCCGTATCCGTATCATCCTTCACGGGATTCAAAGAGACCACCGTTCCCGTGTACCCTTGAAGGAATGCTTGCCCCGCCTCTGACACGGAATCAAAGTCGCCGATAATGTAATCCGGGGTTATTCCCAGTTTTTCACAGGCTTCCACACCGCGGTCCGCAGCAATGATGACTTTGTCCTCACGCTGTCCTAATATCTTTTCTGCAAAAGGCAGGTCAAGTTGTCCACCGGAAAGAATATACGTTATCATCTCACTTCATATGCTCCAAAAATTTCTCCACATTAGCTGCGGCATCCCCGCTAAACACAGAGCTTCCTGCCACTATAATATTGGCTCCCGCATCCAGGACCTCATCAATGTTGTCCAGAGTGACACCACCATCAATCTGAATGTCAAGTTTTAATCCCCGCTCTCCCAAAACTCTTCTCAAGTCCACAATCTTATCCAAGGTATAAGGGATAAACCTCTGTCCTCCGAAACCCGGATTTACCGACATTACAAGAACCATGTCCACCATCTCAAGCACATGTGTAATAACAGAAATCGGAGTTGCAGGATTTAAGGCCACACCTGCCAAAACACCCTGCTCCTTGATATGGACGATGGTGCGGTCCAAATGTTTACATGCCTCAGCGTGAACCGTGATGATATCAGCCCCCGCCTGAACAAAATCCTCCACAAACCGGTCCGGCTCCTCCACCATCAAATGCACGTCCAAAATCTTGTCTGTATACTTGCGCAAATCGGCCACCACAGGGGCACCAATAGTGATATTAGGCACAAAAGCTCCGTCCATTACATCAATGTGGATGTATTGGGCGCCTGCTTCGTCCACCAATTTGATTTCCTCTGCCAGTCTGCCATAATCTGCCGCCAAAATAGATGGGGATAAACACTTCATTCCTTTTCTCCTAACTAAAATTTTTTCTGGTTTGCCAACTCCTCATAGAGAAGCTTGTAGTTATCGTATCGGATTTGAGAGATACGTCCCTGAGACAGAGCCTCTTTCACTCCGCAATCCGGCTCGTTGATGTGAACGCATCCAAGAAAGCGACAGGCATCCTGATACTCCAAAAATTCAGGATAGCAGTCTCTCAGTTCCTTCTTGTCTATCTCAGGTACATACATAGAACTAAATCCGGGGGTATCCATGATAAACGTCTCATCATCAATGGCAATCAACTCGCTGTGACGTGTGGTGTGTTTTCCGCGGCCAATCTTCTCGCTGATGTTTCCGGTCTCCATCACCACCCCCTGCTGCAACTGGTTGATCAGCGTGGATTTTCCCACGCCGGAGGGTCCTGCCACAGTGGTAGTTTTCCCTCGCAACAATTCCAGAATCTCCTGCTTTCCCTGACCGCTTAATGCGTGGGTAAAGTGAACCTGATAGCCTGTATGCTCATAAATCTCAGACAAGTTCTTCTGTTCCTCCTCGCTGGATAAATCCAGCTTGTTAAAACAGATGTGAACCGGCACATTCTGGTACTCCATCATAACCAAAAACCGGTCTAATAAATTAAAATTTGGCTTGGGCGCATCGGTAGCAAAAATCACAAGTGCCTGATCCACATTGGCCACCGCCGGTCGAATCAGTTGATTCTTTCTTGGAAGAATATCCGTAATATTACCGAGATGCCCTTCCTGATCCAAAACATCTATTTGTACGTTGTCCCCCACCAGGGGTTTTAACTGCTTCTTGCGAAACACACCTTTTGCCTTACATTCATAAATTCCGGATTCCACCACGTAAACGTAGTAAAATCCGGAAATTCCCTTAACAATCTTTCCTATCATAAAGATTCCTTATGCTACTGTTTTGTGAAAGACAGTTCCTTTGTCTCATTGACCCCATCACCGGTAATCACCATTTTACCCTTAGGAGTCGCAATGTTGTTGGCATTGATAGACAATGTTTTACCTGCCGGAACGCTCCAGCTTGCCCCCGGAATCGCTGTTCCGTCGGAATCATAAATGGTGACGGTCACATCCACCCCGTAGGTGTTGTTAACCTCTCCTGAATAGCTGTAGTACTCCGGTTTCTTGCCATCGCTGATAACAAGATCAACGGATGTGCCGGAATCTACGGTCTTGCCCTGAGCAATTCCCTGGCTGATAACTCTTCCGGCCTCTACATTATCGCTGTACTCTGTTGTGATGTTACCCACAGTCAAGCCTGCCTGAGCCAGTGCGTTGGCTGCCTCCTGCTGAGTCATACCGGAAACACCCGGAACTTGAACAGACTGTATGCCTGCGCTCACCTCGATGGTGATGGTATCACCCTTTTTGCCGGTTCCCGTCGGCGTATAGCTGATAACTGTTCCCTCTGCCACATCAGATGTGTATGTGTAAGTACGGTTGTACTTAAATCCCTTGTCCTTCAAGGTCTTGATTGCTGTCTCCTCTGTCATTCCCTTCACGTCAGGAATGTCCAAATCTCCCACACCGCTGCTGACGGTGATGGTCACCTTCTTGTCGGTAGAAACCATCTCTCCCTTGTCATACTGCTGCTTGATGACATAGCCTTCATCCACATCATCGGAAGATTCATATTCAAACTTGTATGGAATCTTTGCTTTCTTCAGAGCGACGGCAGCCTCTTCCTCTTCCATGCCAACTACATTGATCATCTCCACCTTCTCCACTTGCTCGGTGGCCTCGTCATCTTTCTTGTTGGAACCGAAATGGAAAATACCTGCAAAACTTCCCACAATATAAATCACAATACCAAGAATAATTACTGCCGCAGCAATGGCCATAATGGTAATGGCTTTATCAAGCTTAGGATTCACCGGACCCTCGTCCTCTTCCTCGTCCTCAAGGTCATCCTCATCCACCTTGTCTGCCAACAGTTCCTTCTGAATCTTCTCTTGCTCTTCTGCTGAAATAACGCGGGTTCTCTCTGCTTCTTCAGCATCTACAATCGTTACAAAATCCTCATTTGGACTCACCAATGCCTTTTTTAAATCCATCAAAAGGTCTTCCATGGAAGCATATCGGCGATCCGGGCTCTTCATGGTTGCTTTCTGAATGATTTTCTCCAAGCTGATGGGTAAGTCAGGGGCATAGGCAGACGGTGCCACCATATCCTCCTGAAGATGCTGCAACGCCACTGCCACAGTGGTATCTCCGTCAAATGGCACACGACCTGTCACCATCTCATACATAACAATACCCAGCGAGTAGATGTCAGACTTGCCGTCCACATATCCATTTCTCGCCTGTTCCGGTGAGGAATAATGCACAGAGCCCATCACATCTGCATGGATGGTATTGGAGGTAGAAGCTCTCGCGATACCAAAGTCTGTCACCTTCACTTTGCCTTCTGTGGAAATAATAATATTCTGTGGCTTGATATCTCTGTGGATAATCCCCTTGTTATGGGCTGCCTCGATACCTCTTCCCACTTGAATGGCAATACTGATTGCCTCCTTGAAATTCAACTGACCCTTTTTCTCGATATAGGTCTTTAACGTAATTCCCTCAACATACTCCATCACAATGAAGTACATACCATTCTCGCTGCCCACATCATAGATATTCACAATGTTAGCGTGCTCCAAACCGGCTGCTGACTGTGCCTCTGAGCGGAATTTGGCCACAAAACTCACGTCCTCCGCAAATTCCTGCTTCAGCACCTTCACTGCCACTTCACGGCCAAGGATGTGATCCTTCGCCTTGTAAACATCTGACATGCCTCCGGTTCCGATTTTATCTAAAATTTCGTATCGGTCTGAAATATAGCTTCCCTTTGTTAACATGCTCTCACCTCATCCATTATTGCTTCTATTATCAAAACTGTAATATTGTCCTTACCTCCGGCCAGATTAGCCTCTTCCACCAGCTTGGTCACCTTCTGATGGACAGATACGTCCAGAGTAATAATCTCTGCGATTCTCTCATCCTCCAACATATTGGTCAAACCATCGGAACACATTAGCACCACGTCCACGTCCCGTAAATCCACATCAAAGAAATCTACCCGAACCCGTTCTTCTGCCCCAACGGCTCTGGTGATGAGATTGCGCTTGGGGTGATGCTGTGCCACTTCCTTGGAGACTTCACCCTTTCTCACCATCTCCTCAATCACCGAGTGATCTCTGGTAACCTGCTGTAGTGCTCCGTCCCTCATAATGTACAAGCGACTATCGCCCACATTGGCCACTCTGAGCATTTCTCCATCAATGGTGGCCACCACCATCGTGGTACCCATCCCTGCCTTGGCAGCGTCCCGGGATGCCTCCGTAAAGATAGCCTCGTTTGCAATTGTAATCCCCTGTTGGATTGCTGATACCGCTCCCTGTTCTCCACTGTTGGCAATATAATCCGTCACCAAATCAATCGCCTTCTTGGATGCGTAATCTCCTGCATTATGTCCTCCCATACCGTCTGCTATCACAAACAGATTTGGCAAAGCCCCGATTGGCTCTTGAGTTGCAAAAACAGCATCCTGATTCTGGGAACGCGTGCGACCGGTATCTGTCATGAAAGATACTCTCATGGTACAACCTTCCTATGTCTCAGATATATGTTTTCTCCTAAGTTGTCCACAGGCCCCGTCAATATCCCGGCCCATTTCCCTTCTAATAGTAACATTTATTCCGTTTTTTTCAAGTTTATTT
>JAQXIY010000114.1 GCA_029008035.1 Lachnospiraceae bacterium
ACTTCCTCCCGTGGCTATCACAGTATTTGACACAGATATTTCACTGTTAATCTGATTTTCTACAGCGTTAAATCCGTCGATTCCCCGCTCCAAGATGATGTCCTTCAACCGCTTGCCCATTTTCTTTTGTATCACCAAATCAGAGTCCAGAAAATCATAGTTCAACACCTTGGCAAGGATGACGCCAGAGGTACTTTTCCCAACCCCTGGCATCCCTATTAAAATCACATTATTTCTCATTATTTGGTTCCGAAAATACGGTCTCCCGCATCCCCCAGTCCCGGGCAAATATATGCGTTCTCATTCAATTCACGATCCAATGCTCCCACATAAATCTGAATATCCGGATGGGCCTGATGAAGTCTCTCCAACCCTTCCGGCGCTGCAATAATGCACATAAACTTGATGTTCTTACCGCCGTGCTCCTTAATCATAGACACCGCATCCGCTCCGGATCCACCTGTTGCCAACATCGGGTCCACAACCAGGATGGTTCTCTGGTCGATTGGTGCCGGTAATTTACAGTAATACTCATGTGGTTCGTGGGTCTCAGGGTCACGATACAAACCGATGTGTCCCACCTTAGCTGTTGGCACCAAATTCAAAATACCGCCAACCATACCAAGTCCGGCGCGAAGAATAGGCACTACCGCCAACTTCTTTCCGGCAATCATAGGCTCCTTACATTTCTCAATAGGAGTCTCAATCTCCACATCCTCTGTAGGCAAATCTCTCAGTGCCTCAAATCCCATCAACATGGCAATCTCTTCCACCAGGGTACGGAATTCGTTGGTTCCCGTATTCTTATCCCGCAACATGGAAATCTTATGCTTGATCAACGGATGATCCATAATGGTTACATTCTGCATTTTTCTCCTCCTATGTACCTTAACTAATAGCGTACTTTTACATCAAATTTTAGTTTATCTGAGAAATGAAGTCAATGTAAATGTGCATATTTTTCTTTGGTAGCCATTCCGCCCCTAATGTGTCGTTCCAATTTGTTCACATCAAGCACCGCCCTGGCCTCCTTGGCCAGGCCAACATCAATCTGTGGCAAACGCTCTGCCACATCTTTATGTACAGTAGACTTGCTGACGCCAAAGGCCTTTGCCGCCTGGCGCACGGTGGCATTCTTGTCTACAATGTATGTCCCGATTTCAATGGCTCGCTTCTCAATATATTGTTTCACAAATAAACCCCTGCTATACTCATTTTTACATTGTATGCAGGGGTTTGGTTATCCATTACCTTAATTATTACTCTTTCAACTTTCTAATGCTTATTTTTTCCGGACCCATTGCAACGATAACAAGTTTCCATCAATTTGCCACCACAACGGTTACATTCCACATGACCACTTCCCTGGCATCTGTTACAGCCACCGGATGATTCATCAACCGAATTTTCTCCGGATGTATTTCCCGAAAAATTACCTGTGTCCTTACCTGTTCCGCCACAATCTCTACAGGTTTCGTGACGCTCTATCATGGTTCCGCCTTCACATACCTCCTGGAGACAATCTCCATCTCCGCCACATGCGTGACAAGCCATCACGTTCCCCTGATCATCCAGTTCAGGGTCGGTACCGGAGCCACCACAATTGATACATAGTCCTGTACCTTTACATATATAACAGGTTTGAGCTTGAATTGTCATAGTACCGGAACCTCGACAGGTTCTACACAATCCGTCACTCTCTAATTCACCATCTTCCTTTTGTGCATGTTTGTCATCATATTTTCCTGTTCCCTTGCACAGATCACAGGTAACCATTCCATTTCCGTAGCCTTCTCCCCCACACTGATCACACATGATTGAGCCGACTCCAAAACACAAATCACAAATATCAGAACCGCCTTTGGAATAATCCTTCATCTCTAATACAACAGCTGACTCTTTCCCCAAATCATTTAAGGTATCCATAACAGCGTCTCTGGCACCTTCAATCATGCCAAGGGCTTCTTCTGCCGAAGCATTACCGGTAACACCATAAACTAATGTTACCTTCCCATCATCTTTCAGATACCCTTTCTCATCGGCAGTTTCTACAATAGCCTTCATAACATCCTCTGCTGGCATTCCTTCCAAATCTAACTTCTTATATGCAGTTTCAGCATCTTTATTTTGGAAGGCAACCGATAACACATTTCCATCTTTATCTATTTCTAAATCAACTTCCGGATTTATGGAAATGGTGAATACTCCCATACAATCCTTACCATATTCCCGTTCTGATTCTTGAGACACCGCTTCTGTTGTCTTGGGTTCTGTTTTTTCTTTTTTCCCGCACCCTATCAATCCAACCACTAACAGAACAGATAAAATAAGTATTTGTGCTTTCTTCATTTGTTTTCCTCCCTGAATAAACAATAAAAAGTTGCCAAAGTTGATTGTTCTATGAAACCTTGCATGATCTGTGGCATAAACACCTTTTCCTCTACAATATATTATACCTTCTGCTTACGAAAAACTCTAGAACTTTCAAATAGATACAAAAAATCAGCAACCCATATCAAGACTTTTTCTCTTGACATAGATTGCTGATTTCATTTTGTTATTGTCTACATTGTATGCAGGGGTTTTCCTATCCATCACTATATTCCGTTGTCATTCTGATTTTGTCCCAAATCCTTGGAAAAGTCCGGCATTTCTGCCCCCTCCGGTGGCTCTCCTTGTGGCATATCACCTTGAGACATTCCTCCGGTTGCCTGGTCTCCCAGATTCCTCATGCCATCCGTTCCATCGGGACGTTGCATATCACCATTCTGGCCCATTCCTCCCATCTTGCCACCGCCCATAACATTGGCGCTGCCACCGGCGGAAACCACGGAAGAATCCACGGTAAAGGTTCTGTCTTCGGAATCATTTACCATCACCTTGTAGGTAGCTCCCTGACTTAATTTTTCCGAAGACACAATCACATTGCTTCTTGCCTCTTTCAGTGTAAAGGAGATTACCTCATCTCCATCCTCTGTGGTAATGGCAATCGCATCCCCCTTATTGTACTGTCCCAGCAACACGGATGCCTGCTTGCTGTCTGTGCTAATCTCGCTGTTGGCATCTCCCACTGCTATGATGGTGCCGCCATTGATTACAATCTGTGCATTGTCACAATCCAAAGCCCCTTCCGGTGCACTGCCACCATAAGCCACAATCTTGCCGCCATTGATGATAAAGCTTCCATTGGAATCCATAGCATCTCCCTGAGTGGCGGTAATCTCAATCTCACCCTCCTCAATGGTGATAGCATTTCCTGCATTGAGTCCGTCATCTGTCACAGTAAGAGAAATATTTCCACCATTCACTGTAATATCATTTTTTCCTTCAAGACCTTCATTCTGACTCTCACCGGTAATGGTTCCGCCGCTGATGATTAAGTCACCCTCGCTCTCCATACAATCGGATACCGCGGAAATGGTAAAGGTTCCTCCTTCCACATTAATGGCGTCATTGCAGTGAACCCCATCCTTCACAGTAGCAGCCAAGTCATAGGTTCCACCTTGAAAGTTAACGGTATCATCC
>JAQXIY010000115.1 GCA_029008035.1 Lachnospiraceae bacterium
GATAAGCATATAGCGGAGAGGGTGGGATTCGAACCCACGCGCCCTTGCGGACAAACGGTTTTCAAGACCGCCTCGTTATGACCACTTCGATACCTCTCCGTATCCGAATTTTCGGCACGAATAGAATGATAACATTCTTATTAGAAACTGTCAATTCTTTTTTATGATATTTTTTGAATTTGACAATATCTGTTCTCCCAGCACCAAATCCTCTGGTGTGGTGACTTTAATATTATCATAATTACCCTCAATAAGTTTCACCGGAACATGAAGCATCCGCTCCACCACCATGGCATCATCTGTCACTCCGGTTTTGTCAGCAGATTGAAGTTTGTTATAAGCCTCTAGGACAATGTCATACGCAAAACACTGGGGTGTCTGCACACTCCACACCAAACTCCGTTTGGGTGTATCCACCACATACCCATCCCGGTCAGCAATTTTGATGGTATCCTTCACCGGCACCCCAACCACGCAAGCCTTGTACGCAATCACCGACTCTATGGCACGGGCAATAACATCCTGCGTAAGAAAAGCCCTTGCGCAATCGTGAATCAAAACATAATCACACTCAGTAGCCAAAAGTCCCTGATACACGGAATCATATCGCTCTGCTCCGCCTTCCACAATGGCAATCACCTTATGGATATGATATTTCTCCACAATTTCTCTGCGACAGTACTCCACTTCTCCCGGGGCCACCACCAGAACAATCCCCTCCACAGCGCTCTTATCAAACGCCTCCAGAGAATACACCATCACAGGTTTTCCTCCCAAAGGCAGATACTGCTTAGGAACCTCAGAGCCCATACGTTTTCCGGACCCCGCCGCCAAAACAATTGCATTTATCCTTTCCATAAAAGAATTTCCTCTTCTATATTATATATACTTTATTACCTCTGTCCCAAGGAAAGATTCGGTATGGCATTCAGATCCCAGCCATCCCTTCTCCCTGATATATATTCATAATAAGCCGCTGCTCCAATCATTGCCGCATTATCGGTACAAAGAATAGGGTCCGGATGATAAAAGCTGACGCCTTCCTCCCGACACATTTGTTCCATAGCGGCCCGCAATGTGCCATTAGAAGCCACACCTCCGGCAATGGCAAATTTGTCCACACCAAATTCATGGATTGCCCTTCTGGCATGTCCCGTCAATGCATCAATTACCGCCTTTTGGAAAGATGCTGCTATATCCGCCTCATTCACACTCTCCCCCTTCATCTGGGCAACATTCATGTAATTTAGAACAGCGGACTTCAATCCACTGAAGCTAAAATCGTATGGTCCATCTGCCACCTTTGCCACAGGAAAAGGAATGGCATTGGGGTTGCCCTCTTTTGCCTTTTGTTCAATCTTCGGCCCTCCGGGATACCCCAGTCCGATAGCACGAGCCACCTTATCGAAAGCTTCTCCCGCCGCATCGTCTCTGGTTCGCCCCAAAATCTCGTACTCTCCGTAGTCTTTCACACGTACCAAGTGGGTGTGGCCGCCGGATACCACCAGGCATACAAAAGGCGGTTCCAGTGTGACGTCCTGAATATAATTAGCGCAAATGTGTCCCTCGATGTGATGCACACCAATGAGAGGAATATCCTTTGCGAAGCAAATCGCCTTTGCCGCTGAAAGCCCTACCAGCAACGCTCCCACAAGTCCCGGGCCATATGTCACTCCAATGGCATCAATATCATCCAAGGTGCAGGACGCCTCCTCAAGGGCCTGTTCGATTACCTGATTGATTCGTTCAATGTGTTTTCTGGATGCAATCTCAGGCACAACACCTCCATATAAGGTATGAAGAGGAATTTGGGTGGAAATTACGTTGCTCAAAATCTGTCGTCCGTTCACCACTACCGCAGCCGCTGTCTCATCACAGGAACTCTCTATTGCTAAAATTCGAATGTCTTTATTCCTCATCTGTCTCTCCCTCCGGTTCTCCCTCTGTCAAACGGAAGGTTAATATTTTCCAATTGCCCTCTCCGTCCTTTCGCAGAACGAACTCCTGATAGGAACGGGTATAACTGCTTCCTTCTTTGACGAAATAGTATGTGTTCACGTAGGCGCAGGAATCCCCCTTCACTATAGCATAGCGAATGTCATTGCTGTCGCAGACTCTGGACTGAACAATCACCCGCTTACGATTTTTGTAATTCTCAATATCTGCCTTGAGGCTGGTCAAATAGGTGTCTCTGTCGTTATATTTCAACAGTTCATCGTCCATCAGCATCCGAGCCTGATCAGCCATCTTCTCCAATTCTTCATCGGAATATTCCTGCCCATAGTATGCTGTAATAATGCGGTTATACCACTTCACCACTTCCCGAGGAGTTGTGGGGTATTTCCCCTCAAAATCCCGACTGATAATCTTATCAACCTCAGACATCTCATCCGTCTGCTCTGTGGACTGTTTGTCACTTTTTCTGGACAGATAATAGTAATATCCCACTACGATAGCGGCACATATTACAATTGTAAGACCTATGCGAAATGCCTTTTTCATCTATTCTTCCTCCTGAAAATCCAGCTCTACTGTCTTTCCATCCTCCCCCAAATGTGCATTGGAAAAAATTTCTCTCACCTGCTTCATATATCCTTTGGCCCCCACCAGCGATGGGCTAAAATGGGTAAGCCACAACTCTTTCACCTGTGCTTCCCTGGCCAATTCCGCCGCTTCGTAAAACGTCATATGCTTGTATTGTCTGGCTTTTTTTAACTTGTCCGGTTCTGCATACATACCTTCACAGATAAACAAATCCGCACCTTTGGCAAATCGGGAAATTCTCTCCACCGGTCTGCTGTCAGTGCAATACGCAACCTTCAGGCCCTTTCTCTGCGGCCCCATCACCATATCCGGGGTAAAGGTTTTCCCCTCCCAGGACACCGTCTCCCCTTTTTGCAAAGTATTCCACATCTGAACCGGCAACCCCAGGGCCTTGGCCGCTTCGACATCAAACTTTCCTCTGCGGGGAATCTCAATGCAATAGCCATAGCAAAGTACATTGTGATTCACCCGATAGGCCTTGATATGATAGCCGAAGAGTTCAAACTCCTCCTCGTCCTCCGTCAATTCTCGATAAATAATCTCAAAAGGCAATTCTGGTGCAATGACCCGCAAGGCATTCACCACTCGCTGCAGACCCTTGGGCCCCACCATGGTCACCGGCTCTCTCCTGTCGGAATTTCCCATAGATAAAAGCAACCCGGGCAGACCGCTGATGTGGTCTGCATGATAGTGGGTAAAGCAAATCACATCGATGGGATTAGGGCTAAGCCCGGCCTCTTTCATGGCAATCTGCGTTCCCTCACCGCAGTCTATCAACAAACTGCTTCCGTTATATCTTGTCATTAACGCCGTGAGCCATCGATTTGGCTGAGGCATCATTCCTGCTGTTCCCAGCAAGCATACATCTAACATATGTCCTCCTATTGCTGTCCCTGCACTTGGCAGGCCATCACCAAGGCATCCTCTGTGGGAAAGCGGTAAAAGTTCCTGCGACGTCCCACAATTTCAAAATTGCATTTATGATATAGGCCCTGCGCTTTCCCATTGCTCTCCCGAACTTCCAAAAAGACTTGTCCGATTCCTCTTATCCTGCATTCCTGTAACAGGCTTTGCAACAAATCAGTGGCAATACCTCTGTGGGAATAGGCTGGATTGGTGGCGATGGTGGGAATCTCTCCCTCATCAACGGTTCCATAACACAGCCCATAAGCTACAACACGATTGTCACAGACAGCCACCAGAAAAATATTATCCTCTCGTTGTCTTGCCTCTTTTAGACTCTCAGCAGACCATGGTTCAGAAAAGATTTGTCTCTCCAGCACCGCAATCTCCTCAATATCCTCTTCTGTTGCAGTCCTGATTTCCACCTGTGCACTCATGCCTGTCCTTCCTGTCTCTCCAAACGTTCTCTCTCCGCCTGGGACAGTCGCAAATAATCCGGGCGATGTGCCGCTGCCGTCTCAATGCGTTCTGCCAAAAAATACTCCCTTGCCCTAGCGCAAAGAGCCGCAGCATTCTGACGATTCATATGGGCCGGCGCAAAGGTATATGGCACCCGACACTGCTCCTTAATCTGTTCTGCAAATACCGGAACACCATCCCCCAAAAAAATCACCGAGCGACCTTCCTGATTGATGGCATCCAAAATCTCCCCCACGTCCACTGCGCATTGGGGAGTAATGGTTTTCATCTCGCCATTTTCAAATCGATACACCCCTGTATAAGTCTGATTGCGTCTGGCATCCATCAAGGGACACACATCCGCAGCCGCCCCCCAGAGGTTATAAGCCAAAGCCTCCACTGTAGGCACTGAAATGATGGGAACGTTCAATGCCAGTCCAAGTCCTTTGGCTGTGGCAGAACCGATACGCAATCCTGTAAAGGACCCCGGCCCTCCCGCAACAGCAATGGCATCAATCGTCTCCATATCCAGTTCAATCATATGCTTTAATTCATCCAACATGGGCAATAAAGTCTGAGAATGTGTTTTCTTGAAATTGGTGGTGTACTCACCAATAATCACGTCATCCTCCCAAATTGCCACACTTGCCACCAGGCCTGAACTGTCAATTCCTAAAATCCTCATGCTATATCCTCGACTGTAATTCTTCGATAATCAAATCCCCGCTCCAAATCTTTCTCAATGGTGATGCGAGTATATTCTTTTGGCAAAATCTCTTGGATGAGATTCGCCCACTCAATCATAGTAAGACCATCTCCATAGACATAGTCCTCAAATCCCACTTCATCCATTTCCTCCACATCCCCGATGCGGTACACATCGAAGTGGTAAAATGGCATTCTGCCGCTGTAATATTCCTGTACAATAGTAAACGTCGGGCTACAAATAGGCTCATCAATCTCCAATCCCCGGGCAATCCCCTGAGTAAGTACTGTTTTCCCCACGCCCAAATCCCCTATCAGCGTAAAAACCTGTCCCGGCTTCGCCTCCTTTGCCAAGCGAACTCCCAGCGCTAACGTTTCCTCCGGCGAAAAACTCTCTACTACCATAATGCTCCTATCTCTTTATCTTCAATCGGTATGCCTCACAATGCTTCTCAAAAGCATCATAAATTTCCGAAAGATGTTCCTCCACCTGATTCTTAGGGATAATGTATGCATTGACGCGATTACTGTAAATCAAAAAATTGTGCTTCGTCGTCACTGCCTTGTATACCTGCCCCCAGGGAAGCAGCGCCTGTTCCTCTAAAGCATCGGATGTCACCACGATTCCTTCCTCATTCAGTTCATAATGCAGGACATCCCGCAAAACATCCGACATCAAAATCTGCCTTTTAGATCGAAACCATAAGGTAATGGGAATGTATAACAGAAAAATAAGGGCCAATGCCACATAGGGTACCGCCGTAATGAACTCCTGAAACTGTCCTGAAATGATAATCACAGCAATGATAAACACTCCCATCACCAGAGAAAGAATTCCCTGAAGTGATGTGTAGGCGTGATGTAAATTAAATCGATACATATCCTCACTTGTAAGTTTTACGTCAAATTTGACTGACATATACAGTCCTCCTAGTATTACATCTTAATCTACTTTATCCTATCACATTTTCCCCAAATACAAAAGACCCAATCCTCTTGGATTGGGTCTCATACACTAATTACTTGTTCCCTTTAAAACAGGCGACAACTTCTTGTATACCAGCATGGTGATCAGGACAGATGCCAGCGCCTTTACAAAGGTGAACGGCACATTAAAGAGCAACAGACATTGCCACAGTGTCTCTACCGATGGAACAATGGCCTGATATGCCGCAATGATTACATCTCTCGGCATAAAGTTTTCATAAATCGGATACACCACAAAGAGATTGGACGGAAAGCTCACAATCGCCATGGCAACCGCGCCAACCAGAGAACCGATGATGGCATTCTTTCTGGTCTTTTTGGCCTTGTAAATCAATCCTGCCGGAAGTACAAACGCCACTCCTAAGACAAAGTTGCTCAGTTCTCCCACGCCACCCGTAGAAGTCATAAGAAGGTGAAGTAAATTTTTAATCAGACACACCATAACTCCACAGGCAGGTCCCATGGCAAAGGCGCCAATCAAAGCAGGCAGTTCTGACAAATCCATTTTGATGAAGCCCGGCATCACCGGCACGGAAAAATCTAAAAACATCAGCACGAAAGCAATGGCCGAAAGCATTGCTGTCACTGTAATATAGCGGACGCTCATCTTGGATTCTCTCGCTGTCTTTTCCTTGGTATTCATGGTTGCATTGTTTGTGTTACTCATACTTAAGTACTCCTTTTCCTTGATTTAGGAAAATTCGGCAGGTAAGCTTTTCGTGAAACAGACAAATAAAAAACCCAAGCGCACAAAGCGCTCGGGGCATACCACGCATCTAATCACTCGCTTATCTTCTCTCATCCAGACTATACTGTCGGTACCGGATTCTCACCGATTCAACTGTAAATACAGGTCACGGACTTATCTATCAAAGTAGCATCACCGTCGGTCGGGAATCTATACATCGTATATCACCCTGCCCCGAAGAATTCCTATTACAATAGAGTATAGGGATTCCCAAGAACGATGTCAACTACTTTGCGAAAACATCAAATGGAAAAATCCATCTTGCCGCCTATGAGCTTGGCACCGTCCAGAGACTTCTGGTTTCTCCCATAGGGATTGCTCTCGTTGTATCGGATGGTAGTTCGGGTTGTTCCCCCTGATACATAGGTTCTGCCGCATTCCGGACACACCGCTGTGTGAATAGAAACACTGGCATTCACCACCTGTCCATCATTCTTGGCTGCTTTGCTATAGGCATTAGCCACATGCTCTCCCTCATGCGCCATAACACGTCCCATAGCCGCCTCCGGTGCAATATGCGCCGCAGACTTAAAAGAGACATTCTCATTGGAACCATCAACATATTTGCGTTCCTTGCAGGTCTGACATTCTGCAGGGCTGGACTTAAACCCGGCTTTTACCTGGCTCTCACTCTGTCCTACTCCCTCCACAGATGCGCTCTGCGTACCGGTTCCATCTACACCGCCACTATAAGGAGTGCCAATGAATCCCACCTGATATGCAGTTGTGCCAACACTTCCAATGCCGCCGATTTGCATAGGCATCTCCTTTCTGATTCCTGTGCCTACATTATACTCCCATTTTAGGCGTTTTACCAATACCATATTTGTATATGCGTTTGGCAAAGAGATACACCTCCCCCACCGGGCACGCTCTCGCTACTGCTCGCTGGTAGCGGTACATAAGGTGCTGCTTACGCACCACCTAAGTACCGACCGCTCACAAGTACCCCGTGGGGGAAGGTGTATCTCTTTGCCAAACTTACGTCGATAAGTGGTATAATATGAGAAGTCAAAATGCAAATAGATTATTACGCATGCAGAAGGAGACGAACTTATGTCATTGTTTATCGATTTCATATATAGAATCCTGGGATTTACGCGGGAATGCCTGTTTCATAAAGTAACCGGATTATATTGTCCGGGATGTGGGGGAACCAGGGCACTGATTCTCTTTCTTCGCGGAGAATGGATTCGTTCTATCCAATATCACCCCATGGTGATGTATTTATTTACCACCTTCACGTACATTTTAACACGATATGCCATTGCCTATCACAAAAAACAGCACAACAAAAAAGCACACCCCTACCAACCAAGTCCCTGGTGGCTGTGGGGTGCGCTTGTTGTATTATGTATCAACTTCATTATCAAGAACATCGCTCTGCTGCGTTTTCACACAGATTTGCTACCGCCCTTATAAATTACTCTTCTTCCTGGCGAGCCCAGCCGTATGCATATTTCACGGCTTTGTTCCAGCCCTTACGCTTGGTTGCACGCTCTTCCGCATCGATGGAAGGAATGAATACTCTGTCGTACTGTACATTCTTCATAATTTCTTCCGTACTGGTCCAATATCCAACAGCAAGACCAGCCAAATATGCTGCACCAAGAGAAGTAGACTCTACGCAGGCAGGACGATTAACAGGCTTATCTAACATATCAGCCTGGAACTGCATCAAGAAATCGTTGGCGCTGGCACCACCGTCCACATTCAGTGTGCGAAGGTCTGTCTCAGCGTCTGCCTTCATGGCATCGATAACATCACACACCTGGTATGCAATAGA
>JAQXIY010000116.1 GCA_029008035.1 Lachnospiraceae bacterium
ATATATTTTATTACCAAAAATTCTCGTTTGAAGCAAGTCTATTCCCTTAACTTCACCGTGATTTAGCACACATTCCCGCAAAGCCTGCTCTGTCTCTTCGTTGCAGGAGTGATCCACCATTTTATCCACTGCATCCTTAAAAATATCATAGGCTGCCTTGGCAATGAATACAAAAATCACCAAGCTGGCAATGGAATCCATGACAGGGAAGCCCAACATAGCCCCTCCGATACCAATGAGAGCCCCCACTGAGGATAGGGCATCGGAGCGATGATGCCAAGCGTCTGCCATCAGGGCACTGGAATCAATCTTCTTGGCATTGTATCTGGTATACCAGTACATAATTTCTTTCACCACAATAGAGACAATGGCTGCCACCAAAGCGAGAGTTCCCGGCGTCTGTAAGGAGTCGTAGTTTCCTCTGATAATATCCTTCAGAGCTTGAGAGCCGATTTCCAATCCTGTGATAAAGAGAACCATAGCCAGCACAATGGCTGCTACACATTCCAGCCGCTCATGGCCATAGGGGTGTTCCTTGTCTGATTCCTTAGAGGCCAGTTTTACGCCAATCAGCACCACCACCGTACTAAACACATCCGAAGCCGAATGAATGGCATCACTAATCATGGCGTTAGAATGAGCAACGATACCTGCCACCAGTTTAAACACCGACAAAATTGCATTCTGCAAGATGGTGATAAATGCCACCCGCTTCGCTACCCGCTGAAACTCCGATTCTGTTTTTTTCTTTTCCATATCAGTTACCTCCACAAAAATGTATGATAGCTCTATGGCACTTTTGTGGGGTTTTCCGGTAAAAAAGTATAAAAAAACACCCACGAAATCAGTATTAGCAACTACTGTCCCGTGGATGTAGACATTCCACTGCCACGCATGCGGCCCGACTCCTTGACATCCGTCAATGGTCTGCTCAGTTTGTACTGTAGATTTATATGCAGTGCAAAGAGTTTTCATAGGATATCATATGAATTTTATCTTGTCAAGGTGTCAAATGCAAATTACCCTTCCAGGCTTTGCATCCATTTTTTCCGGCGAAATACCACTATGGAAATCCCCAATCTGACACATTCTTCCAGAGACAACATAAAGTAGACAAGGGGAATGGGCAGTTTCAAAACAAAGGCTCCCAGCAAACCAAGCGGCACCCCGAAACACCAGGTTCCTATCATGTCTATATACATGACATAGTCGGTCTTGCCACCACTTCTTATAATACCGCCTCCCACAATCATATTCAGAACTTTAAAAGGTGCCACAATAGCATATGCCAGGAGAATCTGACGGGTGAGAAGCTTTACGGAGTCTTCCACCTGATAGATATTCACATAATATGGACTGGTGAAAATAATAATCACAGACAAAATGAGTGAGCCTGCAATTCCATACCAAATCAGTTTTTTGGCTGCATCATAGGCATCCTCATAATTCTTTGTTCCCAGCTTTTTGCCCACAATCACGCTGGCAGCCTGAGAAAGGCCGCACAAGGCACCGATGGTTAGCCCCTGAATAGGGTTTGTGAGAGTCATAGCGGCACTGGCCTCAGTCCCTATATTGCCGTAGATGGCAGCATAGATGTTTTCCCCCAGGCTCCACATAAACTCACACACCAGAATAGGCAAGAGCATTTGTACATACTGTCTCCAGTTAAAACCGGGCAAAGCCATCTCCTGTGCCTGTGGTTTCTTCAGCATCTCCCCATTCCTTATGATGAGAACCACCATCACCACAAAATTCACCAGTTGTGATAACAGCGTGGCAAGAGCCGCTCCCTTAGCTCCCATAGGCGTTAAACCGAATTTGCCAAAAATCAGGATGTAATTTAAGCCTGTGTTGAGAACCAGCGATGCCAGATTAGCGTATAGCGGCAGTTGGGCTTTCTCAATACAGCGAAAGAGCGTAGACAGCAGTGAAGAACCTGCCATCAACAAAAAAGTACCGGAGACAATGAAAAGGTACTCTGCGGAAACCATCAATGTCTCCCGGTCTTTCGTATACAAACTCATAATCTGCCGAGGGCAGAGAAGGCACACCGCCGTAAAGATCCCTGCCAAAATCACGGCAAGGCCCAGATTGATATAAAAGCTTCGCCTTACCTCCCGAACATTATCCTGACCTATATACTGTGAAATCATGATTCCGGCCACAACGCCCACCGCAGAAACCAGGACAGAAAAAATAGACAAAAATTTCCCCGCCAGGCCCACGCCTGCCACATTGACACTGCCCAATTGTCCGATCATAATTTGGTCTACGATGCTAAAAGACGCCTGCAGCATAGATTGCAACGCCACAGGGATGGCCAGATTGCATACGGTGCGAAAAAAAGTCTGTTTTGTTTTCATCTGAAAAAACCTCCGGGAATTTATTTGTTTTTATTTTATCTCCCGAGTCCGATTTCTTCAAAGGTTAAACGCATAACCCATAACAAAATTCAAGTGTGTTGTTGCATTAATTTTTGTCTATTATTTACAGTTTTTTGATGCTCTCCCTGGAAACTAAGGAGACAGGAAGCATCACCGTTGTTTCGGTGTCAATGCCCTCTCTCAGCTCCCGGAGTTTTTCCATCGCCACTTTCGCCCGAAGTTCCCCGTCCTGTCTTATTGTGGTCAGCGCAGGATAAATCATCTCACACATAGGGGTGTCGTCAAATCCCGCCACTGAGATTTCCTCCGGGATACGAAACCCCTTCTTCGTCAAAAAGTGAATCAAATCAATGGCATAAAAGTCAGACACTGCAAACACGGCAGTTACCTCGCGAAAAATATCAATTCTTTTCTCATAAAATTCCCAACGCTCCTGCTTTGTCATTGGCACAATCAACCGTTTCGTATTTTCTTCTCCAAACTCCTGCAGAAAGCCCAAGTATCTGTCCCGATCCATATCCTCATCATTGTCCGCAATGCACAGAGCTTTTCTATGTCCCATATCCTTGAAATAGGCACCCATCCGGCGCCCCCCGTCAATATTATCTATGGTAATGTTGACAATCCGCTCCGGATGATGGCAGATGCCATCATAAACCACAAAAGGAATTCTCATATGATTTCTCAAATAGGTATAATCCTGCTGACAAAATCCAATCACCACCAGGCCATCCATATTCCACATAGATGCCAGTTGTATAATCTCATCCATGGTTTTGGCTTTCTTTATCATCATGAATTTACCCTGCTTCTCAATTTCTGTAGAGAGATAATTCAAAGAAGACGCCATAAACATATCATCCAGAGTGTGCCCCTCGTACTTTTCGTGATCATTCACAAAGATTCCAATAATTTTGGAGGAATTCTGGGCCAAAAGGATCCCCGCCATACTGGGAATGTACTGGCGTTCCTCCAGCTTCTCTTGCACTCTCTTTATTGTCTCATCAGAGATTTTCTTTGTCTTCCCGTGAATCACATTGGACACAGTTGCTGTGCTAAGCCCCAGTTCATCCGCAATATCACTAATTCTAACTCGTTGTTCTTCCATCGCAAATCATGCCTCCACTTGCGTCTGGTTACCACACCATACATAAGGTGCCCAATCCAATGAATACACAGCCAATAAAAGATTTCAACGTAAACTCCTCGTGTAAAAAAACAAAGGCCAGTACCAGTGTGATCACCACACTCAGTTTGTCAATGGGAACCACCTTGGAGGCATCTCCCAGTTGCAGTGCTTTATAGTAGCACAGCCAGGATGCCCCGGTGGCAAGACCGGATAAAATAAGGAATATCCAGCTCTTTCGTTCAATGGATGCAAGCCCTGTCTGTGCATGAGTCAAAAACACCATGCCCCACGCCATAATAACCACCACCACCGTACGAATAGCAGTGGCGAGATTGGAATTGACCCCCTCAATTCCAACTTTAGCCAAAATAGATGTGAGAGCCGCAAATACGGCTGACAATAACGCAAATAGTAACCACATAATGTCCCCTCCTCTTGTGTATCATCTATCTGCTATTATACATTATCTTACTCCCAGCGGAAGGTTTTTATTGCCATAAGGGTACACACTTTTACCTCTTATTTGCTCGATTGATTTTTGCTATCTGTTTAAACTTTTCATTTTTCTCTCTCAAATACGCATCACCGTCTGCCACATAGGCATTTTCCATCACAAGTTTCCGGTAAGACTCCCAACGTTTCTCATCCAATATGCCTTGCGTTAACGCCGCTAAAATGGCACATCCCGGTTCGTTGGTATGAGAACAATCTGTGAATCTGCATTGTGATTCCAGTTCTTTTATGTCCGAAAAGGCTGTGCCAATACCATCTTGGCTGTCCCACACTCCCAATTCTCTCATGCCCGGCGTATCCACTACGTATGCTCCATTTTCCAGAACAAGCAACTGCCTGTGGGTTGTGGTGTGGCGTCCCTTGTCATCATTTCTCAGGCCATTGGTGGCAAGAATCTCCTCTCCCATCAGTCGATTAATCAAAGTAGACTTGCCCACGCCGGAAGAGCCAAGGAAAGCATATGTCTTGTTCTGTTCAAGAAGTCCCAACACCTCCGTGTAGGATTCGTCTATGGAAGAGATAGCAAGCACATCCACGCCAATAGCAATCTCTTCCACTTCTGGCAGTTTTTCCTCAAGGTTGTTGCACAGATCCTTCTTTGTAAGCAACACAATAGGCGTGGCACCACTGTCCCAAGCCAAAGCCAGATATCGCTCCAATCTTCTGAGATTATAGTCATTGTTCAATCCCATACAAAGAAAGGCATAATCAATATTCGCTGCCACTACTTGTTCCTGCCGCTCCGTGCCAGCTGCCTTTCTCACAAAACAGCTTTTTCTGGGAAAAAGCATGGTAATTACTGCATTGCTTTCATCCTCCGGCCAAAGGACAAGGCAATAATCCCCCACAGCGGGATAATCTGAAGCGACGGAGGCCTGATGTCTGTATTTACCTGAAACTTCTGCCCATTTTTCTCCCTGTTCTGTGGCAACCCTATATAAGCCTCTCTCCTGTAAGATAACTCGTGCCCTTATCTCTTTCATACCTTCCATCTCTCTTGAAAATCCTCCATCACCCCATTCAGATACTTTGTCAGTTCCTCCTTGGGCGTTCCTCCGTCTGACATCTGAATCAGCAGGTGCACCGGTGCAAACAGTTGAATTGCCAAATTCTCTGCACCTATATCTTTCGCCTCCTCACGCAGTTTCCCCTGTTTCATCATCTCTTTGAACACTTCCGCAGTGTAGGCCACAGGCCCTGCACAGAGGGCGTCCTGATACCACTTGTTCAGCTCCGGATTTCGGTATTGTTCCAATGTCAGCATTTTTCTCACATCCGATGCGAATTCGTTCTCTGTCCAGAAGAGAAATTGCTTCTTTGCGTATGCGCAGAAGGTTTCCAAATCCATATCTTGAAAATCCTCCATACTATCCGAATCCACGTCCACCGGAACCCGGTCCTCCTCTGCCCGTTCCCCATCCAATGCAATCATCCGATTCATAATACTGTCAAAAATATCCTGTTTGCTATCAAAATGTCTGTAAAGGGCTCCCTTTGTAATTCCCAACGCCCCGGAAATCATACTCATAGACACGGCCTCATAACCATCTCTTGCAAACATCTTCACAGCGGTATTTATAATTTCTTCCTTTGATGTTTTCATCTGATATCCCTTTCTTTACGCCAAAAATAAACGGTCGGTTACTCATTATTGTAACCGACCGTTTACTTTTGTCAAGGCTAATCTTATTTTAATAGTTTTCTGCGTGAACCTCAAAGTAGGCCTGTGGATGTGCACACACAGGGCACACCTCCGGGGCTTTGGTTCCAACCACGATATGTCCGCAGTTGCGGCATTCCCATACCTTAACCTCGCTTTTCTCAAATACCTGAGCTGTCTCGATGTTTTTGAGACGTGCACGATATCTCTCTTCATGATGCTTCTCAATAGCACCTACCATACGGAACTTCTCAGCTAATTCCGTAAATCCTTCCGCCTCTGCAGTCTTGGCAAAATCCTCATACATATCTGTCCACTCATAGTTCTCTCCGTCTGCTGCTGCATTCAGATTCTCTACGGTGTTGCCTATGCCCTTGAGTTCCTTGAACCACATTTTTGCATGTTCCTTTTCATTGTCCGCTGTCTTCTGGAACAGAGCGGAAATCTGCTCATATCCCTCCTTTTTTGCAACGGATGCAAAATAGGTGTACTTGTTTCTGGCCTGAGATTCACCGGCGAAAGCTGCCTCTAAGTTCTTCTCTGTCTGTGTTCCCGCATAGGGATTTTTCTTTACTTCGCTCATGTGTTTACTCCTCCTTTGATTCGATACATATATTATAATGCTCCTTTTTCGCGGTGACAACTCTGCTTTTTATTCTCTTTCTCTAGCATTTCTTTCGCCATAGCACACCATCTGAGATAACCTTCATAGGTTTCAACACCAAAGGACACTGTCAAATAATAATAAATATGATCCGGGTTATCCAGAACCTTTGACAAATTGCTCTGATAGAACTTTAGGATATTCAAGGACTCTCTCACTTCACTTTCAAAAGCGTTGATGTTGTTAATGGAAACCTGTGGTTCTGCCACTCCTCCAAAGAATAGTTTCAACAGCGTTTCATACTTCATATCATTTACCGCTCTGGAATCCTCCAGCCATGTGCGAAGTGCTGCCTTCCCCTGCGTTGTGATGGCATAATTAATCTTTTCACGCCCACCGGTCTTTTCTGAATCTTCCAATTTCTCCACCAGTCCCTCCCGGGTCATGGCGCTAAGGGATGGATAAATACTTCCAAAACT
>JAQXIY010000117.1 GCA_029008035.1 Lachnospiraceae bacterium
TGTGAAGAGGATGGTGCCACATCTAAGGATGCAGTTTACGCCGGTGGTGATGCGGTTACAGGTGCTGCAACCGTAATCCTTGCTATGGGTGCCGGTAAGGCAGCTGCTCAGGGAATTCATGAGTATTTCCAGAACAAGTAATACATAAAAATTAAAGAAAATCCTGTAGACATAAGCAATTGTCTACAGGATTTTTTGTGCCCTAAATAAAACATGACTAAATTATCGCAACAGGCATTCTGCCAGTCTGTCGTTATCCTCCGGCTTCATAAAGCAGAAGCGAATGAACTTGTCATTTAAAAATGGGAAGGTGGAGCAATCGCGAATCATCATACCCTCCCGAATCGCCCGGTCAAACAAATCACCGCTGGTAAGGTCATCGTCCATAATCCGAAGCAACATAAAGTTGGCGGTAGGCTTGTAAGGACGAAATCGCTCCGATGCGGCAAACAAATCATACATTCTTTTGCGCTCGCCCAGAATCAGTTCTCTGGTGGCGGCAATATAGTCCTTATCCCGGAACATTAATTCTCCTGCAATCACAGCAAGAGAGTTGATAGTCCAGGGGTTCTTGCGCTGGTTCATATTACGAAGCAAATCTTCATTGCCTGTGATGGCGTATCCCAGACGAAGCCCCGGAGCGGCAAAAAATTTGCTGGTGCCTCTTAAGATAATAATATTGTTATAGTAGGAGGTGAGGGGCACGGCACTGGTATGCGCCACATCATTTACAAATTCAATATAAGTCTCGTCCACCATCACATAGATGTCGTGTTCCTTGCACACATCCAAAATCTTGCGCATGTCCTCCAGAGAAATGCAACTGGAGGTGGGGTTGTTGGGGTTGCAGAGGATTAATAAGTCCAGACTGTCGTCCAATTTGGAAGTGAAGTGGTCAGTGTCTAAGCGAAAACTGTTCTCTTCCTTCAAGGGATAGTACAGGGTGGTTCCGCCGCCCAAGGCAATTTCTCGCTCATATTCTGAATAGGTAGGGCCTAAGATTATGGCCTTCTTGGGATGCTCAATCTGAATAAATAGGGAAATCAATTCTGTGGAACCGTTGCCCACAATGATATTCTCTGGTTCCGTGCCCACATACTCCGCCATACACTTTCTGAGAGCGGTGTATTCCCGGTCAGGATAGGTGGTAATACAGTCAATATGAGTGGACAGTTCTTCCTTGAGATTAGGAGAAATCCCCAGAGGGTTTACATTGGCAGAAAAGCTTATGATGTATTCCTTCTTAATGCCGTAAATACTCTCTATCTTTTCCAAATCACTGCCGTGAAAATGGTCCTTGTGCTTAATCATTTCTGCCTCCTGTATAGGACAAAGTTTATTGCATGTCCCCTGTAAATAGTTTATAATTTATTATAGTCATAAATACCAAAAAAGCAACCGGTATGTAAGGACTAGACTAGACGGATAAAGGGAGTCATATTTTGCGAAAGCGTATCTGGCGAATGTCAGAAGACAAGTTTGACAACAGAAGAACGAAGTTGCTGCTTCCCTCCGATACCCTTGAGATTGTAGGGCAGGAGGGGACGAAAGTTCAGGGTGAATTTTCCTTTTCCAGCGGTGACGATATCCCCCTTCGGGGAATCGTGTACTCCTCCAATCCTTATGTGAGGATTTTAAAACCGCAGTTTCAAGGAACGGATATTACCATTCGCTTTGATGTGTTAGGTCAGCACTACGCAGAGGGGGATTTTCTCCGGGGTTATTTTACCATTGTATATAACGGAGGAGAGCATCGCCTTCCTTTTGATGTTCAATTTCAAGGAGACAGATTACTCTGCTCCACAGGCGAGATTACGTCCTTACAGGAGTTTGCGGAATTTGCAAAAGGCCACTGGAATGAGGCAATGCAGCTTTTCTATTCCAAGGCTTTTGCCCGGTTTATGGAGCGAGAAGATATACAGTATCGCATGTTGTATACAGGGTATCGTCGGGCGCTGCCTTCTGCCGCTAATCTGGAAGAATTTCTTGTGGCAGCCGGGTTAAAAGAAGCGGTGAAGTTTTCCGTCAACGAGAGGGAGGTCAACTTCTATGGCGTGACGGAAAATCGCAAGGAGACGTTGCTGATTGCTAAGTCCGCATGGGGGCATGTAGAGATCACCGTGGAGAGCGATAGCGATTTTGTTACGGTGGAGAAGGACTACATTACTTCTGACTATTTTTTGGGTAGCACTATGTTACTCAATTATTACATACACAAGAACCATATGCATGCCGGCAAGAACTATGCCCGCATTACGTTTTCCTGCAAGGGCATCATTCATGAGGTGCAGGTGATGGCTACTTTTGACAGGGAGGATGTGACACGGGAGTGGAATCATCGCCAGATGAAGCGGGAGATGATGCTTCTCACTCAGGTATACGAGGATTATCGCTTCCGCCGTATCACTACAGGGGATTGGTGCGAACAGTCCATTGCATTACTGGATGACATGCTTCGTATGGACAGTGATAATCTCTGGTATCAACTGATGAAAGCTCAGTGTTATATTGTCAACAAGCAGCGGCAGGAGGCTCTGTGGATTATCCAGGATATGAAGCGGGATATACTAGATAAGTCCAGCGTGGAATGGGCATATCTTTTGTATCTCTGTACCCTGATTGAGCAGGAAGAAAGTTATGTCAATCGACTCACTAAGGAGATAGAGGTGATTTTTCGTCAGCATCCGGAGGATCCTCGCATCTTCTGGTTTTTGAGCTTCCTTCGGGAGGAATATATCAACGACAATGCCAGAAAGCTTGCTGCTGTGGAACAATGGATAGCTGCGGGAAATGCATCCCCATTTTACTATATTGAGGCCTATGATTTGATGCTACAGGACCCATATCTGGTTCACGACTTTTCTCCGGTGAATCTTCAGGTGTTGTACTGGGCGGCAAGACGAGGAGTCCTGAATCGCGAACTGGCTATGCAGGTATCTCATATCATAGAGCGGCAGAATGCATTCTCTGAGAAGATATGGTTTGTGGTGGAAAAGTCTTATGAACAATTCCCGGAGGCAGATTTTTTCGCGCATATTGTTGCCTATCTTTTGCGCAATGAACTGTATCAGGAGCGCTTTTTATCATGGTATCGCAGAGGCATCGAGGAAGAACTGCGACTGAACGGACTGTATGAAGCCTACATGTTGACTTTGCCGGATAACAGTACGGAGGCGTTGCCTCCAATGCTTGTGCATTATTTTCGATATAGTTGTAACCTGCCTTATCAGAAAAAGGCGTTGCTATATGCCAATGTGATTTTAAATCGCCGGGAGATACCCCAGCTCTACGAACAGTATCTTAGGGCCATAGAACTGTTTGCCATTGAGCAGATGAGGGCCAATCGCATCAACGATAATCTGGCCATTGTCTATCAGAATGTTTTGGAGATGGGTGTGGTGGATGCTGATATGGCAAATGCCGCTGCGGGTATGATTTTTATGAAGAAGCTGGTATGCATTATTCCGGATATTACTCGGGTGTTTGTATATCAGGAACAATACGAGATGCCTTTTGTGGTGCCGGTAGCGGAAGGCATTGCTTATGTTCCCATTGTCTCAGAACATTTTCAGATTTTTATGGAGACAAGACAGGGCACATTGTTTACAGATAAGAGGGGATACACTCTGCAGCGCCTTATGTTCCCGGAGACCTATTTGGGGAAACTGAAGAACTTGGCACCATTGTCATTGACCTTTATTCTTTCGGATTTTGCAGGAAAGAATCGGCCGGAGCAGTTTACATTAGACGATGTGGGCAAAATCGATACCTTTATTCACTCTTCACTGGTCTCAAAGGCTTATATTCGCGGAAAGTACCCGGTACTCACCGCCTTCTTGCGCAGTCACTGTCGTGAGGAAATGCTGGAGGAACACTTTGACAGAGAGGTGGACTATACCACTCTGGATAATGTCATGATGTGCTACATTATGGAACTGTTTTTACAGCAGAGACAATACGATAAAGTCTACGGCCTGATGCAGGAATACTGTGGCGTAGCGGTAGATGGGAAGTTGCTTCTTGAAATGAGCAACGAACTGATTCTGAATTCCAATTTTGCCAGAGATGAATTTTTGCTCAGCCTGTGTGCATATCTGGCTAACCAACAATTAGCCACACCGGCTACCATCGTTTATCTTGCCGGAAACACGGTTGGCCCCACCGGAGAAATGATACATCTCTGGAAGATGGCCAAAGCAGAGGAACTGCACGTGTTAGACTTGGAGGAAAATATTTTGTTCCAGGCATTGTATGCGGAGAGTAAGTTGCAGGAAGTACAGCCCATTTTCGAGTCATATATGACCAAGGGCAAGGATAAGATGCTGGTGGAAGCATATATGAATTACTGGTCCCATGAGTATATGCTGGCCCATGATGGTGTTCCGGAACAGCTGTTTACCTATTTAGCCTACTATTTCGACAGGGAAGTTCCCCTGAAGGAAAGCTGTAATCTGGCTTACATGAAGTTTCTATCCGGTCTGGATTTGCTCAGCGACAGGGAGTATCGAGTGCTGGATAAGCTGTTGCAGTTTTATATTTTGCGAAACGTGTATTTCAGTTTCTATCGCAATGTAGATGAGAGGCTGAGGATCAAATATCACTTATATGACAAATATTTTGTGGAATACCGGGGCAATCCGGGAGACCGCATCACCATTACTTACAGTTATGATGGCAAGGAGCCCATAGAAGAAGAGATGGTAGAGATTTATGAAGGCATCTTTGTAAAACAGTTTGTCATCTTTTTCGGAGAAACCATAGAATATCAGCTGTACGCGGAAGAAGTCAGTGATTTGCCTGTGTGCTCAGACAAACTGGTGATTTCATCCCAGTTGCAGGAGGGCAAAGGAGATCGTTATGACTTGCTGAACCGTATGCAGAACAATTGGCTTTACAACGAGAGGGCGGCTTTGGCACGGGATATGAAGCAGTATCAGGGACTTGAACAGGTTACCAAACAACTTTTCACTACGATTTAAGAGGGTATCATGGAGCAGGAAAACAAAGGATTATATTTGGGGATTGACATCAATTCCAAATATACCATGATTAGTTATTATCAACTGCATATGACGGAACCCCAGACCCTTAGCACGGTGATGGGCAGCGAAACCTATCAAATTCCCACTTGCCTCAGCAAGAAAAAGGGAATGAGTCAGTGGTTTTTTGGAGAAGAGGCCAGACAAAAGGTGAAGAATAACGAGGCTCTAGGGGTAGAAAATCTATTGGAAAAAGCCTTGTCCGGTGAGGAGGTCTATGTGGAGCATGAAAAGCATGCTGCCAGAGATTTACTGGTGATTTTCTTAAAAAAGGTGCTTTCCGTATCAGGAATTGCCTACACCAAATGGCCAATTGCCAAGGTGGTGATGACAGTCGATTCCGTCAGCATGGAGTATATGGAATTATTCTCTATGGTGATGTCAAAGTTGGAGATTGATACTTCCAAACTGATGTTAATTGATTATCGTGAATCGTTTTATTATTATGCTTTGAACCAAAAGCCTGAGATTTTTCTTCACGACGTGGTCATGTTTGACTATCGTGATTCGGACATGATCTCCTGTGTGTTGGAGCGAAATCAGCACACAACACCGCAGATGATTCGTCTCATACAACAGAATCACGGTAAACTGTTTGATGATAAAGACAGGCAGTTTTCACAAATTTTAGAACAGGTATTTCAGGAAAGAATTGTATCTTCTGTGTATCTGATCGGAGATGGCTTTGACGGAGACTGGACCAAGTTGTCCCTTCAGTATATGTGTCAGGGAAGAAAGGTCTTTGTGGGCAAGAATCTGTACTCAAAAGGTGCCTGCTATGCAGGAGTCGTGAAAGATCAAAAGGTGGATTGGCCTTTTGTGTACATTGGAGAGAATGAACTTAAATTAAATCTATATTTAAAAGTTGTTAATGATAATGAAATGCAACTGCACACTCTCTTAAATGCAGGAGAAAGTTGGTTTGAGAGCAAGGGAGAGTGTGAAGTGATTTTAGACGGTTCTCCGGAGATTGATTTCTTTATTCAGGAGCCGGATAGCAGGGAGGCCCATGTGGAGTCTCTGGAACTGACAGACTTGCCCAAGAGAGACAGACGAACCACGCGGCTGCGCATTACAGCCACGCCAACCTCTGACAGGGATATTACGATTGTCATACGGGATTTGGGGTTTGGAGAAATTGCACCTTCCTCTAACAGAACATGGGAACATAGCATTACCTTACAACAGGAGCAGATATGGGAGAACTAATTCTTTGTAAACAATCCATAGCGGCCAATCCGTTTTTCCTGGAGGACACCTCGCTGAATGTGTATTCTTTGGAAGAATTGAGCTACTACATATACAATAACGTATATTTGTTAAATTCAGATTTTATATCTGTAGAACTCTGTAATTGGATTGGACGAGAACTGGGATATCGACAATTACAGCAGCAACTGTTGGATTCCAAAAAGGATAACGCACCTTTACATGTGTTAGTGGGGATGATTCTCACCCAGATTGGCTATTTGTCCAAATCAGAGATCAGACAGGTACTTCAGACGATTTCTTCTTTTGAGAATAAAAGCGGAATGGAATGTCGGAAGATGCGTGCGGATCGTTTGATGGAGAAGGATAAGATTGTAGATGCCATTTTTGAATATGAGCATTTGTTAGATGAGCATTCCGGCGGTAAAATGCCTCGCGAATTTGAAGGAGACATATGGCACAATTTAGGTAGTGCCTACGCCAGACTTTTCTTCTTTGATGAGGCATCTCAGTGCTTTGAGCAGGCGTATATGCGAAATCACAAAGCTGCATCTATGCGACTGATGCTGGCATCTCTTCGGTGTAACAGAAATCAGGAACAATTTGATGCCCTGGTGGCCAAATATTTCATTCCGGAAGACGTGGTGGAGAGTATCAAGGAGGAAGTGACTGATTTGAGCAGACAACCGGAGATTTCTCAATTCGACCAACAGATAGATGAACTTTTACAAGATAAGTCTGAACGAGGGCAATATGACCTGAAGGTTTCTGAGATATTAGGCAGGTGGAAACAGGAATACAATCGGCTGTGCCGCATTTGATGGATGGAGTGAGCCATGTTATTTTTTGGAAAAGGAAATAAAAAGAACAAAAAACTGGATGATGCCTTTGCTAAGGTATATCAGGAGATTCAGACCATCGAGGACTGGGACGATCCGAAGAAACTGGAGCACTATATCCTGGATGCCTGCGAACAGATCATTGCCATCACAAAGGAAATTGAAGGAGAGCGGGCAGAGTATCGCATTGTCACTTCATATCTGACAGATATTCAAACCATTGAGAAACTGCCGGAGGACAGAGGTAGGGAATTACGGGAAGTGGCGTCCAATATCGTTGACTTGAACACAGCCCGGACCAATTATTTGCAATCCTCACACAACATTTCTGAGGAACAGTTCCTAATGATGGAACAGGAGGAGGAAGAGATTCCTGCCATTATCCATCGTATGTTGGAACACGAGCGGTATCAGGATGCAGTGAAAAAGGACAAAAATATTCTGGAAGCCCAGAAAAGCCAATGGGAGATAGAACGAGAATCTATTATTTCTAAGAGAAAGCTTCTAAAGAGGATTGGCATTGTTCTCTTTGTGTTTTACATCACTTTGTTAATCCTTTTGTTTGTGATACAGGAGATATCAAATTTTGATTTAACAATTGCATATCTGCTATTATTTTTCGTTGGGGGATTTGGTGCATTTTGGATTTATGTCCAGACCAACTGGATGAAACGTGATATGCGTCAGGCGGTGAGAAATTATAATCAGTCGGTGAGTATGCTTAATGTGGTGCGGATGAAGTATGCCAATGTGACAAAGTCCGTGGAATATACCAAGGATAAATTCGGAGTTCACAGTTCCACCGAGTTGAATTATATATGGGAACAATATGTGGATGCGGTGAAGGAACGGGAACGTTTCGAGAAGAATAACGACGACCTGGAGTATTTCAATGGACGACTGATGCGTATTTTGGAAAAAGTAAATCTGCACGACCGCAAGATTTGGCTGAGTCAGACGAAAGCGTTGGTGGATACCGATGAGATGACAGAGATAAAGCACAACTTGGTGAAACGCAGACAGAAGATACGCGACCATATCGAGGACAATCGACAGATTGTACGGAGCGAGCGAAATGAGATAGATCAATTGATGAAGGAGCATGAACACTATGTGCCTGAAATTATAGAGATTATCAAGTCGGTTGATAAACTGTGTGGTTTGGATTCGGAGGAGAACTAACCGCCGGGAGGAATGGAGAATATGGAAGTAATTCAAGTCAAAAAAGGAGAAAAGATTGTTTCTCAGAGGGAGAAGGTTAAGGAATGGTACATTGTCCAAAAGGGAACGGCAATGCTGAAGTACAACTTTATTGAAAGCAAGTTGGGCCCAAACACCATTATCGGCATTTTGGAGCAGGACTGGTTCTTGTGTGATTATATTGCCTGTACAGACGTCACTCTTCTGGTTTTTCCCTGTTGTAGTGTAACGGAGTTGAAGCATTTCTTGTCCGCAGAGGCCAAAATGCGTCGTGTATTTTTGCGCTCTGCTTTAATACAGCGTCACCAATTACTGTGCATCTATGCAGACCTGTATCATCGTATTCGTCATTTTCAACATTATTTGGAAGGGGCTTATAATGATTTTACCTTACTCTGCGCGAAGAATAAGTTGGAAATACGCAGTCCCTTTGACATTACCCAAATGACACCTCTTGAGATTACCCACAAGGCAGAAAACTGGGAGATGAATAATAGCAACAGTCTGATGAAAGGCTACTTAGAGAATTACTTAAACCTTTTGGAGCAGGATGAGAATATCTGCATCGGAGCCATTATGGAGGCATCGGCCCAGATGCATCGTGTTGTTCGTGGTGTGGGTGAGATGGTGGCATACCTCCAGTACAACAAGGATTTGATGCTCAGTGATAAAAAGCGTGATATGTTTCACGCTTTGTTTGAAGTGGAATTACAGTTAAAAAGCCACAGGAAAGATACTGCACAGGTGGAGAGTCTGGTTGAGGAACTCTTTGCCCTGGCCATGAAACTTGGTATGTATGAACCGGAACTGATTCAGAGATCGCAGACAGAATATGAGACAAAGACGGAGGCTATGGTTCCTCTTGCGGAAGCGTCCGATGAAGACGACTTGCTGTATATTTTGTCCTTTGCCGGATATGATGATGCCGAGAAGGCAGAACTGTACAGTATGATTGCATCCTATCCGAAAGTTTTGGAGGCCGGGGAAAAGGATGAGGAGGCATATCAGCTTAGAAAGAAGCTAAACGTGCTTTTCTATGAAATCTATGAAAAATGTTTTTTTGCCGCTATGGAAAAGGGCGGCAATATTCCGGCTGTATTGGAGATGTATTTGAATTTTGGTTACATGGATCCCGGGGCACTGGGAGAGGAGAACGCCAACGATTTATACGAGTTGTCAGCTCATATGGATTTGTGTCAATCCGGCCATGTGTTTACCATATATGAGTGGCTGAAGGCCATTTATCGGGGGGAGAAAGAACCTTCCAAGAATGAATTCGATATGGACTATCCGTCGTATCTCAATGATATGTATCGTACGGGAGAGTTGAAGAAAGAAGAAGTGGAAGAACGCAAGGAGGACGTAACTGCCAAGGTTAAGTTTGAGATTTCCAATATGTTTAAGGTGGTGAATCGCCTTACGAATGGAAATATTACCCTGTTTTGTCCTGTGCTTTCCAGCAAAGATATGATCAATGTACCTGAGAAGATGCTGGTGACTGCTGCTAAGATTGATCAGGCTTTAGATGAAATCCGTAAGGTGGATTATTCAGTGTTCTATCGGGAATTGACCAATCATGGATTGCAATATGAGATGCGCAATGAGGCGTTGATGCATGAGATTTTGCCGGATGTGATTTTAATGCCCAACGTGGGGAGTAGAGCTATGATGTGGCAGGAGACAGCCAGCATACGAAACGATACACCGGCCAGATTTATGCTTCCCATTTTTACATCTGCAGATGTGGATGAGATGATACTGGAAATCACTGGCCGTTATCGTTGGGAAATCTGTCGCAAGATTCAAGGCGTTCATTGGAATGACTTGCGTGATCCGTCCCTCACCAGTGAGTACAGCGATTATTTACAATTTTATCGTAAAAACAGAGAACTCTCAGCAGATGCCAGAGAGCAGATCAAAGGGGCCTTGGTTCGTGCCAAAAACAATTACCGTGAGGTATTTGTGAAGGATTACCAGAATTGGATAAAATACGAGGCGAAAGGCGGATTCCGCCTGAACAAATATGTGAGACGAATTGTTTTTACCTATTGCCCCTTCTCCAAGGGAATTCGAGATGAACTAAAGAGTAACCCCATGTTTGGAGAGTCTATTGCAAAGCACGAGAGCGCCATGCGACAAAAGCACAAACGTCTGGAGGCTTTGTATGATAAATTTAAGCAGTCCGGCGGTGAAGTTACACCGGAGATGAAAGAAAATCTTCATTATTATCAGATGTAGTTATGTATAGAATCAAGGGAACCCCCCCGAGGGTTCCCTGTTTTTATCAGCACATAGTTTTTTGGTCGCAGCATGGCATATTGTCGCCTGTTGGTGGCATCAAAGGTCGGGACTGCTTTTGTGGACAGGTGAAATCCGGCATGGTGCTTCCGGGCACCTTGTCGTATGACGGGTTAATGGCATAGAAGTTCTTTTCGTTCAAGCGGTCTGTTGCTATGCGCAGTGCTTCGCCGAAACGCTGGAAGTGAACAATCTCCCGGGCACGAAGGAAACGGATAGGGTCTATGATATCCGGATCCTTTACCATGCGAAGGATGTTGTCGTAGGTGGTGCGAGCTTTTTGCTCCGCCGCCATATCTTCATACAAATCCGTGATGGCATCTCCCTTGGACTGGAAGGATGCGGCGGTGTATGGAAAACCGGCTGCGGCCTGAGGATATACGCCCAAAGTGTGATCCACAAAATATTTGTCAAATCCCGCAGCCTTGATTTCCTCCGGAGAAAGACCATCTGTCAATTGGTATACGATGGTGGATACCATCTCCAAATGAGAGAGTTCCTCTACTGCTATATCGGTTAGAAGTCCTGCAACCTCCCGATAAGGCATGGTGTATCGCTGTGAGAGATAGCGCAAGGATGCGCCCAACTCACCGTCGGGACCACCGTATTGACTAATGATAAATGCAGCGGCGGCCGGGTTTTTCTGGGTAATGTTGATTGGATACTGTAGACGTTTTTCGTAGTTAAACATTATGAGTTTCTCCTTTCCCATGGATTCTTTTCCAGTCCCCAGCACCAAACCTTATCGGGAGAGGCCGTGGAAAGGGTCAAAGGACCGTATGCATCAGCGTATTCCCTCATTGCCTTTTTGTAGAGGGACTGATAGTGATTAAAGTGATCAATGGCCGCTTCGTCACAAGGATGGGTATCTAAGTATTCTGTCAGGTCCACCAACATCAGGCTCACCATGTCTATCCAGTGTAACAACTGTTCCTGACTGCGAAATTGTGACATCATTTGATTCTCCTTCCTTCAAAAGGTTTGTTTAGTTCCGGGAAAATGGTTCCTACCTGCAAGGCTTTATCCGGCTCGTAAAGAGTATGAAGGTTCTGCCAAGGCACATAACCCATGGCGACGGCAAAGCCCTCCAGTTCATCATTGTTGTGTTGTGGACAATAGTTCTGCTTTAGAGAACTGTAACAATTGTTCATAGAGAATTCCTTATTTGTATCTTGGTATTAGGATATGAAAAAACGGCGAGGTGGTGCGGAAAAAGAGAGAGTTTCATTGACAAAGCAGGTTAATTTTTCTATGATAGGTTAGGAAATACGCACAAGATAGAAAGGAAATATCATGAGTAAGGTTAGAACAAGATTTGCTCCCAGTCCGACGGGGCGTATGCATGTGGGGAATTTGCGTACAGCACTGTATGCTTATTTGATTGCAAAGCACGAGGGCGGAGATTTTATACTTCGTATTGAAGATACAGACCAGGAGCGCTATGTGGAGGGCGCAGTGGACATTATTTACCGCACTTTGGCGGGCACGGGACTACTTCACGACGAAGGCCCTGATAAGGATGGAGGCGTGGGTCCTTACATCCAGAGTGAGAGACAGGCTAAGGGCATTTATCTGGAATACGCCAAGAAATTAATAGAAAAGGGAGAGGCATATTACTGTTTCTGCGATCAGGAGAGACTGGACAGTCTGCGTCAAACTGTGGCAGGCAAGGAGATTTCCATATATGACAAGCATTGCCTGAATCTCTCACAGGAAGAGATTGAAGCCAACTTGGCGGCGGGTAAGCCTTATGTCATTCGCCAGAATAATCCTCGCACAGGTACAACTACATTCTCCGATGAAATATACGGCGACATTACTGTCGATAATGCGGAACTGGATGATATGATTCTGATTAAGTCCGATGGTTACCCCACATACAACTTTGCCAATGTGGTGGATGACCATCTGATGGGAATTACCCACGTGGTTCGAGGCAATGAGTATCTTTCTTCCTCACCGAAGTACAATCGTCTCTACGAGGCCTTTGGATGGGAGGTTCCTGTGTACGTTCACTGCCCGCTGATTACCAATGAGGAACATCAGAAGTTGAGCAAGCGCAGTGGACATTCCTCCTATGAAGACTTATTGGAGCAGGGATTTTTGACCGAGACCATTGTGAATTTTGTGGCTTTGTTGGGGTGGAGCCCGGAGGACAATCAGGAGATTTTCTCTTTAGAGGAATTGGTGAAGGTATTTGACTACCGTCACATGAGCAAGTCTCCGGCAGTGTTTGATACCCAGAAACTTCGCTGGATGAATGGTGAATATTTAAAAGCAATGGACTTTGATTCCTTCTACGAAATGGCTGAGCCATATATTCGTGAGGTGATTACCAAGGACTACGATCTGAAAAAGATTGCAGCTATGGTTAAGACTCGTATAGAGACTTTCCTTGATATCAAGGATCATATTGACTTCTTTGAGTGTGTTCCGGAGTATGATATTTCCATGTATGCGCACAAGAAGATGAAGACGTCTCCTGAGAGTTCACTGGAGGTTCTTCGTGAGGTACTTCCTACTTTGGAAGACTTGGAGGACTACTCCAATGATGCCATTTATCAGGCTCTCAGTGGATTTGTGGCAGAGAAAGGATATAAGAATGGCTATGTTCTCTGGCCGGTGCGTACCGCGGTCTCCGGAAAACAGATGACGCCGGGAGGTGCAACGGAGATTATGGAGGTTATCGGCAAAGAGGAGTCTCTTTCCAGAATTCGAAGTGCAATCGAAAAGTTGGAGAGAGAATTGTCATAGGAGATAATTTAGCGGATAGATGAGAGAAGAGTAGAAAGGATGCAGTTTGCTTAGTTTATCCCAGAAACAAGCGGTCTGCCATACGGTGGGCCCTTGTCTTACTCTTGCAGGTCCCGGAAGTGGAAAGACCTATGTCTTGACAAGAAGGATTTGCCATTTGATCTCAGAGGAGGGCGTGAGGCCGGAGAACATTCTGGTTATCACCTTTACGAAAGCCGCAGCTATAGAAATGAAGGAGCGCTTTTCCTCTTTGATGGGGGAGGACGCTCCTGTTGTTTTTGGAACATTTCACTCTGTCTTTTTACAAATGCTTCGACAGGAGAGACGCTATCGAGGCTATGAACTTTTAACAGGTAAACGAAAATATGAAATTTTAAAAGAGGTGTTGGCATCCTGTAACATTTCTTTGGAAAGCGATGAGGAACTTGATACTCTGGAAAAGGAAATCAGCTATGTGAAGAACTCGAAAGTATCATTGGCAGAGTATAGTAAGGAGTCTATGTGGGGAGAAGAGTTCCTTGAAATTTTTGAGCACTATCGGGCCAGAAAGGAGTCCTATCACTTTCTTGACTTTGATGATTTGCTTACCGGAACCTGTGAAATGTTAAAGCAGGATAAATCTTTTTTGGAGAAGTGGCAGAAACGATTTACCTACATTCTGGTGGATGAGGTACAGGATATGAATGCCGTTCAGTATGAGGCAATTCGGTTGTTGGCTTTGCCGGAAAACAATCTATTTGTTGTGGGGGATGATGACCAGTCTATCTATGGATTTCGCGGTGCCAATCCGGCACTCATGCTTCATTTTAAGGAAGATTATCCGGAGGCTAGGCTGATTCGTCTGGGAGAAAATTATCGCAGCGGAAGAAAAATTGTGGAGGCTGCCGGTCGTTTGATATCACACAATGCCAATCGATTTGACAAGGCAGTGGAATGCCGAAGCAAAGAGGAGGGAATCTGTCGGGAAATTGCCTGCGACAGCAGAGAGGCAGAGGCTGTAGCGATACAAGAAACATTGCGTCATTGGAGAGACGAAGGGGTGGTATACACAGATATGGCCATCCTGTTTCGCAATCATGTTCACTGTCAGACACTGGTGGATAAGCTGTCAGTGGCCGGGATTCCATTTTTCCTTCGGGACAGAGCCAAGAATCCATATCAACATCAGGTAATGCTGGATCTGGTGTCCTATTTGCGGCTGGGAAGCAAAATGCTCCACAGAAGGGATTTGTATCGCGTCATGAATCGACCCAACCGCTACCTTTCCAGGGCAAGTGTCGGGGCCGAGTGGATATCCTTTGAACATTGGAAATCCTATTACAGACAACAGCCCTGGCTCTATGAGAGACTGGAACAGCTGGAACGCCATGTAGATTTCTACCGAAAACTATCCGGCAGTGGAGCCGTAAAATATATTCGCAAGGTGGTTGGTTATGATGCTTATATGGAACAGCGGGCCAAAAACCCGGAAGAACGAAAACAATGGATGCAGGTGGCGGATTCCCTGGAGGCGCTGGCGGGGGACGGCATCTCTGTTAAGGGGTTACTGGAAAAGTGGGAGGAGAATTGTAGGATGTTTGAAAGGTTAAACGCTGATGCGGGGAAGAAACATAAGGAGGGAGTGGGTTTGTATACGCTGCACAGCTCCAAAGGGTTAGAATTTGAACGTGTCATCATATTGGGATGTCATGAGGGGAGTATCCCCTCCGGGAGGGCTAAGACAGAAGCCCAGACAGAGGAGGAGAGAAGACTCTTTTATGTGGGAATTACCAGGGCAAAGCGGGAACTGGTTCTCACCTACTTGCTACAGGAAAATGAAGAAAAAATAAGCCCCTCGCGTTTCCTTGGGGAAATGCAAGAGGCAAATGAGAGAGAGAACTAGTCCATCTCATCAAATTCGGCTTCATCCAAAAGCTCATCGAAGCGTTCTTCTACAGCTTCATACTCCTCGTCTGTCTGGATGTTTTCCAGAGAAGGAGTTCCATTCTCGTCTTCATAATAGCGGTAGATATAGACGGTATCATCGGATACAGTCTTGCCATTCTCCTGAATGGGAAGGAGAGCGATGTAATCCTGTTCTCCCACATCAAAAATGGTCAGAATCTCACAGGTCACCTCAGAACCATCGTCCATATTGATGGTCACTACTACATCGTCGTCATTTTCATCCACGGGAAATACTTCGTTATTTGCCATAATTGGTCTCCTTTTATACACTGTAAACAGTAGTTTTATGAAAAGATTATACGAAAGGATTTGGAAAAAAGCAACAATTCAAGTATAATGAAAGTATCTTTGTATATTTTTGAGATAAAAGGTTTGCTGCAGTAGTCTATGATGAATCAGAAAACGAGGTGGATATGAAGACTAGAATAGGTGATTTCAAGAATTACGGCACGGAAGAAACAGCGGATGGTGTGATGTTTACCTTTTGCACAGAGGGAGAGAACACTTGCGCAATTACTTTGTATAACCTATCGGATTACAGCGTAAGAGAGACGGTTTTTGTTCCGGAAGCATATCGCATTGGAGATGTGTATTCCGTTGTGTTACTGGGACAGAATGTGAAGCGTTTGGGATATCGTATCTGTACAGGGGACAAGTCCTATGTGGACCCTTACGCAGGATTGATCGTGGGACGAAATCGCTGGATGGATACCACCAGAGAAGAACATGAATTTCAAATATATGGGGGGATTGCCCCATCTGCGTACGAGTGGCGTTATGATGCCCCGGACATCCTTCCGTGGGATATGGTAATGTACAAGCTTCATATGCGGGGATTTACCATGAATCATGGATTGCCGGCAGGTAAACGAGGGAATTATCGGGGACTTCTGGAACGGCTTTCCTATTTGAAGGATTTGGGGATTACCACCATTGAGTTTCAACCCATCTATGATTTTGAGGAGATGATACTGGAGACGAGACAGGAGGTTTCTCCCAAAGGTGAGATGACACGGCAGGTGGTCTTTATGGATAAGACCAACTACTGGGGGTATGGAGACGCTTTCTATATGGCACCTAAGGCCAGTTATTTTGGGGGAAGAGATGCAGTGCTTCACTGTAAAGAGATGATAGATGCCATTCACGGGGCCGGCATGGAGATGATTATGGAGATGTCTTTTGCTGAGGGCGTTTCTGAGGACTATATGCTGGATTGCATGTGGTACTGGGTGAAGGAGTATCATGTGGACGGCTTCCATCTTTTGGGCTGTAATGTGCCCATCAAGCGTATTGCAGAGTCTAAGAGATTGGCTCGTACCAAGATTTTTCATGACAGGATTCCCCGGGAGATTTTGGAGGGGGAGAAGGGTAGAAAGCATCTGTTTGTATATAATGACAGCTTCATGTATGTCTGTCGCCAGATGCAGAATCATATGCAGGGGTCAATGGTGCAGTTTACCAATCATCTTCGCCGTCAAAATGATAAGTATGGCTTTGTGAATTATGGGGCCAACACAAATGGCTTTACCCTTTGGGATTCCTATAGTTATGGGGAAAAGCATAATCATTCCAATGGTGAGGATAACAGAGACGGCAACAATATAAATTATAGTTTTAACTATGGCGTGGAGGGAGAGACCAAGAACCGGCAACTCTACCGGCAGCGTATGCTACAGATGCGAAACGGCCTTTGTGCCACGATGATGTCCCAGGCTGTTCCGTTGCTTCGCTCCGGGGATGAGGTGGCAAATTCCCAGAAAGGCAATAATAATCCATACTGTCAGGACAACCCCATCGGTTGGGTGCAGTATGTAAAGACCAAGGGGCGGGGAGAATTGTTGGAGTTTGTGCGCAATTTGATTGCTTTTCGCCGGGAACATCCCATATTGCGCAGCGAAAAGGCTATGCATCTCAACGATTATAAACATCTGGGGGCACCGGATTTGTCCTACCATGGACCGGAACCGTGGCTGATGGGGATTGGCGAAGAGATGAAGGCTGTGGGCATTTTATATCTGGGGGCTTATCAGGGAAAGGATTCCGATAATGTGTATGTGGCATACAATTACCATTATGAGGATGCGACATTAGCCATTCCCAAGTTGCCAAAGAGCGGAAAGTGGTCGCTGGTGATGAACACAGCCACAGAAGATACTTTCTCCTTTACACCGATAGAGTTGTCAGATCAGAGAATGGTAACCATCCCCGGTGGCTCCATATCGATTCTGGTATCTTGATTTTGTGTCGGCGAACAGTAGCGGGAGTGTGCCCGGCATATGAAGGGTACCGCTGATACAACGATATAAATTGTTGAGGTATGAAATGATATTATGAAAGCGTGGGAACATTTTAAGACGATAAACCACCACAAGCACCTGGTGATGAAAGGGTGCTTTGCGGTTGGACTATATAAGCAGGGACTTTTGCATGATTTGTCAAAATACAGCCCGGTGGAATTTTTGGTGGGATGCCGTTATTTTCAAGGCAATCGAAGTCCGAACAATGCAGAGAGGGAGGCTACAGGCGTGTCTATGGCCTGGCTGCATCACAAGGGAAGAAACAAGCACCACTTCGAGTATTGGATTGATTATGGCGTTGGAACGGACGTGGGAATTGTGGGCATGAAGATGCCGGTGGAATATGTGGTGGAAATGTTTGTGGACCGCATTGCAGCCAGCAAGAATTATATGAAGGATGCCTATACGGATCGCAGTCCTTTGGAATATTACCAGAAAGGCCGACACAAATACATTATCCATCCTGAGACAGATGAACTGTTGAGGAAGATGCTTGTCATGTTGGCGGAGCAAGGAGAGGAAAAGACCTTTGCCTATATCAGAAGAGAGATTTTAAAAAACATATAATAGAAGGGAAGAAGTATTATGGAAAAGGAAAAGAAGATTCTATATAGCGGAATGCAGGCTACAGGGACATTGACTTTGGGAAATTATCTGGGGGCCTTAAAGAACTGGGTAGGACTCTGCGATGAGTATGAGTGCTTTTACGGGGTAATGGATTTGCACTCTCTTACGGTGCGACAGAATCCCACGGAGTTTCGCCAAAATGCCAGAAAATTATATGCCCTTTATGTGGCTGCCGGTCTTGATCCGGAGAAGAATTGTGTATACTATCAGTCCCATGTGTCTGCCCATGCTGAACTGGGATGGATTCTTGATTGTTTTACCTATATGGGTGAGCTAAATCGTATGACGCAGTTTAAAGATAAGGCGGCGAAACACGCAGATAATATCAATGCCGGCCTGTACACATATCCGGTTTTGATGGCAGCGGATATCCTGCTTTATCAGGCGGACGTGGTTCCCGTTGGAGTGGATCAGAAGCAACATTTGGAAATTACAAGAGATATTGCGGAACGTTTTAATAATTTGTACGGAGAGGTGTTTACCATTCCGGAGCCATATATCGGCAAGGCAGGGGCTAAAATTATGAGTCTTCAGGAGCCAACCAAAAAGATGTCAAAATCCGATGAGAATGTGAATGCAACCATTATGCTTTTGGATGACAGAGATACCATTATCCGCAAGTTTAAGAGAGCGGTGACAGATTCTGATACAGAGGTGCGCTATGGAGAGGACAAGCCGGGTATCAGTAACTTGATGGATATTTATGCTTGTGTTACGGGCAAAACCCATGATGAGATAACTGCTGAATTTGCAGGAAAGGGCTATGGAGACTTTAAGCTGGCGGTTGGAGAGGCTGTGGCGGACGAACTGGCACCGCTTCAGAAACGCTATGAGGAACTGATAAAGGATAAGGCCTACATTGAGCACTGCATTAAGGAGAACGATGACAAGGCCCGCTATTTCGCCACCAAGACACTGCGCAAAGTTCAGAAAAAGGTGGGGCTGACAGAGTTGATTCGCTAAAAATTCTTAGGTGGAAAGGCACTTGGGGTGACACCTTCACATACAATAATAAAAATGATTTTTTGAGGAAACTTGAAAACATTTTTAGACCCTCTGGAAGCAAAAGAAGAACGTGTTCTCCTGGAGCAGATGGAAGCGGGAAGCGTGGAGGCCAAGCACAGACTGATAGAACATAATATGCGTCTGGTGGCTCATGTTGCCAAAAAATATTACAGTCCCAACGAAGATACAGAGGACTTGTTATCCATAGGTACCATAGGTCTGGTGAAAGCGGTGGATACCTATAATGCGAAAAAGGGATACAAGTTGGCAACCTATGCTGCCAGGTGCATTGACAATGAATTGCTGATGTATTTTCGAGGAAAAAAGAAACAATCTAAGGACATCTCTTTGTTTGAACCTATCGGCAGGGACAAAGAGGGAAACCAGATACGATTATATGACGTGTTGGAACAAGACACGGTGGACATCGCTGAGGAGATGGATAAAGAGAGGCATATAGTAAGACTGGGAGGTTTGATGAGTTCTGTTTTGGATTCCAGGGAGCAGGAAATTCTCTGTAAACGATATGGCATTGGCCAGGGGTGTCATTACACCCAGAAACAAATCGCAAAACAAATTGGAATATCTCGCTCCTATGTTTCCAGAATCGAGAAGAGAGCCCTGGAAAAATTACGTTATGCTTTGGAAAACTAAAAAACATTTGAAAAAGATGGATTCTATGTTATGATAGTTCCATCTTTTTTCGTGTGTTGTTTTTCACAACATTTTCTCGTGAGTAATGGTTACAAATGTATAGTTTTGTTCATACTGCCATTATATGTGGCATTGACTCTATGATTATTTCCGTGGAGGCCGATATCAGCAATGGTATGCCCATGTTCTCTATGGTGGGATTTTTATCCTCGGAAGTGAAAGAATCCAAGGACCGTGTCCGCACTGCGCTAAAAAATACGGGATTTGAACTGCCTGTAAAACGCATTACCATCAATTTTTCTCCGGCAAATATTCGCAAGTCCGGATCAGGGTTCGACTTGCCGGTGGCAGTGGCGGTGCTCTCGGCTATGGACCGGGTAAAAAAAGAATTGCTGAAGGAGTGCATGCTGGTGGGAGAATTGTCATTAGAGGGCAGGATATCTCCGGTGACAGGTGTGCTTTCCATGGTACTATGTGCCAAAGAGGCCGGGATGAGGCGTTGTATTGTGCCTCGGGACAATGAGATGGAGGCCCGTCTGATTCCGGAGATGGAGATTGTGGGAGTTTCCTCCCTTCAGGAAGTGATATGGTATCTGAATACGGGAGAGTGCATCGAGACAGAACAGCAGCGAAGCGATTCTGTAAAGATGCAAAAGTTGGGGGTTCATGACTTTGCCGAGATTAACGGACAGCGACTTTTGCGTCGCGCCTGCGAGGTTGCCATTTCCGGAATGCACAATTTGCTTATGGTGGGACCACCCGGCGCCGGGAAGACTATGGTGGCAAAATGCATTCCATCTATCCTTCCGCCAATGACACTGGAAGAACAGATAGAACTATCCAAGATATACAGTGTATGCGGGCTTTTTCGAGAACGGGAATGTCTGATGGATCAGCGTCCCTATCGCAATCCCCATCATACCATATCAGAGCAGGGATTAGCGGGAGGGGGAAAAGAGCCCAAACCGGGAGAGATTTCCCTGGCCCACAGCGGTGTGCTTTTCTTAGATGAATTGACGGAGTTTAGAAAGAGCACGCTGGAAGTACTGCGTCAGCCAATGGAGGATAAGGAGGTGACCATTGCCAGAGTAAACGGCACCTATCGTTTTCCTGCTAACTTTGTGTTGGTGGCGGCAATGAATCCTTGTAATTGCGGCTATTATCCCGATATGAGTAAATGTCGATGCAGTCAAGCGTCTATTCAAAGACATATGGACAAGCTGAGTCAGCCTTTGTTGGACCGCATTGATTTGTGTGTGGAGGTGTCGGCAGTGGGTTATGATGATTTGGCTCAAACAAATATGAAAAACGAGTCTTCGAAACAGATTCGTGACCGGGTAATCAAAATACATGAGATACAGAAAGAGAGATTCAGAGGCACGGGGATTATGTTTAATAGCGGAATTCCCTCCAAGGAACTGTCACATTTTTGCCCTCTTGGAGAAAAAGAGACGAGATATATGGAGGAGATGTACAAAAAAATGGATTTGACAGCCCGCACCTATCATAAGATAGTACGGGTGGCCAGAACCATTGCAGATATGGAAGGTGCCGAGAATATATCCAGGACACACTTGCAGGAGGCCATCTGCTATCGAGGCATAGACAGAAGATATTGGGAGAATTGCCTATGATGTATCAATATTGGTTTTTGCACTTGCGGGGAATAAGCAATGCTAAGAAACACCGACTCATTCAGGCATTTCAAACTGCCAAAAGAATTTATGATGCCTATCCGGGGGAACTTCGGGATTACGGACTTTTAGAGGAAGCACAGATACAAAACATACAGAAGCACAAACAAGAGTGGGATTTACAGGGCGAGTACCGAAAATTTTGTGCAACGGGACAGAGTTTTGTCACCCTGGAGATGCAGGAGTATCCCAAATTGCTGACAAGGGTATATGATGCGCCTTACGGATTATATTTCCAAGGAGTACTTCCCGGACCGGATGAAAAGATGGTAGCCATTGTTGGGGCCAGAAATTGCAGCGCCTACGGGAAAAAGATGGCAGAAGATTTATCCAAGGAGCTTGGTCGACGAGGCTATTGGGTAGTCAGTGGTATGGCCAGGGGAATCGATGCATGTGCACATGCAGGATGTATGGAAGGAGGAGGGAGTACGGTAGCTGTGTTGGGGTCCGGGGTGGATGTGTGCTACCCCAAGTCAAATCAGGAGTTATATCACAGCATAAAAAAACATGGCTGTGTCATATCGGAATATCCTCCCGGGGCACAGCCTTTGGCCAAACAATTTCCCGCCAGGAATCGTATCATCAGTGGTATGGCACAGCAGGTGATTGTGGTGGAAGCAAGAGAAAAAAGCGGCTCCTTAATCACCATAGATTATGCATTGGAACAGGGGAAAGATGTCTACGCCGTTCCCGGAAGAATGACGGATCCTCTCAGCAGGGGATGCAACAATTTGATTGGACAGGGGGCAGGCATTATCACATCCGTGGAACAATTTATTTCTAATATAGAAGAGATAGGGTTTATGGGCCTGGGGACAGAAATCTCTTGTAAGGAACAATATTTTTCCCTTGAAAAAGAAGAATTGTTGGTGTATAGTTGTTTCGATTTCTATCCCAAAAGCATAGAGTTGGTATTGGCAGAGACAGGATTAGATTTGCTGTTGCTTTTATCTGTTATTATGGATCTGTGTGATAAGGGATATCTAAAAGAAATATTTAAGAATGAATATATAAAGTGTAAGTAGGAGAAAATGATGGCGAAGTATCTTGTGATTGTGGAGTCACCGGCCAAGGTGAAGACAATAAAGAAATTTTTGGGGAAGAATTATGAGGTTATGGCCTCAAACGGACATGTGAGAGATTTACCCAAAAGTCAGTTGGGATTTGATCCGGAACATGACTTTGAACCTAAGTACATCACCATTAGAGGCAAAGGTGAACTGCTGGCGGGACTTCGGAAGGAGGCTAAAAAGGCAGACCGCATTTATCTTGCAACTGACCCGGACCGGGAAGGAGAAGCGATTTCCTGGCATTTGATCAAAGCTTTGAAACTGGAAGATAAGGATGTTTCCAGAATTACATTTAATGAGATTACAAAGTCGGCAGTGAAGAATTCCCTCAAGAATCCAAGAGAGATCGATATGAATCTGGTGGATTCCCAGCAGGCAAGAAGAATGCTTGACCGTATGGTGGGATATAAGATCAGTCCTTTGCTCTGGGCCAAGGTAAAAAGGGGCTTGAGCGCGGGAAGAGTGCAGTCTGTGGCACTTCGCCTAATCTGCGACAGGGAAGAGGAGATTGAGGCGTTCATTCCGCAGGAGTACTACACCCTGGATGTAACTCTGAACAACTTAGACACAAAGAAGACCTTTGTTGCCAAATTCTATGGCAATAAGGATGGAAAGATGGATATCTCCAACAAGGAGACGCTGGATGAGATAACGGCGTCTCTGGCAAATGCAACGTTTACCGTGGATTCCGTGAAGACGGGAAGCCGTGAAAAGAAAGCGCCGCTTCCGTTTACAACCAGTACCTTACAGCAAGAGGCGTCCAAGGCATTGAACTTTTCCATTCAAAAGACCATGCGCATGGCACAGCAGTTATACGAAGGGGTGGACATTAAAGGCGAGGGCACCGTTGGTTTGATTACTTACCTTAGAACAGATTCCATCCGCGTCTCCGATGAGGCTAAGGCGGCTGCGGCTGACTTTATCTCAGGTAATTATGGAGAGCAATACTTGCAGAAAGGCGCTGAACGGATAAAAAAAGCCACTGCCAAGGTACAGGATGCGCACGAGGCTATTCGCCCGTCATCTATTGAGCGAATTCCGTCAGAAGTGAAAGACTCTCTCTCCAGAGACCAGTTCCGTCTGTATCAACTAATCTGGAAACGTTTTGTGGCCAGCCAGATGAGTAATGCAGTCTATGAGACGGTGAGTGTTAAGATTGGCGCAGGAGCATATCAGTTCTCTGTTGCAGATTCTAAACGTTTATTTGATGGATTCATGCTTGTATACACAGATGCCGATGAGGAGAAGGAGGACAAAACGCTCAGTGCTCATGGCCTGACTAAGGGTACAAAACTGGACTTTGACTCCTTTGAGGAGAAACAGCATTTTACCCAGCCGGCACCACACTTTACCGAGGCGTCATTGGTGCGTATGCTGGAGGAACTTGGCATTGGGCGTCCAAGTACCTATTCGCCGATTATATCAACTCTTCTCAAGAGAAGATATATCACGAAGGAGGCAAAGAATATTTTTGTCACTGAGCTGGGAGAAGTGGTCAACGGTATTATGAAGGAGTCCTTCCCTACCATTGTGGATGAGCATTTTACTGCAAATCTGGAGAGCCTTTTGGATAAGATTGAAGAGGGCACTGTCTCTTGGAAGTCTGTCATCAGCAACTTCTATCCGGATTTGGAAGAAGCAGTCAAAGTGGCAGAAAGTGAACTGGAAAAAGTTAAAATAGAGGATGAAGTTACCGATGTAATCTGTGAAGAGTGTGGCCGAAACATGGTAATCAAATACGGCCCTCACGGGAAATTTCTGGCTTGTCCCGGCTTTCCGGAGTGTCGAAATACCAATCCGTATCTGGAAAAGATCGGGGTTGCCTGCCCTAAGTGTGGCAAGGACGTGGTGATGAAGAAGTCCAAGAAGGGAAGACGATTCTTCGGATGTGAGAACAACCCGGAATGTGATTTTATGTCATGGTCCAGACCGGTGGAGAAGCCGTGTCCGGAATGCGGTGGTTACATGGTAATGAAAGGCAATAAATTAGTCTGTGAAAATGAAGCATGTCGCCATGTGGAAATTGCTGAGAAAAATGAGCAATAATATCTTAATTTTCAGAAAATAGTTGAAATTGTGAGAATGGAATGGTAAAATCTCCTTATCCGTATGGGTGTGCTTGTTTGATAAGGAGGAATAGCATGAGCGTCCAATTATTAGATAAAACAAGAAAGATTGGGAAGTTGTTACACAATAACAGCTCTTCAAAAGTGGTGTTTAATGACATCTGTCAAGTGCTGACGGAGATTCTGGATTCCTGTATTCTTGTCATCAGCAAGAAGGGAAAGGTGCTGGGAATCAGCCACTGCAAAGGAACAGAAGACATTACAGAGTTGATTGTTGATCAGGTGGGAGGGTTTATTGACCCTGTGCTTAATGAGCGACTACTGGGGATTTTGTCTACCAAAGAGAACGTAAACCTTCAGACTTTGGGATTTGAGATGGACGACATCAATGAATACTCAGCTATTATTGCGCCCCTTGATATTGCAGGGGAACGTCTGGGGACTTTGTTTGTATATCGTTATGACCATCAATATGATATTGATGACATCATTCTGTGTGAGTATGGAACCACCGTTGTGGGACTGGAGATGATGCGCTCTGTGAATGAGGAGAGTGCAGAGGAAAATCGCAAGATTCAGATTGTGAAGTCGGCTATCAGCACCCTATCCTTTTCTGAGTTGGAGGCAATCATTCATATTTTTGATGAATTGGATGGCTCAGAAGGGATTTTAGTTGCATCCAAGATTGCTGACCGAGTGGGAATTACTCGTTCTGTTATTGTGAATGCACTTCGCAAGTTCGAGAGTGCAGGAGTAATAGAATCCAGATCTTCCGGAATGAAGGGGACATACATCAAGGTTTTGAATGATGTGGTATTTGATGAACTGGAGCAGGTTCGTCGCAATCATCTGTAATTAGATACATGGATGGATTTGATAAAGGGACTTATGAACGTATCATAAGCCCTTTTTTTGTTGAAAAATACAATTCCAGAAAATGGAAAATCAACAACTGCTTGTATGCAGGTGAACAAAAAACACAATATAGTGTAAAAAACACTTGTGTTTTTGGGAATATATTCTATAATTATATATGATTAGGTGGATACTAGTCGAAAAAGGAGGAAAAGGGATGATTGATTCAAATGCATTTAGCTACATCAATGTGTTAGACAAGGCTGCTGATGCCAGTTGGATTCGCGAGAATGCCATTGCTAACAATGTGGCCAATGTGGACACACCCGGTTACAAGAGACAGGACGTGGCCTTCCAGGATATTTTGGAGAGAGAATTGAAGAGCACCAAGTATAAGTCTTTGCAGGAAGCAGTGGACAATGTGCCCCTTGACCGATTGGAATCCAGGATATATACGGATCATGAGTCTTTTTCCTATCGTTTGGACGGCAATAATGTGGATATAGATACCGAGAATGTGGAACTGGCTTCTGAGCAGCTTAGATACCAGGCATTAACCACGGCAGTGACACAGGACTTCAGTCGACTGAAGACTGCTATGACCACACCATAGGAGGTAGAGTGATATGGGATTATTTCAATCATTTGATATCTGCGCATCCGGTATGACAGCTCAGCGTTTTCGAATGGATACCATTGCGGAGAATATCGCCAATGTAAACACGACGAGAACAGAAGACGGCACGCCTTACCGCCGCAAGATTGTCACCTTTGAGGAGAAGCAGATTACCCCGTCTTTTTCAGACGTTTTATCCAACACTACCCAATTTCAGGGAAATGGTGTAAAGGTGGCAAAGGTCAGTGAAGACTATGAGACAGACCTGATTATGGAGTATGACCCATCCCATCCCGATGCAGACGAGAATGGATATGTGTCATACCCTAATGTAAACACTGTTACAGAGATGACGAACCTGATTGACAGCAGTAGAGCATACGAAGCCAACACCACAGCCTTTGATGCTATGAAGAAGATGGTGCAGGCCGGGCTGTCTATCGGTCAATAAGAACTAGGAGGACACTATGGATATCAGTGCAATTTCCGGTTTATATAAGGGATCTGCGGGGTATACCACCCCTGTTACCACCAACGCAGGACAAGGCTTTGACAGCATTCTGGACAATGCTATGAAGTTGGTGGAAGATACCAATACACTTCAGAATCAGGCCTCCGCACAGGAGGTTGCCTTTGCGTTGGGACAGACGGATAACATTCATGATTTGTTGATTGCAGAGCAAAAGGCCAATATGGCCATACAATATACAGTAGCCGTGCGCAATCAGTTCATTCAGGGCTACAACACCATTATGAATATGCAGATTTAGTTAAGAGGAAATAGGTCATGCCGGAGAGAATACAACAGCTTATCAACCGAATAATGGAGTGGTGGAAGAATTTCAACACGCGACAGAGGGCACTGATCCTCAGTATTGCCGCTGTTGTTGCTGTTGCTTTTGCTATTTTGGGATATGTGGTTACCAGACCTACCATTGTCCCATTGGTTACCTGTACCACTGCGGATGAGGCCTCTCAGGTCAAGGAACTGTTAGAGGGGGAAAACATTTCCTACCAGGTTTCTGATGACGGAATGAGCTACAGTGTCGACAAGGAGAACCAGGCCCAGGCCAGTATCTTGCTGGGAACCAATTCCATTCCTACTAAGGGATACAGTCTGTCTGATGCCATCGACGGAAGCTTTAGCACAACAGAGGCGGATAAGCAGAAGAAGTATCAGCTTTATCTGGAACAGAAATTTGCAGATGATTTGTCAAGCATCTCCAATGTGTCTTCTGCTAAGGTGACATTATCGCTGCCGAAGGATGACGGCACCATTATCTCCAAGGATCAGGAGGCATATGCCAGCTTAATTTTGAAACTTAGTGCGGAGATGAGCGAGGAACAGGCTGCAGGAATAGCGTCTTATATGGCTACGCAATTAGGAAATGACTCCACCAAGAGCATTTTGATTCTGGATGGAGATGGCAATGTTTTGTTCTCCGGTGGAGACGAGGCCAGTACGGCAGGAAAGGCCAGTTCCAATCTTACGGCCAGACAGAAAGCGGAGAGTTATGTGTCCAGTGCTGTGAAGAATGTGGTGCTGGGTACCGATGTCTATGACAACGTGGAAGTGGGCATGAATCTTGTAATGAATTTTGATGAGCAGGAGGAGACCAAGTACGACTACTCAGTGGATGAGGGACGTACGGAAGGCTATCTTGACAGTCGTACGGAATCCACATCCGAGAGTACATCCGGCGTTGGCGGTGTGCCCGGTACAGATACCAATGATGATGATACTACCTACGTAATGCAGGATGGCAATCAGACTTCATCTACCACGTCAGACATCACAGAGGATTACCTGCCGGACGAGACCATTACCAATACCAAGAAAGAAGTAGGAAAAATCATCTATGATGAGTCTTCCCTTACAGTGGTTGCAACCAATTACGTGACTTACAACGAGGATCAATTGAAGGCAGATGGCACTCTGGGAGACAAATCCTTTGATGAATTTGTGAAAGAAAATTCTGCGAGAGTAAAGACTGAGGTGGATCAGGACTTTTACGATATGGTATCTAAGGCTACCGGTATCAGCACGGATAATATTTCTATTGTAGCTTATGATATTCCCATGTTTCAGTATTCTGAAGGCAGTGGAAGAACTCTGACAGATTATTTACAGATAATTTTGGCAATTTTGATTTTTGCAATGCTTGCCTTTGTGGTATTCCGCAGTATGCGCGGAGAGAAAGAAGAGGAACTTGCAGAGGAAGTTACTGTGGAATCTCTTTTGGAAAGCCAGGAGGAAGAACTTGAGGATATTGGATTCAGCGAAAAGTCTGAGGCCCGTATTTTGATCGAGAAATTTGTGGATGAGAATCCGGAAGCTGTGGCAGCACTGTTACGCAACTGGTTAAATGATGATTGGGGATAAAAATGATTCAGAATGAAGAGTTATCAGGTGTACAAAAGGCCGCTATATTGTTGATTTCTTTGGGACCGGAGAAGTCGGCAGATATTTTTCGTCACCTGAAGGAAGAAGAAATTGAAGAACTGACCTTGGAAATTGCCAACACACAGAGTGTATCTCCAAAGGTGAAGGATGAAGTGGTCAACGAGTTTTATCAGGTATGTCTGGCACAGCAGTATATCGCTGAAGGTGGTATCGGATATGCCAAAGATTTGTTGGAAAAGGCGTTGGGTGATGATGAAGCCAAGAGGGTTATCACGAAGTTGACAGCCTCTCTTCAGGTGCGACCTTTCGAATTTATTCGTAAGACAGAACCGTCCCAGGTGTTGAACTTTATTCAGGACGAGCACCCTCAGACCATTGCCATGATATTGTCCTATTTGTCCCCGGGTCAGGCCTCTATGATATTGGGAGCCTTGAATCCGGAGAAACAGGCAGATGTGGCAAAGCGAATTGCCCTGATGGATCGAACCTCTCCGGAGGTCATCAAGGAAGTGGAGCGTGTTCTGGAACGCAAGCTTTCTTCTCTCATCAATCAGGATTACACGATTGCCGGTGGCGTAGATGCCATTGTTGCAATCTTGAATACCGTAGATCGTGGTACAGAAAAGCGAATTATGGAATCGCTGGAAATCGAAGAGCCGGAGTTGGCAGACGAAATCCGAAAGAAGATGTTCGTGTTCGAGGATATTCTTCTTCTGGACGACAGATCTATCCAAAGGGTGCTGCGTGACGTGGATAACGGAGACCTTGGTGTGGCTTTGAAGGGTGCTAATGAAGAAGTGCAGAATGCTATCTTTAAGAACCTGTCTTCTCGTCTTGCGACCATGATTAAGGAAGATATGGAATTTATGGGACCTGTTCGTATCAAAGATGTGGAAGAGGCTCAGCAGAAGATTGTTGGTGTTATTCGTAAATTGGAAGATTCTTCTGAGATTGTTATTTCCAGAGGCGGAGGTGACGAACTGATTGTCTAATATATTATATCGCATGCAGATTCAGCCTCAGGAAGAGGTGCAGACTTGTATCATCAATTCCAATGATGTGCTGGATGAACGAATTGAAGAACACCAGAAGATGCAATTGGAGCGTGCCCGTCTCAAGCAACTGGAGGAGGGGGATGGCTCCCCTGCAGAAATGGATGATGGACAATTGGAACAGGGTGACTTTACTGGATTGGATGAGGTGATTCCCCAAGAGATACAGCCGGAAGAACCGGAAGTGGATTATGTGGCTGAGGCTCAAGCTGAGGCGGAAAGCATCTTGAATGAGGCTCGTATGCAGGCGGATGAGATTTTGGTTCAGGCAGAGAGCCAGGCAGAGGCTATCAAATCCCATGCTCAGGCAGAAGGTCAGAAAGAGGGATATGATCAGGGGATTTTAGAAGCGGCTGCCGCCCAGGCTCAGTGGGAGGCAGAAACAGAAGCTTTACGGCAGAATCTGCAACAGGAGTATCTGCAAAAGCAGTCAACCATCGAGAAGGAATTAGTGCAGGTAGTCTGTGATGTGGTGGAAAAAGTTTTTCTGATTCAGTTTGGAGATAAGAGAGAGATTATTCTTCATTTGCTTGACAATACCCTCTCCAATATTGAGGGTGGAAAAGAATTTTTGATCCGGGTTAATGAGGCGAATTGTGAGTTCCTTCGGGGACATAAGAGTCAGCTTCAAGATAAAGTGGGGCAGGAGATTCTTTTGGATATTGTACAGGATCCTCTTCTGGATGATACCCAGTGTATGATAGAAACGGATGGAGGACTGTTTGACTGCGGCATGGATACCCAGATGCGCAATTTAATCAAAGACATCAAATCCTTAAGTTAATGGAGTGAGACCTGTGATAATAGACGAAAGAAAGTATGTGTCCTTACTGGATAAAACCTACTTTGATAAATTAGGACGAGTGACTAAGGTGGTGGGATTAACCATCGAGTCTGTAGGGCCGGATGCAAAACTGAATGATTTGTGCGAGATTATTGTTGATTCCAAGGAAAATCGTCGCGTTTTGGCAGAGGTGGTTGGATTTCGAGACAAGCACCTCCTTTTGACGCCTTTTGAGAGCGTGGAAGGTGTGGGTATTGGCTGTACGGTGGAAAATACAGGGATGCCCTTGTCTGTGCCTGTGGGAGATGCATTGTTGGGTCATACCTTAGATGGCATTGGCCGTCCTACAGATGTGGAAGAACTGACTTATGACGCGTGCTATCCCGTGGACACCACGCCACCTGACCCAATGGACCGGGAGATTATATCCCAGGTACTTCCTTTGGGGGTTAAGGCGGTGGATGGACTGATTACGGTAGGCAAGGGCCAGAGAATCGGCATTTTTGCGGGTTCCGGTGTTGGAAAGAGTACGCTGATGGGTATGTTTGCCAGAAACACCAAGGCCGATATCAATGTGATTGCACTTATTGGTGAGCGTGGCCGAGAGGTTCGAGAGTTTATCGAGCGGGATTTGGGCCCGGAAGGAATGAAGCGCAGTGTGGTTGTGGTGGCCACCTCGGATAAACCTGCGTCCATTCGCAAATGCGCAGCAAAGACGGCTACTGCCATTGCGGAGTATTTCCGTGATCAGGGGAAGGATGTGCTTTTGATGATGGACTCCTTGACACGATTTTCCATGGCTCAGCGAGAAATTGGTCTGGCAGCGGGAGAACCCCCGGTGACAAGAGGATATCCTCCCAGCGTGTATTCCGAGATGCCCAAACTTTTGGAAAGAGCAGGAAATTCTGACAAGGGTTCCATTACAGGCCTGTACACCGTTCTGGTAGACGGGGATGATTTTAACGAGCCGATTACAGATACCGCCAGAGGAATTCTGGATGGTCATATTGTTCTTTCCAGAAAACTGGCTCAGAAGAATCATTATCCTGCCATAGATGTGTTGGCCAGTATTTCCCGTGTGATGAGTTCCGTGGCCTCCAAGGAGCACAAGGCTGTGGCAGGGCAGTTAAAAAATGTGCTGGCTACATATCAGGAAGCAGAAGATCTGATAAATATCGGTGCATATAAGGCGGGGTCAAATAAGAATATTGACTTTGCAATTTCCAAGATTGATTTGGTGAATCAATTTCTGGAGCAGAGCACAGAGGATAAGTTTGATTTTGATGAGATTACCGCAGAACTGGCGGATATCTTTGCACAACCCTAGATGAGGTGATTGACTGTGGCCAAATTTATTTACCGCATGCAGAATATCCTGGAAATCAAAGAGAAACTGGAAAGCCAGGAAAAAATTGCATACAGCATTGCAAATGGAAAACTCATGGAAGAGCAGGAAAAACTTCAGGGGCTTTTAAAACGGCGGGAGAATTATGAATCCCGACTGAAGGAGTTGGAGACAGGAAAACTTGATATACAGGAGATTCAGTCTTGCCGCAGGGCCATCAGTTCTATGAAATCTATGATAAGAGATCAGATGATGGCTGTTCACACGGCACAGCGCAACCTGGAAATGGCCCGCAGACGATTGGATGCGGTGATGAAGGAACGGAAGACTCATGAGAATCTGAAAGAGAAGGCTTTTGATGCCTTTAAGGAAGAGTTGGCGGTAGAAGAGAAGAAACAGACAGACGAGTTGGTGAGTTACACGTATCAGCATCGTCAGGAAAAAGCGGAGTAGGATATGGCAGAGAAAGAAGAAAAGAAAGAAGATAAAAAAGCTGAAAAGAAAGCGGCAAAAGCGGCTGAAAAAGAGGCGAAAAGACAAGAAAAAGAACAGAGAAAGCAGGAAGAAAAAGAACAAGAGGAAGAAGAAACCACAGGGGGAAAGATTCTCATCGGTGTGGTTGCTGTTTTTATCGTGTTAATCTGGCTTTTGATTCTGGGCTTATTGATCAAGATGGATGTGGGAGGCTTTGGCTCGACTGTTTTGTATCCCGTCCTAAAAGACGTGCCTGTGGTGAATAAGATTTTGCCGGATGTGAAGGAATATGCCAAAGAGGATGAGGCGTATACCTACGATTCTGTTGAGGATGCAGTAAAGCGTATCAAGGAACTGGAAAATGAAGTGGCAGAGTTGAAGTCTCAGAAAAGTGACAATGACGCGCATGTGGCGGATTTAGAGACGCAGGCGGCAGAACTAAAGGCATATAAGGATAATGAAGACGCTTTTGAAGCAAAAAAACAAAAATTTTACGAAGAGGTTGTGTTTTCGGACAAAGCACCCGATATAAACTCATATAAAGAGTATTATGAGAGCATAGAACCGGCTAATGCGGAGGCTATATATAAGCAGGTTGTACAACAACAACAGCAGGATTCTCAGGTGCAGGAGTATGCAGATACCTACGCCAAGATGAAACCGGCCAACGCAGCGGCAATTTTGAATACAATGAAAGATGACTTGCCCCTTGTGGGAAAGATTCTTTGGGCTATGGATACAAAGTCGAGAGCCAGTATTCTTGGTGCCATGGACAAGGACATTGCAGCGGCAGTGACTAAGTTAATGGA
>JAQXIY010000118.1 GCA_029008035.1 Lachnospiraceae bacterium
TGATACTAAGAATATGTATCAGTATACCAAAGACATCGTTACCGATTCTCAGGGTAACTTGAAGGGTGTATCTTGGCAGGCTTGTCCGGCAATTATGTTCTACAACAGAGATATTGCAACGGAAGTTTTGGGAACAGATGACCCGGATGAAGTACAGGAGTACGTAAAAGATTGGGAGACCTTTGGCAAGACAGCAGAGACAATGGCTGCTAAGGGTTACAAGATGACATCTTCTGTAAACGATACATTCAGAATTTATTCTAACAATGTTTCAAGCAAGTGGGTAGAAGGTGGAAAGCTTACTATCGACGACAACATTATGAACTGGGTTGATGACTCTAAGGACTTGGTTGACAAGGGTGAGACTGCTGGTACAGCAGAAATCCTTTCCGATGACTGGGCTAAGGGTATGTATGAGGATCAGGCTGTATTCTGTACCTTTGGACCTGCTTGGATGATTAACTTCTGTATGCACGCTGACGAGGAAGGCTCCGTTGCAAATGCCGGCAAGTGGGGCGGCTGTGTTGGACCTCAGAGCTTCTACTGGGGTGGTACATGGCTTTGTGCAGCAGCAGGTACAGACAATGCTGAGTTAGTTAAGGACATTATGTATAAGTTTAGCTGTGATGAGGCTACATTGAAGGCTTTGGTTGAGGATGACGACCAGTTCGCTAACAACAAGCCTGTTATGAACGAGATGGCTAAGTCTGATTACACCAGCAAGATTATGGGTGGACAGAATCCACTTCCAATGTACTGCGCAGGTGCTGAGAAGGTAGACCTTTCTAACCTTTCACCATATGATCAGGGATGTAACGAAGAGTTCCAGAACGCTATGAAGAACTACTTTGATGGCAATGCCACCAAGGAAGAAGCTTTGGAATTGTTCTACAAGGCAATTAGTGAGAAGTATCCTTCAATTGAGCTTCCACAATAATGGACGACATAGACTATAGGATATGCAATAAGTAAATACACTGAGATGTGCCTGTCGGCTTTTGTTAGAGGCAGACAGGCACTCTTTTTGATTAAAAAGTGAGTTTTATGAGTATTTTTAATGAAAAAGGGTAAAATTTAGTGAAACATGGGGGTGAAGCAGTGGATACGAAGAAGAATAAGAGAGTAAACCGATACAACTATTGGGGGTATGTGTTCCTCATTCCGTTTATTGCTGTTTACATAGTCTTTCAATTGATTCCGCTAGTGACAACAATTTATAACAGTTTTTTTGAAAATTATCGAGACGGATTAATCCAGATTGGGCCCACATTCATTGGATTGGATAATTATAAGGCAATCTTTTCCTCTCCTGATATTTGGGTGTACACAAAGAATACCTTGATTATGTGGGTTATGGGTTTTATCCCCCAGATTGTCATATCATTGTTGTTGGCTGCTTGGTTTTCGGATAATCGTATGAGAATCAAAGGCTCAAGATTTTTTAAGACGGTAATCTATCTGCCAAACCTGATTATGGCTTCTGCATTTTCAATGTTGTTCTTTGCATTGTTTTCCGACGGAGGTCCTATCAACTATATGTTGATGGATATAGGAATTCTCACTAAGCCATTCAAATTCTTGTCCCATATATGGTCTGCAAGAACCCTGATTGCAACCATGAACTTCTTGATGTGGTTTGGTAATACCACCATCCTTCTTATGGCCGGTATGATGGGAATTGATTCTTCGTTATATGAAGCGGCAGAGGTGGATGGGGCAACCAGTACCCAGAGATTCTTTAAGATTACACTTCCGGTGTTAAAGCCGATTTTGATTTATGTTGCCATTACATCTTTGATTGGTGGTTTGCAGATGTTTGATGTACCACAGATTTTGACAGATGGTAAAGGCGAACCTATGAGATCTTCTATGACGCTGATTATGTACTTGAATAAGTGGCTGTACAGTAAGAATCTGGGTCGAGGCGGTGCACTGTCAGTTATGATGTTTGTGATTACCGGTATCTTGAGCTTGATTGTCTTTAAGGTTTCAGGATATGGAAAAGACGAAGATTAGGAGGTCGGAGATGGAAACAAGAAAAAAAGGATTAAATATCAAAACCAGAAGAACCATTGCATATATTGTTCTGATTCTTTTGACTGTATTATGTCTGTTTTGGTTCTATGTTTTATTTGTGAATACTACCAGAACCCATTCTCAGATTACCACAGGATTTTCGGCAGTTCCGGGCACCAATTTTATGAAAAACTGGAATACGTTGATGAGTGGTCAGTTGCCAGTATGGCAGGGACTTTTGAACAGTCTTTTTGTGGCTACTGCTTCGGCAGTGCTGTGTACCTACTTCTCTTCCATGACAGCATATGCCATTCATGCATATCGATTTAAAGGGAGAAAATTTATCGGTGCATTTATCTTGATGATTATGATGATTCCCACACAGGTAACTGCATTGGGATTTTTGGAGTTGATTGACAAGATGGGATTGGACAATAGCTTTATCCCATTGATTGTTCCCGCCATTGCTTCACCTGTTACCTATTTTTATATGAAGCAATACCTTCAGAGCTCCATGCCACTGTCTATTATCGAGGCCGCACGTATTGACGGAGCGGGAGAATTTAAGATTTTTAACACCATTGTAATTCCGATTATCAAGCCGGCTATTGCAGTACAGGCAATCTTTGGGTTTGTATTAAGCTGGAATAATTACTTTACACCGGCGTTGGTGCTGCACTCCAACAGCAAGAAAACCTTGCCGCTGTTGATTGCCCAGTTGCGTTCTGCAGATTACCTCAAGTTTGATATGGGGCAGGTGTATATGATGATTCTCTTCTCTATTTTGCCGGTTGTTGTGGTCTATTTGATTCTCAGCAAGCAGATTGTAGAAGGTGTAGCTGTAGGTTCTGTCAAGGGCTAAGAAGAACAGATCAGATGATAAGCTCAACGCTTTGTGGCGTTGAGCTTTTTCTGTTGCATCCCGGAAAAAAAGTTGCTAAAATATTTTTGGGGGTTGGACAGTATGAACAAGATATTATTTATTGGCAGATTTAACGAGACAACCAAGAGAATTCACGGTGAATTATCCGAGAGTTTTCAGATACAACTCTGTTCCGACAATGTGGCAATTGCCACCAGAATGCTGGGGATGTATGGCCCGGATTTGGTGCTTCTTAATTTGGAAGGGCTGAGTGAGAACCATGTGGAGTTGTTTCGGGAGTTATCATCAGGAGAGGATGAGATTCCTGTAATTACCATTGGCTCAGAGACGGAGAAAGCCCCTTTTGCGGATTTCTATCAGCAGGATTGTATGCATCATATGAATTCTCCGGTGGAGAGTGAGGCTTTACAGACAGAGATTCGCAGAGTCTTGGCGGCTGATATGGAGGCTATTGGTGACTTTCTCACTCAGGATGCAACGCAGCGAAAGTATGTGCTGCTTGTGGATGACAGTCCTGTGATTTTGCGAGGCATGAAGCAGATGTTGGAGGATACGTACCGGGTGGGTATGGTGACCTCCGGGGAACAAGCTTTGAAAGCTATTCACAAACAGAAGCCGGATGCCATCATTCTGGATTATGAGATGCCGGGGTGTAACGGCAAGGAGACTCTGGAGATGATTCGTGCTCAGGAAGATACCAGAGATATCCCTGTGGTTTTTCTCACAGGGCATGGAGATGCGGATCATATCCGCTCTGTGCTGGATTTGAATCCTTCTGCATATTTTCTCAAACCGCCCAAGGCAGAGAAAATACGGGAGATTCTCGGTCAATTAATATGACAATCACAAGGCTGTCCTGGGAGAGGGCAGCCTTTTTGTGAGGATAATGATTAATAAGGAGAAAAAGAAAATGGAAAAGCTTAAACCGAAACTATTTACTACCATGAAGGATTATTCCAGGGAACAGTTCATCAAGGATGTGATATCAGGAATCATTGTTGCAGTTATTGCGCTGCCATTGTCCATTGCGTTGGCCTTGGCTTCCGGAGTGACTCCGGAGAGAGGTATCTACACTGCGATTATTGCCGGTTTTGTGGTATCTTTCCTGGGGGGATCCAGAGTGCAGATTGCCGGTCCTACTGCAGCTTTTGCAACCATTGTGGCCGGTATTGTGGCAAAAAGTGGGATGGAAGGTCTTTGCGTTGCGACTATTATGGCGGGCATTCTTCTGGTTATCATGGGGCTTTGCCGCATGGGAACCTTGATTAAGTTTATTCCCTATACCATTACTACCGGATTTACAGCAGGTATCGCAGTGACGTTGTTTGTGGGGCAAATCAAGGATTTCTTGGGTCTTACCGTTGTCACTAAGGAGCCTCTCATCGAAACGGGAGATAAGTTTTTGGCCTATATGAAGGCCGTGCCAACCATCAATGTACAGGCCCTGCTGGTAGGGGGCGTGTGTCTTTTGGTTCTCATCTTTTGGCCCAAGTTAAAGGGGGTGGGCGTGGTTCCGGCTTCCCTGGTTGCTATTCTTTTGGGGATTGCTATGGTTAAGGGCTTAAACTTGAAGGTGAATACCATTGGGGATTTATATGAGATTTCCAACAAACTTCCCACTATTACGATGCCGAAATTGTCCTTGGGGTTAATCCGAGGGGAATTCCACGACGCTTTGACGATTGCAATTTTAGCGGCAATAGAATCCTTGCTCTCTGCAGTTGTGGCGGATTCTATGGTGAATGGAAGGCACCGTTCTAATATGGAATTGGTGGCCCAAGGTGTGGGTAATATGACGTCTGCTCTTTTTGGCGGTATTCCGGCCACAGGAGCCATTGCCAGAACTGCCGCCAATGTAAAGAACGGTGGGCGCACTCCGGTGGCAGGTATGGTTCATGCCATCACGCTTTTGCTGGTTCTCGTGATATTAATGCCGTATGCTGCGTTGATTCCCATGCCGACGATTGCGGCAATTTTGTTTGACGTTGCCTATCATATGTGTGGTTGGAGAAAGTTTGTGGACCTTTGTAAGACGGCACCAAAGAGTGATATCGCTGTGCTTCTCACTACATTTGTGCTCACAGTTGTCTTTGACCTGGTTGTGGCAATCGAAGTGGGTATGGTTTTGGCTGCCATGTTATTTATGAAACGAATGAGCGACGTTACGTCTGTGGAAGGTTGGAAATATATTGAGGATGATGAGGATGATCCGGACAGTCTCTCTCTTCGCCAGGTCCCCAAAAAGGTGTGTGTTTATGAAATCAGCGGCCCTATGTTCTTTGGGGCTGCAGACAAAATACTGGATATAACCGTCAGTGAAAAGGATGAGGTGTTGATTCTGCGAATGCGAAGTGTGGGGGCTATTGATGCAACTGCCCTTCACTCTTTGGAACAACTCTATGGGGATTGTCAGAAAAAGGGAATTACATTGATTTTGTCCCACACCAATGAGCAACCTATGCGCATGATGGAAAAGGCAGGATTTGTGGATAAGATTGGTCGGGAATTCTTCTGCAAGCACATTGATGATGCCCTGGAAACTGCCGCTAAAATTGTAGAGTAGAATTGATACACATATTGTATATTCTGTGGATATTTAGTATAATAAGTACAGATTTGTGACAAAAGATGGGGGAAACTGTTATGGAGATGAAGAAGTCAGAACAAACGAGAATGAACCGATTTGCCATGATTGGTTGGTCGATAACCGTAGCAATTATTGAAGCGGCCTATCTTCTGGAAGTCATTAAGGGAGAAAGAACTATATTCTATTATCTGTTGATGCTTCTTATGGGGGTGATTCCCCTGGTATTTGGATGGATGCTTTACCGAAAGGACTCCGAGATTAAGAAATTGCGATACTTTATAGTGTATGCATATTCTGTCTTGTATGCATTCGTTTTGCTGACGGGGGATACCATCCTGACCTTTATTTATATTATTCCGGTGATGTCGGTGGTGTTGGTATATTCTGACAGTAAGCTGCTCCGTAATTTTTCTATCATCGGTGTTGTTACCAATGTGATTTCTGTAGGTATCAACGTGGTGATGCGTCAGCGGGTGAACGCAGACAATATTGCTGATTATGAGATACAAGTTTTGGGGGTTCTGTTGATTATGGTACTGGCATTTTTTGCCTGCCGGCTTCAGGGTGACATCAATGAAGAGCGGCTGGGCACCATTGCGAAGCAGACGGCCAGACAAGAAGAGGTGCTGGGGCACGTGTTACATGCCACAGAGATTTTAAATGAGCGTGTGAGCCATATCGATGAGAAGGCCAAGGGGATTGAGCACCAATCAGAATCGGCACAGGTTTCCATTGAAGAGATTGCCAGTGGTACGGCGGATGTGGCAAACAACATTCAGGAACAGTTGAGCATGAGCAATGGCATCAGCGAAGAGTTGGAGGGATTGACCAACATAAGCCGTAGTATTCAGGATAAATTTAATGAGACTCACCAGTTGTCTCAGGAGGGTATTCAGAATGTAGACACTTTGTCCCAGAGTGCACAGATGGTGGCTGAGTCCAAGGAACAGGTGTCAGAGGCTACGGTATCCCTGGTGGACAGCTTGCGGGAGGCTAAGGAGATTCTTACCCTGATTCGCAGCATTACAGATCAGACCAACCTGTTGGCACTTAATGCTTCTATTGAGGCAGCCAGAGCGGGAGAACAGGGTAAGGGATTTGCGGTCGTTGCCGGCGAGATTCAGAAGCTCAGCGGCGATACAGGAGATGCCACAGATAAGATTAACGATATCTTAGAGGTCCTTGGCACAGAGGCCAGACGTGTGAACCGCGCTGTTGAGAATCTGGATGAAGTGAGCAGCCGACAGAACGAATTGATTCAGAAGACGGATGAACAGTTCCGAATTATTGACCAGAATATTGCCGATATGACGGATGAAGTTCAGAAACAAAACGATTATCTGACGCAAATCAATGACAACAATGTGAAGATTGCAGGAAGCATTTCCAATACCAGCGCATATACACAAGAACTTACTGCCAGCAGCGAGAACACCATGAACCTGACCAAGGAATCCTTGGAGGGCACAAGGGCTATGGCAGAATTCTTGGGAGAGATTCTCGGGGAAGTACAAAATCTTCAAGCGATTACAGAGACAAAATAAATTACAATACACGAAAAAGATGACAGCCATATGGCTGTCATCTTTTATGTTATCCATGTTTTCTTTTGGGACGTTTCTCATCAATCATAGTTCTCATACGCTGGCGAATACCACTGTCTTTCTCTTTGCCTTTGCGGAACCCCTGAACTCCCAACATCGTATGCCGCTGAGCATAGGATGAGGAGGCAAATAAGGCTTCCAGCCGCTCTCGTGTGAGTTGCTCCCGAAGTGCCGCAACCTTTTCTTCCGCTTGCTCTTTTTTGGCGGCTGCATTTTCCTGGAAGGCATTTGATTTTTCTCGCACGGTCTCTATGGCATCGGATACGCTGGAATCCAGTTTGTCATAGGCGTTAGCAATTTGCTCATTAATTTCTCTTTCGATGCGTGCCACATTCTTAGAAAAGTTTGTCAGGGCAGATACGGTCAGTGCCATATCCATGCCGAATAACAACATGAAGAACAGGGCTAAGAATTCCATCCAGAAAGGAGAAATTCCTGACGTCAGGTGACTCACAAAGGGGAAAAGTACTCGTACCACCAGGATACCCGCAGCACCGAATCCAAGGGACGCAAACAGGCAAACGCGACCGTGGATGTTAAGAGGGACATTGCTGTAATCCCACCAATAGGCATGGAACAACTTTTCCAACGCCCAGGATGTAAAATACTCCAAAACAATGCTTCCGAAGAAACAGATAAGAAATACTGTTAAGGTGCTTGCTTGCTGTAATTTGTCCACAGGCAGGAGAGAAAATACCACAGAGGCAAGTAACGCACCCACTCCATAGATGGGAACGATGGGGCCATGTAAAAAGCCTCTGTTCTCCCACTGACGATTTTTGATTGTACAAAAGGTGGATTCGTAAATCCAACCCATAAAGCTGTAAATGATAAACCACACAAATAATTTACACAGGTACATAGATTACTCCTTTTTTGAAAACTCAGGATGGCGCAACTCTCCGATTACCAGAAGAGTGCAGAGAATGGTGGCAACCAAATCTGCCACAGGCCCTGCATATACAACACCATCAATTCCCATAAACAGTGGGAGGATTAACAGTAGCGGCAATAGAAAGATAATTTGCCTGGTAAGAGACATAAAAATACCTTTCTTTGGCTTCCCGATGGCTGTAAAAAAGTTAGCCGAAATGGGTTGCATAAAGCATAAGCCGATAAAGAACAAAAACTTGCGAAAAAAGTTCTCTGCAAATTGAAAGTACAAATCTGATCCATCTCCAAAGATGGAAATAATCTGTCGCGGAAAGAGTTGAAAAGCCACAAAGGATACTGCGCAGATACATGCTCCGCTTCCAAGTGCCAGTATCAAAGCCTGCTTCACCCGGCGGTATTGCTTAGCTCCATAGTTGAAACTGACGATTGGCTGGAGTCCTTGAGAGATTCCGATGACAAAGGCCATCACAAGCATGGAAACCTTGGCGATGATACCGGAGCAGGCAATGGGAATGGACTCGCCGTAAATGGACTGAGCACCATAGTATTTTAATGTCTTGTTCATCACAATCTGTACCAACATCATAGCCAATTGATTAAAGCAGGGAGCGGCCCCGAGAGAGGCGACCCTTTCTATCACTGCGCCCTTTGGGCGGAAGCAATTTCCGGTAAGACTTACTGTTTTATAGTGGAATAAGTACCAAATAACTACCAGAGAAGCTACTACCTGACCAATGACGGTGGCCCATGCAGCACCCTTCATTCCCCATTGAAAAACAAAGACGAAAAGGGCATCCAAAATCGTATTTACAACAGCGCCAATGATATTGATGGCCATAGTCATCTTGGGGCTGCCGTCAGCTCTCACCAGATGACCGCCACCGATGGATAAAATTAGAAAGGGAAATCCCAGAGCAGTAATTCTGGTATATTCCATTGCGTATGGCAATACATCGGCAGGTGACCCGCAAAACAGTAAGATAGGCTGTAAGAAAATCAAGGTTATCCCGGATAATACAACACCCAATGCTACCATAACCAGAACGGAATTTCCTATAAAACTTCCGGCTTCTTTGGTATCGCCGCGCCCCATGGCAAGGTTAAATGTAGATGCACCGCCAATGCCAAAAAGGAGTGCAACGGCTACGCAGGATGTATTTAGGGGAAATGCAATGTTGGTAGCTGCATTTCCCAGGGCACCGATGGCGTTTCCGATAAAAAACTGATCCACAATGTTATACAGGGAACTTACCAACATGGCAATGATACTTGGAATTGCAAATTGTCTCAGAAGTTTTCCTATGGGGGCTGTGCCCAGAGGACTGTTTTGTGATGCTGTGTTCATAGTAATCTCCCGATACAGGCTAAAAAATACATAATAATAGGAAATAATACGTTTCTAAGGATAGAAGATTGTTTTCGTTTTGTCAACTTTCCCCGGATAGTATATTGTCATCCGGGAAGGATGTTGTTATACTAGAAGTAATTGTATGGGGAAGAATATGGAAAGAAACTATAAGCTCAAAATCAGTTACGATGGGACCCGATATTATGGCTGGGAACACCAACCGGACAGGGAAACCATCCAGGGCAAATTGGAAACTGTGCTCACCAGAATGTGTGATGGTCAGATGGTGGATGTGATTGGAGCGGGACGAACAGATGCCGGGGTACATGCCAGGGCTATGGTGGCCAATGCCAGAATGGATACCGGATTGTCCTGTGAGGAGATACTCACATATATGAACCGCTATCTTCCGGATGACATTGCAGTGCTGGAAGTCAGAGAAGCCTCGGAGCGCTTCCATGCCAGATACAAAGCGGTGGGTAAGACGTATCGCTACACGTGCTTTGACGGGCCGGTAAAGCCTGTCTTTGATCGGAAGTATTACACGTCGATTGATACGGCGCTGGATGTGGAGAAGATGCAACAGGCAGCGGTGTATCTGGAGGGAGAACACGATTACAAGAGTTTTTGTGGGAACAGTCGCATGAAGAAGTCCACAGTGCGTATAGTGGATACCATAACCATTCACAGAAGAAAGGGCTATGTGTATCTTACATTCCATGGCACAGGATTTTTGCAAAATATGGTTCGTATTATGGTGGGAACCCTTTTGGAAGTGGGGTTGGGACGAATGGAACCTGAGCAAGTGAGAGACATTTTGGAGGCAAAGGACAGAAAGGTGGCAGGGCCAACAGCACCTGCCAAGGGACTTTGCTTGATGAAGGTAGACTATTGATGGGGAAAGACAATATGAAGCTAGCAGTGTTTGGGACAATGTGGAATGAAGAAGTCATGATGTATTATTATCGCGGCTTCAACAAATGGGCGCAAGAGACGGGCAGTATTGTAGATTTGTATGTATGCCATGGCAGAACCAATATGGATAATCCATTTAATGTGGGGGAATACGCTATCTATGATTTGCCGGAGTTAAATAACTATGATGGTGTTGTGATGATTGCATCCAATATCAATCAGGAGAGTGTGCGAGAACATTTGGTTCAACGTATTCGGGAAGCAGGGATTCCCTGCGTTGTGGTGGATCATGAGATAGAAGGATTTTCTCGGATTTATATTGACCAGGAGAATTGCCTGAGACAGATGGTACACCATTTGTGGGAACACCACGGAATCAATCAGGCGGCTTACATTGGAGGACTGTCTTCCAATGTGGAGGCAGCAGCCAGACTGAATGGATTTTTAGAAGGAATGAAGGAGTGTGGAATCCCCATACGGCAGGATTGGATTTTTGAGAAGAGGTTCCGCTATAACGATGGTTATGATGTGGTAGGAGAACTCTTGAGTCGGGGAGAGGATTTCCCTGACGCCATTGTCTGCGCCAATGACGACATGGCAGCAGGTGTCTGCGAGGCTTTGGAAGAGGCTGGCATTCAGGTGGGACGAGATTGTATGGTCACCGGTTTCGACCAGTATTTTCTTGGGGAGAATTATGCGCCCAGCATCACTACGGTGCGTCGCCCCAGAGAATCCATTGCATACCATGCCTGCCAGATGCTTGAGAATTACAAGGGACCATATGCCCTGAAGGAACAGGCCAATCTTTCTTTTGGCCAGACTTGTGGTTGTGGAGTTCCTTTCTGCAAAAATGATATTGCGTTTCGTAAGCATGTTTTTAACACGTTTAATAATAGAGATATCTTCAGTGCTATGCTGGCACATATGGAAGAGGGCATGATTGCAGGAGATAGTATTGAGGCAATCGTTGAGAGTATGGAGAAGATTTTCTACCGATTTCAGAAAGGAAGATGCCGGATTATGCTACAGCCTGAAGTGGAGTCTTGCCCTAAATCATCCTACACGACTTATAGAACCTGCACAAAGGAATTTATGTTTTGGGAGCAGGAGAATGACAAGGGAGACATCGCGGGACATGCTTATGTCTACGCGCCCATTCACTTTTTGGAACACTTATATGGATATTGCGTATTTCGGGATATCCCACAGTTCTTGAATAACAAGGAACTTTATAACTTCACCAAGAGCATAGGATTTTCGCTGGAGAATATGATTCAGAAGAATAAGTACGCTTTTGTGAATAACAAGTTGGAGGACTTGTATGCTACCGATTATCTCACTGGTGTTTATAATCGTCACGGCTTTGCAAAATATGCCGAGGATATGTTACAACATTGCCGTTGCCAGGGCCAGGAGATGCAGGTTATCTTTGTGGATATCGATGGCCTTAAGAAGATCAATGACCAATACGGCCACGAGGCAGGCGATGTGGTGATACGAATTGTGGGACACTCTGTCAGTCAGGTTGCTGATGAGCGCACCAAGGTGTTCCGCTACGGAGGAGATGAGTTTTTGATTCTTCATGAGGGTGATGGAGAATTCGATGTCTTTTGCCGAAAGGTGAAAGAAGTGATTGCAGAGAAGCGGGCTGCTATGAACCTTCCGTATCAAGTGAGTGCCAGTGCAGGATGTGTTATTGCCATACCGGGAGAACAAAAGAGCTTGGATGAATACGTGAAAGAAGCAGACCACATCATGTATGGCATTAAGCAAGAACGACACAGACAAGAACAAAGTTAAAGACAGAGGACCTATCCGTTGGATGGGTCTTTTTTGTGTGCGATAAATTGGATTTTATGGAAATACTACAAAATGGAATTATATTTTTTGGTGAACATTATTGAACGAAAATGATTGAAAATGACGGAATATGGTTGTAAAATAAAAACATCAAATGACGGAATTTGAATGAAAATGATTGGGAGTGAAAATATGCTGGCAGAAGAGAGATTTACAAAGATATTGTCCATACTAGAGGAGGAAGGGACCGTTGAGGTTTCCCGATTGATGGAGGCTCTGGGAACATCGGAGTCCACCATACGACGAGATTTGAATACCTTGGATGCCCGAGGAATGCTGGTAAAGGTTCATGGCGGCGCAGTGTCAAAAAACAATCAATACCAGACTAGGGATGACGAGGTGGATTTGCGAAAAGAGAGGAATGTGGCTGAGAAAACCCGAATAGCCCAGTATGCAGCCAATCTGATTGGAGATGACGATGTGGTGTATCTGGATGCAGGAACCACCACAGAGTTGATGATTCAATCCGCCATCAACCGCAAGGCTTTGTATGTGACCAATGCAGTGGGTCACGCCAAGAAATTATCAGTGCTGGGATGCAGGGTATATCTTCTGGGTGGCGAATTCAAGGGAACTACAGACGCCATTGTGGGGGAGGAAGCCGTTGTTTCTCTGGAGAAGTATAACTTTACCAAGGGCTTTTTCGGTGCCAATGGTGTCACCAAGGAGCAGGGATTTACCACACCGGAGCCCAAGGAGGCATTGATAAAACAAAAAGCCATGGCCCATTCCAAGGAGGCCTTTGTACTGGTGGACAGTTCCAAATTTGGAGAAATTTCCTCTGTCACCTTTGGTCAGATGGATAGGGCGAGGATCATAACAGATATTGTCCCCAAGGCATTTGGGGATTGTGACAATATAAAGGAGGTAGATGCATGATTTATACAGTAACCTTTAATCCATCTCTGGATTACATTGTTACCGTGGATGATTTTACTCTGGGCAAGGTCAATCGCACAAAGAATGAGATTATTTTTCCCGGGGGAAAAGGGATCAATGTGTCCATGGTGCTAAAGAATTTGGGACATGAAAGTTGTGCACTGGGATTTATGGCCGGATTTACAGGCCATGAGATTGCCAGACTACTGGAAGACAAGGGGATATCATCGGATTTTATCCATGTAAAAAAAGGATTGTCTCGCATCAATGTAAAGCTCCGCTCCCATCAGGAGTCGGAGATTAACGGACAAGGCCCGGAGATTGAAGAGTCGGATATCCGGTGCTTGTATGACAAGCTGGATACGCTACAACAGGGAGATGTGTTGGTGCTGGCGGGAAGCATTCCTGATGTGATGCCGGCAGACAGTTATAAGAGAATTATGGAACGGTTGCAGAATAAGGGGATTTCTATTGTGGTGGATGCCACCGGAGACCTGCTGGTAAATGTATTATCGTATCATCCATTCCTTATAAAGCCCAACAATCATGAACTGGGAGAAATTTTTGGGGTAACGCTGGAGAATACGGAAGAAATTCTGACATATGCCAAGAAACTTCAAGATATGGGGGCCAGAAATGTACTGGTGTCCCGAGCCAAGGATGGCGCATTGCTTTTGACGGAGGACGGAGATTACTTTGAGAGTTTGCCTCCGGAAGGGAATGTGGTGAACTCCGTAGGTGCGGGGGATTCCATGGTGGCAGGATTTTTGGCCGGATATCGGGAGACCGGAGACTATGAGAAGGCATTTTATATGGGGTTGTGTTGCGGAAGCGCATCTGCCTTTTCAGAGGGCATGGCAACCAGAGATGAAGTGATACGTTTGTTGAAGAGAATGAACAGGGAATTCAATGCGTAAGGCATGAAGATACAATGATGAAGGAGGATTTAACATGAAGGTGAAGGATTTGTTGCAGGTAGAGAGCATCGACTTACAGGGCTCTCCTGCAGGCAAGGAGGATGCCATCAGACAGATGGTGGATCTGATGTGCAAGGGAGGTAATATTAAGGACCGGGAGGCATATCTGACGGGAGTATTTGCCAGAGAGGCAGAGGGAACTACGGGAATTGGCGAGGGGATTGCCATTCCTCATTGTAAATCCGATGCAGTATCGGCACCGGGTTTGGCAGCTATGGTTGTTCCCGGCGGTGTTGATTTTGATTCTTTGGACGGAGAAAAGGTACACCTGATTTTTTTGATTGCTGCACCAAACACAGAGGATAATGTGCATTTGGATGTATTGAGCAGATTGTCCGTACTGCTGATGGATGAGGAATTTACAAAGAAATTGCAGCAGGCCAAGACACCGGAAGCATTTCTGGAAATTATCAGTGCAGCGGAATCCGAGAAGGAAACGGCCGAGGAAAACAAGGGAGAAGTTTGTGGAAAAGGTGATGTGTTTGTGGTTGCTGTCACAGGATGTCCTACGGGCATTGCCCACACCTACATGGCTGCTGAAGCCCTGGAAAAGGCGGCTAAAGCGCAGGGGGTACAGATTAAGGTTGAGACAAGAGGTTCCGGCGGGGCAAAAAATGTACTGACAGAGCAGGAGATTGCCAAGGCCGCAGGCGTTATTGTGGCTGCAGATACCAAGGTTCCCATGGAGCGTTTTGGAGGCAAGCCGGTGTTGGAGTGTAAAGTGGCAGACGGTATCAGCAAGGCTGATTCCTTGATCAGCAAGGCTAAGGAAGGAAATGGGCCTATTTACAAGGTTTCTGCAAAGAAGACCCAGGAGACCAGAACAGAGGGCAAAGAGAGCGTAGGTCATCAGATATACACACATCTGATGAATGGCGTGTCTCACATGCTTCCTTTTGTTATCGGTGGCGGTATCCTGATTGCATTGGCATTTCTGATTGATACTTTGATGGGATACGGAGCAACCGGTGGTGGCAACTTCGGTACCTGTACACCGGTATCCGCATTTTTCAAGTACATCGGCGGATTGGGTATGGGACTGATGGTTCCGGTTTTGGCAGGATACATTGCATATTCCATTGCGGATCGACCCGGTCTTGCAGTAGGATTTGTGGGCGGTATGCTTGCTTCCAGTGGTAATGCATTGGCGGCTTCCTACGACTGGAGCAATGTAGGCGGCTTTGGCGGATTTGTTGAGCGCTTTGCATTCCAGGCAGAAGGAGCAGGTACTACTGTTTCCGGTTTCCTGGGAGGTATTTTGGCAGGATTTTTGGCCGGTTATGTGGTGCTTGGGCTCAAGAAGCTCTGCGACAAACTACCGGATTCCCTTGAAGGCATTAAGCCGACGTTGATTTATCCGTTGGTTGGTATGTTTGTGGTTGGTGTGCTTATGTGCTTTATCTTTAATCCGGTGATTGGCCTGATTAACACCGGTTTGAGTACTATGCTTTCCGCATTGGCAAATGCAGGTCTTATCACTCTTCTTGGTTTGATTCTGGGAGCAATGATGGCCATCGATATGGGAGGCCCAATCAACAAGGCGGCTTATGTGTTCGGTACAGGTATGTTGGCAACTGCATCTGATTTGATGGCAAGTGGAGCACAGGCTTCCGATCCTACCGTACAGGCATGCTACATTGCTATGGCATCCATCATGGTAGGCGGTATGGTACCACCTATTGGTATCGCTCTGGCGTGCCAGTTCTTCCCAAAGAAGTTTACCGAGGCAGAGAGAGGTTCAAAGATTTCCAATCTGGTTATGGGATGTTCCTTTATCACAGAGGGTGCCATTCCTTTTGCAGCAAGTGACCCGGCCCATGTAATTCCATGTACGTTGGTGGGCGCCGGTGTGGCCGGTGGACTCAGTGCATTCTTTGGATGCACCTTAATGGCACCGCATGGTGGACTTTTCGTATTTGCTACAGTGGGCAAGCCGTTGCTTTATATCCTTTCATGGATTATTGGCTCCGTTGTGACAGCAGTAATGCTTGGATTTATCAAGAAAGATGCACAGGAAATCTAATTGGGAGAGAGGAATTTATTATGAGAGAATTTGTTTATACCATAACAGATGCTGAGGGAATTCACGCAAGACCGGCGGGTCTTTTTGTGAAAGAGGCAGCGAAATACGATTGCAAGGTGACCATTGCTAAGGATGGCAGAGAAGTGGATGCCAAGAGAATTATGGGTGTTATGAGCCTTGGAGTAAAGTGTGGACAGGAAATTGTTCTTCGCACCGAGGGTGAAGGGGAAGAAAATGCATTGGAGGAACTTTCAAAGTTCCTCCGGGAGAATTTGTAAGATAACTACCAAATAAAGGAGTATGGGAATGAAACTGGAAGGGAAAAGCGTATTTAGCGGGATTGCAATCGGAAAATGCAAGGTCTTCGGCAAGAAGGAAAGTCTCGTAAAACGAAATAAGGTGGCAGATACAGCTTCGGAAATCAAGCGTTTTTCTCAGGCAAAGGAGCAGGCGAAGGGCCAGTTGGCACTGCTTTACGACAAAGCCTTGAGAGAAGTCGGTGAGGCCAACGCCATGATTTTTGAGGTGCATCAGATGATGCTGGATGATTTGGATTATGTAGAGTCTATTACCAATATGATTTCCTCTCAGGGGATTAACGCAGAATTTGCAGTGGCGACTACGGGTGATAATTTTGCAGAGATGTTCGCTGCCATGGATGATGACTATATGCGGGAGAGAGCTGCGGATGTGAAGGATATTTCCAACCGAGTGATTGGCATTTTGCAGGGAGATCACAGCCGGGGAGAACTGGGAGATGAGCCGGTGATTTTGTTGGCAGATGATCTGGCTCCCAGTGAGACGGTACAGCTTGACAAGTCCAAAGTATTATCCTTTGTCACAAGACACGGATCTACCAATTCCCATACTGCCATTCTGGCCAGGACTATGAATATTCCCGCTCTGATTGGGGTGGATTTCCCGGAAGAGGCCGAGGGTAAGATGGCCATCGTTGATGGCAAGAAGGGCTTGTTTATTCTGGAACCATCCCAGGAAGAACTGGAAACCTATCGTGAATTGAGAAGGCAGGAAGAACATAGTGCCAGACTGCTCCAAGAGTTAAAGGGACAGGAGAACATCACAAAGGACGGGAAGACCATTCAATTGTACGCCAACATTGGAGGCGTGGGAGATGTGGCATCTGTTCTTGCAAACGACGCCGGAGGTATCGGTCTGTTTCGCAGTGAGTTTTTATATCTGGAATCCCAGGATTATCCTACGGAAGAACAACAATTCAAGGCGTATCGCACGGTGGCGGAGAATATGGCTGGGAAAAAGGTGATTATCCGAACCCTTGACATTGGCGCGGATAAACAAGTGGGATATTTCAATTTGGACAAAGAAGAAAATCCGGCTATGGGATATCGGGCCATTCGGATATGCCTGGACAGAAAAGATACTTTTAAGACCCAGCTTCGTGCCATCTATCGTGCTAGTTATTATGGAAATATCTCTATCATGTTCCCTATGATTATTTCCGTGGATGAAGTCCGCCGGGCGAAGGCCTTGTGTAAAGAAGTTGAGGAAGAGTTAAAGTGTGAAGGGATTCCCTTCTCTGATGTGGAATTAGGGGTGATGATTGAGACTCCTGCAGCGGCAATGATCTCTGATTTGCTGGCCGAGGAGGTAGATTTTTTCTCTGTTGGAACCAACGATCTGACACAGTACACTTTGGCAATTGATCGTCAGAATCCCAAGCTGGATGCCATATACGATCCTCATCACGAAGGGGTTTTGCGTATGCTCAGGATGATTATTGACAACGGTCATAAAGGCGGTTGCTGGGTAGGCATTTGCGGTGAACTGGGAGCGGATGTTACGCTGACAGAAACCTTTTTGCAAATGGGGGTTGATGAATTGTCTGTGAGCCCTTCTATGATTCTGCGGGTGAGAGAACAAATTCGAAAGAGCAACGCCAGTATCTAAGGGGTGCTAAGGCTTGGTGCATTGCGCTTATCATAGTAAATGTGATATAATTGAGCAGTCTTTACAGAGTAATCTGTACGGACTGCTTATTTTTTGGAGGAAATCATGGGAATAAAAAAGGCGTTTTGCCGTTGTTATCAAAAGATTGTTGACATTGGGATGAAGACCATGAAATGGAAGGAGCCCGAGCGTGTGGAGGGAGTGGACAGTTTTCACTCTATTCCGGAGATTTTATCCAATGAGGAAAAATGGGCTCCGATGATTGTCACCGGTTCCACCTTGGGGAAGAGCAATTTTCTCAAGGCTTTGTATGGAGAACTGTCGGAGAGAACGGTGATTTACGACAAGGTAAAGTCAGATCCTTCTGTGTCTCAGATTGAAGAGATGGTTTGCTTGTATCGTGAGAATCAGTGCGACAGCATTGTGGCTATCGGGGGAGGCTCTAATATTGATGCGGCAAAGGCTATGGCGGCTCGCATTGCCAGACCGGACAGAACGTTGCGACGTATGGCCGGGGCTATGAAAGTAGGACGGGAAACACCGTTTTTTATCGCTGTGCCCACCACCGCAGGGACAGGGTCTGAGACTACCTTAGCGGCTGTGGTTACGGACGATACATTGAACCGCAAGTACAGTATTATGGATGGGGCATTGCTACCGGACTATGCGGTGATGGACCCCAGTCTGACGGTGTCTATGCCTCCGTCCCTTACGGCTGCCACAGGGATGGATGCTTTAACTCACGCGGTGGAAGCGTACCTCAATGTGAGCTATCACACAGAGGAGACCAAGGAAAATTGTGAGGATGCAGTTTGCGGCATTATGGAATTCTTGGAATTGGCTTATGAGCAGGGAGATTCTTTGGAGGCCAGAGAGGAGATGTTGATTGCCTCTTACAAGGCCGGAGCGGCATTTACAAGAGCTTGCGTGGGAAATGTTCACGCCATCGCTCACACAATCGGGGGACTGTATCACGTGCCACATGGGTTGGCCAACGCAGTGGTGCTTCCTTATGTCTTGGAAGACTATGGAGAGACGGTATATGAACCGCTGGCGCATTTAGCGGAGATTTCCAATATAGCCGGTGAGGGAAGTAAGCAAGAAAAGGCTCGGTGCTTCATTGAGCATATTCGACAGATGAATATGGCTATGGGGATACCGCAACATTTGCCGCAAATCCAACGGGAGGATGTGGCTAAAATGGCAAAATGGGCTGACAAGGAAGCAAATCCTTTGTACCCTGTGCCTGTGATATATGATAAAAAGCGCTTTGAGAGAGTAATTCTGAAGGTGGCTGGAAAGTAGGAGGTATTTGGCGTGATTAACATTTATAAGACTGACAACCGCATTATTTCTGAAATCGATCAATACGAGGCAGGCGCCTGGGTGAAACTCACATCTCCAACCCTTGAGGAGTGTGCAGAGATTAGTGATTGCTACCATATGGACATTGCAGATGTTAGGGCGGCTTTGGATGATGAGGAGAGCTCTCGTATCAGTCTGGAAGATGATTACACTTTGATTCTTGTGGATATTCCATCGGCTGAGATGCGTAACAACCGCCATTCTTATACGACAATTCCTTTGGGGATTCTCATTCGGGAGGACGTGGTGGTTACCGTTTGTGCAGAGGATACGGCGGTTTTGCGCTCCTTCGAAGAACAGCGAATCCGGGACTTTTCCACCAAAAAGCAGATGCGCTTCACCTATCAGATTTTGTACAATGCCTGTATGGTGTATCAGAGCTTGCTGAGGAGTATCGATAGAAAGAGAACGGAGATTGAAGAGAGAATCGACCAGAATACGGAAGATGTGGATTTGATAGATTTGCACGAATTGGAATCCAATCTGGTGTACTTCGCCACTTCCCTTCGTGCCAATGGTGTGGTGTTGGATCGGCTGACTCGCTATGGAAGACTACGTCAGTATTCTGAGGATCAGGAACTTTTGGATGATGTGATTATCGAGAATCGCCAGGCGATTGAGATGACCCAGATCTATCGAGACATCATCAATGGTACCAGAGAACTGATGTCTACGGTGATTAACAACCGACTGAACAATGTGATGAAGTATTTGGCGGCTATCACCATCGTTATGTCCATTCCTACCATTATCTCCGGATTGTGGGGAATGAATGTCAGCGGCAAATGGATGCCCTTTGCGGCAGTTCCGCACGGGTTTGCCATTATTTGCCTGATTACTTTGGCGATATGTATTGTGGTCTGGATTTGGTTGCACAAGAGAAAGATGTTGTAAATAACAGGAGCCATTGGGGACGGTGTACCAATGGCTCCAATTTATTGGATGCCAGAGGTACCTGTCCCTTCAATGGCTCCTGTTTCTTGTAAATATACCAAAAGTTCCCTGGGCGAATGGATCATTGCTTTGTGTGGCAATGGCTCCAATAAGGACACTGGACGAAATCCCCAGGAGCAGAGTACACAGTCCACACCTGCATTTGCCGCTGTGGCGGCATCCACCTCCGAGTCGCCAACATATAAGATTCTTGACAGGTCCGTTGTATCCTTGTGAAATCCAAGCTGTGCCATGGCTTCCCACACCGGTGCGGCATCGGGTTTGCGATTTCTCACGCCGTTGTCTCCCACCGCCACAGGGATTAGGCCTTGGAATAAATCTCTGGCAAGAACATCCACGCTGGGTTGATTCTTGTTGGTGACAATTGCCATTGGAATGCCGGTGTCGTGTAGTGTTTGCAACATATCCATAATTCCGGGATATGGTTTTGTCTTGATTTGGTTGTGGGTTAGATAGTATTTCTTGAAAATTGCAAAGGTCTCTTCAAATTGGGGGTTGTCTTCGCCACCCGGAGTGGCTTTTATCATAAGGTTTCTTACGCCGTTTCCAACAAAGCAGCGCACCTCTTCCAGCGTACGGGTAGGAAAGTGCATTTGTGACAGTGCATAGTTCACACTGTCGCATAAATCTTCCAAAGTGTTCAGCAATGTGCCGTCTAAATCGAATAAAATTGCGTCGTATTTCATGGTTGTCTCCTGATGTATATCTCCCCGTTAATTACTTGCGGTTACATTCCCATCGCCCACTGGCTCCGCAAGGGAGAACCAGTCCGTTTGAGGAAACCGGTAAGCCGATTTCTTCTGCTGCTACAGTGCCATCAAATTTCTTTAATACTGTGGAAATCATATAGTGCAATACTGCCGGCTGCAATCCGGTGGTGTAAGAGTTGACCAGGAAAAACAGGGGCTCCTCCACCAAAAGCTGTTGGCAAAGTTGAATCAGTGGGAAAATGGCCTCCTCGATTTTCCAAATCTCTCCTTTTGGGCCGCGACCATAGGATGGTGGATCCATGATGATGGCATTGTAGTGATTGCCCCGGCGAATTTCACGTTCTACAAACTTTTTGCAATCATCCACAATCCAGCGGATGGGAGCGTCCTGTAAACCGGAGGAAATGGCGTTCTCTTTTGCCCAGCCCACCATACCTTTGGAGGCATCCACATGGGTGACATGAGCACCTGCCACTGCCGCAGCAATGGTGGCACCACCGGTGTAGGCAAAGAGATTAAGAACTTTAATCTCTTTATTTGGATGCTGTTTCTTCCTATTATATATCAGACCGGAAAACCAATCCCAATTGGCAGCCTGTTCGGGAAACAAACCGGTGTGCTTAAAACTGAAAGGCTTCAGGTGAAAAGTCAGGGTTCCGGTGTGGTTTGCATAAAGGCTGTCATCTGCAGTGGCAGGCAGTTGGTAGGAGATACTCCACTGTTCCGGCAGATTGAAAAACTCCCATTCCCCACCGCCTTTTTTGCTGCGATGATAATGACCGTTCAGTTTCTTCCATGCGGGATGATTTTTGGGGGTGTCCCAAATGACCTGGGGGTCAGGGCGAAGTAAAGTGTAGGGACCCCAGTGCTCCAGTTTTTCTCCGCAGGAGCAGTCAATCACCTCGTAATCATTCCAATTCTTTGCAATCCACATAATTGTACCTCTCAATATATGATGTAAGTGTTCTTTCCTTAATTAAATACAAAACGATTATAAACATAATCCTGCTGTTTTACAACAAGATTTAGTATAAAAGCAATGTGACAATTGTAGAAAAAGTTTGTAGAACACTATGCTTTTTTGTAGAAATGTGATATCATTTTATTACAGTTATTTGAACGGGTGTGGGGGAGCGCCTATTACAATAGAATATTAGGAGGTAACATTATGGGGAAGAAGAAGGGACATACATCTTTGAATGTTCATTCTGTGCGAGGGAGGATGTTCCTACTTACGGCGGGAGCTATATTGAGTACAGTTATCATCCTATGCGCCATGATATTGCCGACGGTGAAAGAGAGTATCATCAGTCTGGCTACCAACAATCTGATGGACTTGGCTATCGCCTACGGCTCTGATTTAGAGGGGGCTATGAACACGAAAAAGGCATCTGGGGAGGTGCTTCGTGTAGAAGAGATTCGCAATCATGTAGAGCGGGCTTACATTAAGGGATGCGAATCCAGTTATTGTTATGTGGTGTCTTCCGAGGATGGAACAATGATGTATCATCCGGAAGAATTTACCATAGGACAGAAATGCAACAACGATATGATTGAGGGACTGTTGCAACGGATTGGGGACTTTGAAGAGCCGCAACCGGAGGTTGTTCAATACAAGGAGAATAATGTGAGCAAATATGCTGCGTATTACTACAGCATTAGCAATGACTTTATTCTCGTCGTCTCTGTAGATGAGACAGATTTCATGAGCACAGTCAATGGAATTATGGCTCGAGGTATGACTGCCGGCGCAGTTATTTTCGCCATAGGTTTGTTGGTTGCGTTTTTTGTATCCCGAATGACAGCGAAACCGTTGCAGCAGATTGTAGGGGTTGTTAATCAGATTGCCCAGTTGGATCTGACGATGAATCCTAAGCTGGATGCATTGTCAAAGAATAAGGACGAGTCCGGACAGATTGCAAGAGCGGTAAAGACTATGCGAGAATCTCTCGCCAGTATTGTGTCGGAAATAAAAGAGCAGAGTACGCAACTGTACGACGCATCAGATGGGCTGAATGACAATGTTGAGACGACGGCTGCCAATGTAGGCGGCGTTGAGCAGGCGGTTAATGCTATCTCTCAAGGGGCTAGCAATCAGGCCTATGAGACCCAGAAGGCGAATCAGGGTATTGTCAGTATGGGTAACATGATAGAGGATGCTAACAGCGAAGTGTCCAATCTGAATTCCACTGCGGAGATGATGCAACAGTCCAATGATGTGGCTGCTCAAGTGTTGCGGGAATTGGAACAGATTAACCAGAAGGCCATTGCTTCCATTAATATCATTTCGGAGCAGACCAACACCACCAATTCTTCTGCCATGAAGATTAAGGAGGCCACATCTCTGATTGCTTCCATTGCAGATGAGACGAATTTGCTTTCTCTGAATGCTTCCATTGAGGCGGCCAGAGCAGGAGAGGCAGGGCGCGGATTTGCGGTTGTTGCTTCTGAAATTCAGAAGTTGGCGGAGCAATCGAATGAATCTGCCATGAGAATCGATGAGATTATTCAGCAACTTGTTAGAGATTCTGAGAATGCCGTGCGAACTATGGAAGAGGTTCAGAAAATTATGGCTCGCCAGAATGAGAATTTGCTTAAGACAAGCCAAGTGTTTGCTGAGGTAAAGAGCGGTATCGGCGCATCTATTGCAGGAGTGGACGAGATTGCAGGTAAGACAAGTGAGTTGAATATGGCTCGTAACAGTATTATTGATACTGTGCAGTCTTTGACAGATATTGCAGCCCAGAATGCTGTTAGTACAGAACAGACATCTGCTTCCGTGGTTGAGATTAACGAGGTGCTTCACAGCATTACAGAGAATGCCAACCACTTAAAGAGCATCGCTGCCGTTATGGAAGAGAATATGAACAAATTCAAAATATAAGAGCCGTTAGGGACGTGTACCAATGGCACCGGAGAGAAGAACCCACTGGGTTCTTCTTTTTTTGAAATTGTACTTAAAAAAATACAATATTTATATGAAAAGTGTTGCAACCCTTGATTTTATCGTGTATATTAGATTGTGCTGTGACATTGATAGCGTTGAAGCGTGAGGTTGCTACCGATTATCACCATAGTAATCTGGTAGGTTTTCCGTGG
>JAQXIY010000119.1 GCA_029008035.1 Lachnospiraceae bacterium
TGGATTCTACAAAGAAAAGTACTATGGGGATTCTATTGAGAAATCCCTTTTTCCTAAATGGAGTGATAAGGCTTCGGAGAAGCTGGATAGTTTAACTTATGGAAATATCACAGAAGATGTTTTGGTCAGATATGATGAACAGATTCAGAAAGCCACCTGCGCATTGGCTGACCTGCTCTACCAGATAGACTACAGAACAATCCACGCAAATGATGAAAAAGCTGGAAATGTGAAGTCAATGTCAAGCGGTGGGCGTTCCATCAGCTTTGGAAGCAATGAAACATTGGTAGATAAGGTGCTAAATGATAAGGTTGCTCAGAATCGATTGTGTTATGACACAGTGTGTGAGTATCTGTCCGGCACAGGGCTACTGTATGCGGGGGTGTGATGATGGGGTTCTTTGACAATAAGACAGTTACACTGTTTAATCGCTCATTCGATCCGGTTACTGAGGAAGAGAAGTATTATCCAACATTGCTTGAGAATGTGGACCTTGTAGAAACTAAGGGGGCCAATGTATCAAAAAGCGGTATGGATAGTGCTGATGCCGCCACGCTATATGTGGACTTCAATGTTATTGACAAAATTGAGAAGCAGTACATAGAACCAAAAGCGTGGGAGTCATTAGCTGGTGATGAAAAGAAGGCTCACATCACCTTTACATCCGGAGAGGACTTCTTTGTTAAAGGGGACCATATGGATGTGGTACTTCCAGAAGATGGAGCGTATGAGTGGATGCATAACCACTACAATGGCGTCTACCGTGTATCTAATGTGGATAAGTATGAGGATGTACTTCCTCACTTTGAGGTTGGAGGTGTGTAATGGCAGATGTTGAAAACCTTATGATACAGGATGCCGAGAATGCACAGAGGGCGGTGCTGGATTTGATTTTGAAATATCCGAAGTTCCCAAGTGGATTCACGGCGGACAATAAGACAGTCCGGTGGAATCGAATTGAAACCACTACATCCATTGGAATCTTCCCGCTGCAAGGTTCGATGTATCTGAAAAAGTATATAAGCGGTAGCTACACAGCGCAAATGCCGTTTCAGATCGTGTTCCGAAGCTCACCAGGTACAAATAAAGCATCCATAGACGCTCAATTAGTTGTGGAAGAGTTGAGCAAATGGTTGGAGGAGAGATGTGTGGAGTTCAAGGATAAGCATATGACATTGGATTCCATTGTTCGCACGTCTCCGGTATTCACGGCCGCACAGGATGAAAAGACGGTTGATTATGCGGTAAATATGCAGTTGAAATATCAATACATGAAATAGGAGGTAAAAAAATGGCTCTTGATAGAACAAATATGGTGTCAATGCTTGACATCGGTTCTCTGATGGGAGGTAAGACAGAAAAAATTGTAGAAATGGGAAATGGATTCTCAGAACTTACAGAGGATTGGGGACCAAGTACCGACCAGAAGCAGTATGTAAACATGAAGAATGCAAGCAACACTGTGAAGGGGTATGCATTCTCTATGTCTCCGGAGCGTGAACATGTATCTGATGAAGTACAGACAGCTATAAATGAAATGTTCAAGAAGTTCCCTACAGGAGCAGAGTGTGAGACTCACTACTATCGTTTCTACAAGACTGATATTACAGGAAAATCAGGGGATTGTATTCGTATTCCTGTAACAGTATGTCCGTCAAGCACTGGTGGTGCTGGTGGTGACTCACTTACATCATCATTCCAGATTAATGGCAATGGTGATGTTGAGGTTGGAACTGTTACGATTGGTGATGGTTCCTTTACATGGGCACCTAAGGTATCAACCTCATCAAGTTAGGTGTTAATGATTAATTAGCATAATGGGGTGGGTTCCTTTCAGTCCTGCCCCATTTCTGAAAGGATGGTAATTATATGGAAGAGTTGAAAATTGATAGTGGCATTAAGAAGATTGCCATTAAGAATGAGGATGATGAAGTTATCACAGTACTTCGAATCAATGTTGCTGATGCTGAGGTGATTGAGAAGTTTGCTAAGGTTATCAGTGACTTGAATAGTATCTCAGACAGGAGCGAAGCTGAGGCGGAGAAGATTCGCGGCACTGTACAGAGCATTGATGTGTCCGACGATGGTGAAATCAGTGATGAGGACATTGCTAAGGCGGTGGATGTCAATAGAATCCGTGTTAAGTACATCAAAGAGATTATGGATACACTGGATGAATTGTTTGGAGAAGGCACTATCCATAATATCTATGGAGACACAGTGCCGGACGAGATGGCGCTGGTTGATTTTGTAGAAGGTATTGTGCCAATTATGAATAAGCTGTTTGGAAATAGATTGGAAATCAGCCGTCAGAAGTACAACTCAAATCGAAGAGGGGCCAATAAATGATTAATGTCATGCTTGACCCACTTCCTACAGAATGGAATGGCTATGAAGTAAATACTGATTTTCGCATTGGTATTCAGATTTACATATTGCAGTATGACAAGGATTTGAATAAGTACGAAAAGATGGCAATTATGGAGAGCCTTTTATTCGATGACCGGGAGCGACCGGATGATATCCAGGAATGTATTGAGTGGTATCTAAATGGATGGTATCACGACAACCCAACGGATGTAACAGATAAATGCAGGCTGGTTGATTACGATGTGGACCAGTGGCGCATATATGCTGACTTTCTCAAGATATATGGAATAGACTTGTCCACGGTTGATATGCATTGGTGGATGTTCAATGGACTTCTTTGGAATATGCCTTATAGGCAGTCATCATTTATGGAGGTTATTGATATTCGCCGCAAGAAAATAAAGGATAAGATGTCGGCCGAGGAGAAAGAGGCAATTAAGAAGGCCAAGAAAATCTATGACCTAGAGCAGCAGGTGGAGAAAGAGTATACAGAGGAAGAGAAGAGCAGGATTGATGCATATGACCAGATGATGGCCGAGATGAAGAAAAAGACAGAGCAAGAGGCATTGGAAGTGTTTAGGAGGTAATGATATGTCTGGCTATGATGGTGAGGTAAGGATTAGAACCAATATTGAAACTAGACAACTGAATAGTAAGATGATGCAGTTAGAGAACCGTATGGAGAAGATGGCTCGCAAAGCGCAGGGATTGACAGATGGAATGCGTAAGCTGGAACAGGCCAAGGTACCTACGGAGGAATACAAGAATGTATCTGATGCTTTGCATAAGTCCAATGTCGAATTTGATAAGTTGTTGCAAAAACAGGATTCCATGATAGCGAAAGGTAAAAACTCTGGGGCTACATGGGATGAGCTGCAAAGAAAAATTGAGTCAGTTGGTGCTGATATTAAGGCTTCTGAGAAATACTTGAGTCAGATGGTGCAGGAAGGTACTGCATACCAGAATATGAAAGAATCTGATAAATACAAGAAGATGGCCGTACAGCTTAGGGATTGCAATCAAGAAATGGCCATTCTTCAGCAGAAACATAAGGAGCTGGCAGCAAAGCAGATGGAGCAATTGGCAAAGTCTGTAAAGAAAACATCTGGATTGTTTTCTACTCTTATGTCCAGATTAAAAGGTATCACATTGTCACTCTTGGTATTCAACTGGATTACCAGGGGATTTAATGCAATGGTGTCTGCATTTAAAGACGGTGTGCAGAATATGGCAACGTATTCCAAGGATTTCAATTCCAGAATGAGCGAGATGAAGAGTGCAACAGAAACTCTGAAATCATCGTTTGGAACGCTTACGGCACCAATTGTATCTGCTCTAACACCGGCAATTGTAACGCTATGTGGATGGTTGACAAATGCTATTAATGCAATGAATAAGTTCATATCCGCAGTGAGCGGTAAGTCAACATGGACAAGGGCAAAGAAACAGCAGGTGGACTATGCAAAATCATTGGATAAGACAGCGGCGTCAGCAAAGAAGGCTTCCGGTGCGTTAGCATCCTTCGATGATTTGAATGTATTACATAAAAATGAGTCATCAGATAGTGGAACGGCAGCAGGATCTAGCGGTGGAGGTTATGAGGAAGTAGCATTAACAGAAGATGACTTTGCTTGGATTGAAAAGATAAAGAAAGAATTTGAAACACTGGTACCAATTGTGATCTTCATAGGTGCTGCACTTGCAACATGGAAGGTAACAAAACTTATTACAGATCTTATGCAGATAAGTCCATTGCTTGGGAAAATCGTAGGATGGATTGCAATTATAGCTGGAGCAGTTCTTGCAGTAGTAAGCTACTTTAATATGTGGAAGGATGGAGTAGACTGGAAAGGCCTAATAGGATACATTGCAGGTGTATCTCTTGTTGCCGGCGGACTATACGCTCTATTTGGTCCGATTGCAGCAGGAATAGCGCTAATTATAGCAGGAATTGCAGGTGTAATACTGAGTGTAAAAGATATGATTGAAAACGGTGTGAATTTACAAAACACAACGTTACTGATTATTTCAGCACTTGGAATTTTGATTGGTGTGTTTTTAGCGTTTGGTGCACCTGTTGCACTTGTTGTTGCGGCATTTATGGCAGTGATAGGTGTATTCATTGGTGCTATGGCAAAAGCTGGTACATTGCAAGAGTGGCTAGGGTATCTCAAGAATGCCTTTGGTTCGCTTGGTGATTTTATTAAGCACGTATTTGTTGGAGATTGGAAAGCGGCTTTCGAAGATATAAAAAACATTTTTAGTAACATAAAGAATGCTATTATAGTTGAATTTGAAAGTTTGATAAATCTATTCATTGATGGACTTAATTTTATGATAGATAAGTTGAATGCGCTTTCATTTGATTTACCAAAAGCACTTGGCGGAGGACACGTTGGGTTTGACTTCAATCATTTTGAACATGTGAAATTTCCTAGACTTGCAAACGGTGGTATCGCAACAAGTGCAACTTTCGCGGAGCTTGGAGAGGCTGGTAGAGAAGCAATTCTCCCATTGGAAAACAATACCGGTTGGATGGATGATTTGGCTTCCAAATTGGCAAATAAGATGACTGCATATAATGGTCCAAGGAATTTGGTATTAGAAATCGATGGTAAGAGATTTGCCCAAGTTGAACTTCCATATATTCAGGGAGAGAAGCATAGACTTGGATTGGCAGTAGATTAAGGGGGAGAGTATGGCGCAAAAATACACACAAGGTCTTGTCATTGACGGCATTACATACAACATCCCTATGGTATCTATCAAACGAGAGATAGACTTCTTGGAGAAATATGCAGAGCGTGTTGAGGATGGAGATATCCGTATTGAGACAATCGGCGTATATAAGAATTATACGATTGAGATAGGGGTGATTGATGATTCTGTGACCTATGACGCTTTAATTGAGCATATTACCAATTGTGAGAACAGATTCCACTATGTGAGTCTTCCAGATGCGAGTAAACAGTTTGAGTTTTACGGTTATTTCTCGTCAATAAAGGATGAGGTGGAGAAGGTATTAGGTACTGGTGCAAAATACAAGGGCCTGTCTTGGAAAATGACAAGCAAGAAGCCATATAAGACACGTTAGGAGAATAAATGGGAACATATTGCAGAGCAGAGATGAAGTTCATAGATGTATTGGCCCTGTCGGATGCTACTGTTACGACAGATGACAACCAGGGTATAGGATATGTTGAGTTGTTCTCAGATGAAACCAAACAGAAAGATTATGGAACATTAGAACTCAACCAGTTTGTACTAGATGGAAGTAAAAGTATTCTTCCTGTTGTGCCGACGGACATAGCGTTTTGGAACAATGCTCTATCCATGGATGACTGCACCTTCGAAGTAAACCCAAAGATTACCATATCATTTTCTGGACAGCACTCTTCTTCTGGATTGACGCTGTATTTTGAAGATGAGTATCCAGAAGAAATAAAAGTATCGTGGTATACGTTGTATGGTTCTGAACTTATTACAGAGACTTATTATCCTGACAATTTGGTATATGAGTGTAGGAACCAGGTTCATAACTATGGAAAGATAGTGATAGAGTTTGTTAGGACATCATTTCCAAAAAGGTATGTTAAACTGCAGTACGTCCTATATGGGAAATACATCGTATGGGATAAGGATATGGTTCAATCGGCAACGGTTCAGGAAGATATAGATGTAACATCAGCCACAATACCAATAAATGAAGCGTATATATCAATAGTAGATGAACGGAATGATTTTGACGCTGGAAATGAGAGTGGAGCATGGAAGTCTGTACAGAAAACACAGGAAGTAACATTGTCGGAGTTTAATAATGGAGAGATTATTCCGATGGGGACATACTTTGTAAATGATTTTTCATTTTCAAGGAATATTGCAAAGTTTTCGCTCGTGGATGTGGTAGGTCTTCTTGATAAATATACCTTTTATGAAGGAGAAATATATACCAATGTCAAAGCGTCAGAGATCCTGAAAGCGATATTCCATGCAGCAGGAGTTAGAAAATATGTGATTGATGATGTTGTTGGTGATATTTTACTGAGTGGACACTTAGCCATTCAGACGTGTAGAGAGGCATTACAAAAGGTATGTTTTGCGTGTGGTGCAGTTGCGCATAGCTGCCGTAGCGATACATTGAGAATATATAAGCCGGATAGATATGTTAAATCAACAGTTGGCACAAATCGGAAGTTCAATGGAGGTACAATAATTACATTAGATGAATATGTGTCAGGTGTATCTATCGAATGTAAAAAGTATTCATTAGATAAAGAAGAATCTGAAATATTAAACGAAAAATTAGCGGCAGGTGAGACAAAGATAATGTTTTCAGAACCATATCTTCCGGAATCTATTGTTGCTTCAAAAGGAACTTTGAAAGAGATAAAAGCCAACTATCTGGTTATTTATATGGAGATGGCTGGGGAATGCGTTATTACCGGAAAGAAATATTCAAATACCACATTCTCGATTCAAAGAAATATAGATTTTTTGGAAGCTGGTGAAACTGAAAATGTCAAGTCATTCAATGGCTGCACAATATACAGGTCGGAAAAACTTCTTGACATTGCAGAGCACATACTTAACTACTATGGATTGAGAAAGAAAGTGGACATGCGTTATCTGCCGAATGCAGAACAAGTAGGAGAGTGGGTAAATATTAACCAGATTGGAGGAACAACATCAACGACATTGATGGAATCGCAGTCTGTCGATCTAACAGGAGGTTGTATAGCAACGGCATCGTGTCGAGGATATTCTATCGTTGTTACTGAAGATGTATTCACGGGGGAAGAATTATTTGCGGGAGGAGATGTGTTAATCTGATGAATTACAATCCAATTAATCCTTATTACGATGAACTTCGAAAAGAGAATATTGCACTTGCCAAAGAGAATGAGGCCCTAAAGGAAGAAAATGAACGTTTGAAGAGTGAGGTGGTCGCATATGCTGATGTGGATGCAGACTGTTACGGACAGAAGTCAGAGTGATGTTGAACGTGTCATAGAGCTGTTGAAGAGTGGATGGAGAAACTTTTCTGTTGATGAAAGAGAAGAATGGCTGAATGGAATGAAAGGTGCGTTGAACCTATCTGATTTGCAGCGTATTCAGAATAACACGCAACTGTTATCGGATGTGTTGGAACTTGGGTTGACAGTAGAAGATGTTCCAAACTGTCCGGATGAGAATTTCTTCAAATCATTGGTTGACAATACTGATAGCATTAGAAATTCTTATATGATTCATTCAAGCACACCATTGACTCCGAGTTTGCCACTCAACACCTACGAGAAAATCAATGACATAGAAAAAATACTTGAAGATGTATATTCGATACTAATGAACAATTTCTCATACTATTGTGGAAATGAGATTTACGCAGGAGATGAAACTGGATTATTGCTATAGGAGGTAACAGATATGGCTTTTAATAAAAAAGAATGGACAGATAGAATTGCAGAATACATTAACAGAAGACTTCTGACAAAGGAAGATGGTAGTACAGAACTTGTGACTGTTGCAAGGGAAGAGGGGAATGTGTCACAGGAAGGTGATGCGTTTAACGCTAATAATATGAATGACCTAGAGCAAAGGATTTCAGATGAGTTTGTCCAAGTAAACAAAAGTTTGGATGGTAAGCAGGATAAACTTACAAATCCTTTAACTAAATCAGATGTTGTGAACAATTTAACCTCATCAGCAACGAATGTTCCACTTTCCGCAAACCAAGGAAAGGTATTGAATGACAAATTGACTGACCTTGTTACCCTAGAAAATTACACTTATGATTCTGTGTCTATTGCAGCCGGGACTGCACCGGTTGTAACTCCGAAATCTAACACTATACCTAGTGGATACAGTCCTATTTCAATTAGCGATGTAAACAGTGGAAATACATCGGTTATGATAAGGTCAATTAATAAGTCTGGCACATTAGGTCTTAGAAATGTTGGTAGTTCTAGTGTTACTGTTACACCTACGGTCAGCGTATTGTGTATCAAGTCTTCGTTTGTTAAGTAGTGCCAGATAGAAATGTTTCCTTATTATAAATAGTTTATATAGGCGAAAAAAGAAAGGAGAATCAGATTGAAGGAATTTCTGATGAGTACATACACCATTGCCCTTCCTATAGTGCTGGGATATATCGTGTGGATTCTCAAAAAGCAAAAGAACGACCGGGACGCGAATAGTCGTGGGACAATGCTTCTTCTGAGAGTTCAGCTTATAGAATACCACGACAAATATATGGCTCAGGGAGATATACCATCGTATGCATATCAGAATTTTATGGAGATGTATGCTGCGTATCATGATCTCGGTGGGAATGGAATGGTGACCAAGATGAAAAATGAAATTGAAGAGCTTCATCTGAAGCAGAAAGAGAGGTAATACAAATGAAAAACAATGTATTTAATCCATCAGTAAACACTGTATCTTGGATGAAAGCAGCAGGAATACGGGCTGTTAAGACTGTAGCACAAACAGCAGTGGCACTTATTCCGGCGGCGGCAACCATATCTCAAGTAGATTGGAGATTGGTTGTTGGAACTGCATTATTATCTGGTGTTGTATCGGTATTAACTTCAATTGCCGGCATCCCAGAAGTTACAGAAGAATAGGAGGAACAGTAGATGAAAGTAGTTGATATATCAAAGTACAATACAGTTACGGATTGGAACGCTGTTTCGCAGAATGTGGATGGAGTAATTATCCGATGCGGATACAGAGGATATGTGGCCGGGGTTATCTCTGAGGATAACAAATTTAGAATGTTTGCGGAGCAGTGCAGGGCCGCCGGTATCCCATTTGGTGTGTACTTCATGTCTCAGGCCATTACAGAGGCAGAGGCGAGAGAAGAGGCAGATTATGCCGTGAATATGGCAAACGCATATGGTGCTACATTACCAATCTTCATTGATTCAGAGGATGGAGACGGCACCGCTATCAACGTGAGAGCAGATGGATTGTCACAGGATGTCCGCACGGCGGTGGTAAAAGCATTTTGTGATCAGGTGCAGGCTAGAGGATGTATTACAGGAGTATACGCTTCAGAGTCTTGGTTCAGAAGTAGGATGCATTATGAACAGCTTACGGCATACAGAATCTGGTGTGCAAAGTACGGAACCAATGATGGTACGGCGCAGACCAAGCCGGCGCTTAATAAGGTTGATATGTGGCAGTATTCAAGCCGTGGCTCCGTGCCTGGCGTCTCTGGTAATGTCGATGTGAATGAGTGCTACTTTGACATCCAAACAGTTGAAAAGCCAATACATACGGCGACATTAGAGGTAACTGACACCAACGTGGATGCAACCTACCGGGTTGCTGTTAAGGATAAAAAGACCGGAGTTGTGAGATGGCTGCCGGAGGTTAAGAATCTGTTGGATTATGCGGGGCTTAACGAATCGTCTGTGATTGTTGCCATTATGGCAAAGGTATCCCAGGGAGAGATGCGCTTGCAGGCTCACGTAAAGGGGCGTGGATGGTATGACATTGTTACAGGCTATGATGTTAATGATAAGGTCAATGGATTTGCTGGAGATTTGGTGAACGAGATTGATGCTGTTATGTGCTATTATGTTACACCAGAGGTATTGCGAAATGCAACAGGATACAAGAAAGCAAAGTACAGCGTATCTACCGTTGGCAACAGCGGATTCTACTCATGGCAGTACGACAACGAAACTTGTGTAGGTCCGGACGGACAGAAGCAGGATGGCTATGCCGGTATTTACGGAAAGAGCATTGATGGTCTTTACCTGTGCATCGAGTAAGAGGATGAAGAGAGGACTTCGGCCCTCTCTTTTCTTGTAGACAGATAGATACCAATCCAGGATGTGCAGGAGTTGGCCGGACACTCTGACATTAATACCACGCAGTCGTATTACCGGAATACCTTGGATAATATAAAGCATACATATCGAAGGGCGGCTCAATAAAAGTGTCCACGAAGTGTCCACGAGAAAAATTGCATCCTTTAAAATCAAGGTTTTTAGCATCTTTTTTCTTGGGTTCGAATCCCCCGTGCTTCACTTCTTATAAAACGTTGAAAAACCGTTGTAAGCCTAGGAAAATCAAGGCTTGCAGCGGTTTTTTGTTTGCTATTCTGAAATTGTCCTGCAATTGTCTGACGGGGCAGGTGAGAGAAAAAGTGCTTGTGGTGCCCCGTGAAGGAAACATTTGTGTGTGATTATGGGTGAGACGGGGACATATGCGGGAGAATGCGCAATTATGCCCCGGAGTGGACGAGTTGCTGGGGCATGGAAACGGCAACAGGGAAAAAGCATAGAGAATCGAGGTTATCCGCTGATTTGTGGTGAGTCATCATTGCACAGTTCCTGTCTGGCAATGATATTGGCGATCATGTCGCTCAGTGTTACCAAGTCGGCAGATAATAATGCCAGATCCTTGTCAGACAGGCATTCTGATAATTTGCAGGCTACAGCAGAGAGATAAAAAAGATTTGAACAGTTTTCCATAATTGACCTTTGACATAGAAATTTTGCTTATGCCTGCACATAGTATAGGAGCCGCCGAAGCAGCCCTATATACATCATATTAATAACGCCGTCGGTCGTCTCTGTCTCGTCTGTCCCTATCTCGTCTGTCCCTGTCGTCCCTGCGGTCATCTCGACGGTCATTGTCCCGTCTATCATCCCTGCGGTCATGGCACGGAGGACAAGGTGGACATCGCCAGTCTCGGCGGTTGTCAAACATATCAGGCATAGCAATCTCCTTTTTATTTATGATATGCGAGAGAACGAATAAGTTTAATCCGGGAGTGGATTCGTGATTGTTGCAGCTGATGAAGAACTGACAATTATAAAAAACTACCAATTTTCTCTTTACATTTTTTGTCAGACTGATATAATAAACAAGTGTGCGAAAGACATATGTTCGTCACAGGCGGACACATTGGGGATTATGTACACAGATGATATTGAAATAGGTTAGGAGATACAAATGAACGACAGAATCGAAATTCGTTGGCACGGCCGGGGTGGCCAGGGTGCCAAGACGGCAGCTCTGCTTTTAGCAGATGTGGCATTTAAGATAGGAAAACAGGTGCAGGGTTTTCCGGAGTATGGTCCGGAGCGTATGGGTGCGCCGATTACAGCGTACAACCGAATTAGCGATGAGGTGATTCGCGTTCATTCTAATATTTATCATCCGGATTATGTAGTTGTTGTGGATGAGACCTTGCTTCACACTGTTGATGTAACAAGGGGCTTGAACCCTGCGGGGGCTATTATTGTAAATACCGATAAGAGCCCGGAAGAGATTGCACCCCAGGTGGCACCTTACAACGGTAGAATTGTTACTATTGATGCCAGAAAGATTTCAGAGGAGGCCCTTGGCAAATATTTTCCAAACTCTCCTATGCTGGCAGCAGTTGTGGCTGTCACCGGCATTATGACAAGAGAGGTGTTCTTAAAAGAGATGCGGGAATCTTATGAACATAAATTTGCAAAGAAACCGGAAGTCATTGAGGGTAATATGAAAGCCCTGGAGATGACCTTTGATGCGGTAGAGAATAAATAGGAGAGAACAGATGAGAACAGATATTTCAAAAATAAATGAGTCCACCCCATATACCGGTCTCACCGAGGGACTTCAGATATTTGCAGGTGGAACCACCAAGTACTTTAACACCGGGGAGTGGAGAAACAATACACCGGTTTTTCATGAGGATAAATGCAAGCAGTGTCTGCTCTGCGCACCGGTCTGCCCGGACAGTTGTATTCCTGTGGTAGATGGCAAGCGAGGAGAATTTGACTTGGATCACTGCAAGGGATGTGGTATCTGCGTGAAAAACTGCCCATTTGGAGCACTGGAGATGAAGGAGGGAATCAACTAATGGCTATCAGAGAACGCATGTCGGGAAATGAAGCGGTTTCCTACGCAATCAAACAGATTAACCCGGATGTTATGCCGGCATTCCCAATCACTCCATCTACAGAGATTCCCCAAATGGTATCCAATTACATTGCTAACGGAGAGATGGACACAGAGTTTATTCCTGTTGAGAGTGAGCACTCCTCTATGAGTGCAGCTATCGGAGCGGAGGCGGCGGGAGCCCGTTCATTAACGGCCACCTCATCAGCAGGTCTGGCATTTATGTGGGAGGAGCTTCTCTTGGCAGCCTCCAATCGTATGCCACTGGCCTTGGCCCTGGTAAATCGTACGCTCTCAGGCCCTCTTAATATCAACTGTGACCACACAGACGGTATGGGTGCAAGAGATACGGGCTGGATTCAGATATATGCAGAGAATAATCAGGAGGCCTATGATAATTTCATCCAGGCTTACCCCATTGCAGAGCATCCCGATGTAAGACTGCCTATTATGATTTGCCAGGATGGTTTCATCACCAGCCACGCAGTGGAGAATATTCTTTTGTTAGAGGATGAACCGGTAAAAGCGTTTGTGGGTGAGTATGCACCGGAAGAATTCTTGCTCAACCCGGGGAAACCTATAGCAGTAGGCCCTTATGCGGTGAGCAACTTTGTGATGGAAGCGAGAAAGAATCAGTTGATTGCACTGGAGAATTCCAAGCAGGTCATCTTAGATGTGGCAAAGAGATTCGCCGAAATTTCCGGAAGAGAGTATGGTCTTTTTGAGGAGTATCGCATAGAGGATGCAGACTACATTATGGTGATTATGGGCTCTGCAGCGGGAACTGCTAAGGAAGCAGTGGATCAAATGCGAGCAGAAGGCCACAAGGTGGGCGTGTTGAAGGTTCGTGTGTTCCGCCCATTCCCGGCAGAGGAGATTGCCGAGGCTCTTAAGAATGCTAAGGCGGTTGCTATTATGGATCGCGCAGAGAGCTACAACGGCAACGGTGGTGTTTTGGGCAATGAAATCGCATCAGGTTTGTTTAAGAAGAAATATATGGTTGACACTGTCAATTACATTTATGGTCTTGGCGGACGAGATTTTACCGTGACCAACACCATGGAGATTTTCCATCAGTTATCCGATATGGTGGAGAATGGTACTGAGGTAGAACAATATCAATATGTAGGAATCAGAAATTAGGAGGTGGACGTAAGGTGAGTGAGTATAATTTTAAAGAAGTTATGAGTAAGCCTGAGCGTCTTGCTCCGGGTCATAGAATGTGTGCCGGTTGTGGTGCACCAATCGCGGTAAGAGCTGTCCTTCGTGCTCTTCACGAAGGTGACTATGCTGTCATCGGCAATGCCACAGGGTGTCTGGAGGTATCCTCCTTTACCTATCCTTATACTGCATGGGAAGACAGTTACATCCACAATGCATTTGAGAATGCCGGTTCTACTTTAAGTGGCGTGGAGACGGCGTATAAGGCATTGAAAAAAAGAGGTCGTCTGCCGGAAGATGCCAACTTTAAGTTTATTACATTTGGTGGTGACGGTGGTACATATGATATCGGATTCCAGTCTCTTTCCGGAGCTATGGAGCGTGGTCATGATATGGTTTACGTGTGCTATGACAATGGCGCTTATATGAATACAGGTATTCAGCGTTCCTCAGCCACACCTATGTATGCCGATACTACAACAACCCCTGTGGGCAAAGAGTCTAACGGTAAAATGCAAAACCGCAAGGATTTGGCATCCATCATCGCAGACCATGATGTTCCTTATGTGGCGCAGACCACAATGATTGGCAATTTTTCTGATTTGCATCAGAAAGCAGAGAAAGCAATCTACACAGAGGGCGCTGCTTTCCTTAATATTATGGCACCATGTCCCCGTGGCTGGAGATATGATCCGTCCGAGGTGATGAAGATTTGTAAGCTGGGTGTTGAGACCTGCTATTGGCCGATGTTTGAGGTAGACCATGGAAAGTGGAGACTGACATACGAGCCGAAGAAGAAGCTTCCAATCGAGGATTTCCTCAGGGAGCAGGGCAGATTCAAACATCTGTTTAAGCCGGGCAATGAGGACTTGATTGCTCAGTTCCAGGCGGAAGTAGACAGACGCTGGGAAGACCTGCAGTATAAGTGTGCGAAAGATAACTAATAAGACGGGATCGATGGGGACGGGTACAATTGGCTCCAACTTGTTGGACGCCAAGGGTACCTGTCCCTTCAGCGGTCCCGTCTTTTTTTATACACAATTTTGCAAAATTGAATAGAAAAGACAGAAAAATGTGTGAAAAAAATATCAATTGTTGCCTTTTTCTTCGCCCCACTTGTATAATAAATACATCGTATATGTATTAACTTTTAGGAGGGGTGAAA
>JAQXIY010000120.1 GCA_029008035.1 Lachnospiraceae bacterium
TATGTCAATTTGTCCAAAGAATAAGTCTTCTAAGGGTAGAAGAGATAAGAGAAGAGCAAACTGGAAGATGACAGCTCCTACATTGGTAAAATGTAGCAAGTGTGGAGAGTTAATGGTTCCACATAGAGTTTGCAAGAACTGCGGTTCTTACAATAAGAAAGAAATCATCGCTCAGGATTAATGCGAGAGTGTTAGAGATACAGAGTCATCTGTATCTCTTTTTTTGTCTATTTCAAAGAACTCCTTTTTGCATTTTTAAGTTGATTTATAAAGATACATATAGTATATTCTTTTTATGGTGCGTCATTGCGCACAAGGAGGTTTATTTATGGGCGAAATGAAGATCGTAGCTGTTGATGCTATGGGCGGAGATCATGCCCCTGGAGAGATTGTAAAAGGCGCTGTGGAAGCGGTTGGTGCCCGGGATGACATCAGAGTTATTCTGGTGGGCCTGGAGGATGCCATTAACGCTGAATTGCAGAAGTATACATATCCCAAGGAACAGATTCAGGTTGTTCATGCCTCAGAGGTAATAGAGACTGCGGAGCCTCCGGTGGTTGCCATTCGTAAGAAAAAGGATTCTTCCATTGTGGTGGCACTGAATCTGGTGAAGTCGGGAGAGGCAGATGCCTTTGTCTCAGCAGGAAGCTCCGGGGCGGTTCTGGTAGGTGGACAGGTTATCGTTGGTAAGATTCGAGGGATTGAGCGAGCACCTTTGGCACCATTGATTCCCACCAGAAAGGGTGTTTCACTGTTGATTGACTGTGGGGCCAATGTAGACGCCAGAGCATCTCATTTGGTGCAATTTGCAAGAATGGGTTCCATCTATATGGAACATGTTGTTGGTATGCCCAATCCAAGGGTCGCCATCGTTAATATTGGTGCAGAGGAAGAAAAGGGGAATGCACTGGTGAAGGAGACATATCCTTTACTAAAAGAGTGTGAGGATATTAATTTTGTTGGCAGCATCGAAGCCAGAGATATTCCAAATGGGGATGCAGACGTGATTGTCTGTGAAGCCTTTGTGGGTAACGTTATCCTGAAGCTGTATGAGGGATTGAGTTCCACCTTGATCAGTGTGATTAAGCAGGGGCTGATGAGTACCCTTAAGAGTAAGATAGGGGCAGCATTGGCACTGCCGGCTTTGAAGAACACCATTAAGAGTTTTGACGCATCTGAGTATGGGGGAGCACCGCTTTTGGGGCTCAAGGGCCTGGTAGTGAAGACCCATGGAAGTGCTACGAGCAAGGAAGTCAAGAATTCTATTATTCAGTGTGTATCCTTTAAGGAACAAAATATAAACGATAAAATCCAGCAAAATATTTGCGAGGCGAACATGCCGGAATAGAGGAGGAATTAAAATGGAATTGGATTTAATGAAGAAAGTAATTGCAGAGGTTCTCAATGTGGATGAATCCGAGGTTACCATGGACACCACTTTTGTAGATGATCTGGGAGCAGATTCTTTGGACGTGTTCCAGATTATTATGGGAGTGGAAGAGGCATTGGACATCGAGGTTGATGTAGATGCTGCGGAGAAAATTGTCAGTGTTGGTGACGCGGTAGAGTTAATCAAGAAGACGGTTGGTTAATCTGTAGAGAGAACAGTAGACATATTTGTCACAATATGGTGTATCAATCGAGTAGGATTTTTCCTACTCGATTTGTTGTGGAGGTAGTTTTTGAAATCAATTAGAGAGTTTCAGCGGGAAATTGGTTATGAGTTTAAAGACGAAAGCTTATTGAAACAGGCTTTGACCCATAGTTCCTATGCCAATGAAAAGCATATGAAGCGATTGTCAGACAATGAGCGTCTGGAATTTTTGGGGGATGCTATTCTTGAAGCGGTATCCAGTGAGTTTTTGTATTTAAATTACAAGGAATTCCCGGAGGGGGATTTAACCAGATTGCGTGCCAGCATGGTATGTGAGCCCACACTGGCATTTTGCACCAAGGACATCCATTTGGGAGACTATGTTTTTTTGGGAAAAGGTGAGGAATTGACAGGAGGAAGACAGCGAAAGTCCGTGCTGTCGGATGCTATGGAGGCTGTGATCGGAGCCATTTTTTTGGATGGCGGTTTTGAGGAAGCCAAGAAATTTATCCTTACTTATATCATGACGGATATCGAGCACAAACGAATGTTTTATGACAGCAAAACGATTTTGCAGGAGGTTTGTCAGGGGCAGTTCAAGCAGAATGTCACCTACGAATTGTTGTCGGAGTCAGGTCCGGATCATGCCAAGACATTTACGGTACAGGTTCTTGTAGGTAAGGAAATCTTGGGAACCGGCACAGGAAACACCAAAAAATCTGCCGAACAGGAGGCCGCTTATCATGGCCTCATTCGTCTCAAGAAGCAGGATGAAGGCAAGATTATTTAGAAGAGTTAGAGGGAACGTATGTATTTAAAAAGTATTGAGATGTATGGGTTTAAATCCTTTGCCAACAAAATTGTTTTCGATTTTCACAATGGCATTACAGGAATTGTTGGACCCAACGGAAGTGGTAAAAGTAATGTTTCTGACGCAGTGCGTTGGGTTCTGGGAGAGCAGAGCGCAAAGCAGCTTCGTGGCGCCAGTATGCAGGATGTCATTTTTGCGGGAACAGAGAATCGTAAGCCCTTGAGCTATGCTTATGTGGCAATTACCATGGATAATTCTGACCATTTGCTTCCTATTGATTATGAGGAGGTGACCATTGCCAGAAGAGTGTACCGCTCCGGAGAGAGCGAATATCTTCTTAATGGGTCTCCCTGTCGTCTGAAGGATGTAAATGAACTTTTCTACGATACAGGTATCGGAAAAGAGGGATACTCTATCATCGGGCAGGGTCAGATTGAGAAAATTTTGAGTGGAAAGCCGGAGGAGCGCCGAGAACTTTTTGATGAAGCGGTAGGTATCGTTAAGTTTAAGAAACGCAAAGCTGCCACAGTAAAGAAACTGGAGCATGAGAGAGAGAATCTTGTGCGTATCAATGATATCTTGTCCGAGTTAGAGCGTCAGATTGGGCCTTTGGAGCGTCAGTCAGAAGTTGCTCGTAATTATCTGAAGAAAAAAGAAGAACTTAAAACTTTGGAAGTCAATGCTTTCTTGATGGAAATTCAGGAAATGAATCAAAAACTGGATGAGATTAAGAAGAACTATGATATTTCCCAGGGCCAGATGAATGAGAGTAAAGAACTCCAGGATAAGGTGAAGGAGCAGTACACCCAGATGGAGGAGAATTTGTCTCAGATGGATGCTAAGATTGAGAGTATCCGAGAAGAGCAGAGCAATACAACTCTCATGAAGGGAAAACTGGAGAATCAGATCAACCTTCTGGAGGAACAAATCCGTTTTGCGGAGAATGCTGATGAGAATCTGGCAGAACGCAAGGGTGCTCTGGAGGCAGAGAAGAAGGAGTATTTATCTCAAAAGGAGACCTATGAGGCAGAGAAAGCAGAATTGGAAGTGCTTTTGGCTGAGGTTGAGGAACGATTGAACTCTGTTCGTAAGTTTAACGATGATTTGCAGGCGGAGATCAAAGGATACAATGATGGTATAGAGCAAAACAATGCTTTCATTATGGAACTGTTAAACAACAAGGCGGCTATTCAATCCAAGGAACAGCGCTTTGATACCATGTTAGAGCAGACCAATATTCGCAAGGCGCAGTTGAACCAGCGACTGTTGCAGAGAAAGACAGAAGAGGAGCAACTTGGTGCAGGGTTGCTACAGTGTCAAAAGGAATATGAGGAGGCTTGTGCCAGACAGTCTGCCCTAAAAGAAAAAGAAAAAGAATTTATGCACAAATCTGTGGAATGGAAGAATAAGCTTCGCCAGGCCACAGAGGAACAGCAGGAAAAACGTTCCGAGCAAAACAAACTGTCGTCCCGTTTGGAGGCGCTTCGCAATATTGCTGAGCGATATGACGGATATGGCAACAGTATCCGTAAGGTGATGGAACAAAAGGATAGAGAACCGGGCATTATCGGTGTTGTCTCTGATTTGATTCATGTGGACAAGAAGTACGAGGTTGCCATTGAGACAGCCCTCAGCGGCAATATTCAAAATATTGTAACCAAGGATGAGGCCACCGCTAAGAAGATGATTTCTTACCTGAAGGAGAACCATTTGGGACGAGCAACCTTCCTGCCACTCACCAGCGTTAGCGGCAAAGGATTCCAGAAGGATAGATCCATTTTGAATGCCAACGGCGTGCTGGGACTTGCCAATGAACTTGTGGATGCTGATGATAAGTATGCGGAAGTTTTATCATATCTTCTTGGTCGTGTCATTGTGGTGGATCACATTGACAACGGAATTGCTTTGGCGAAGGCCAATCATTACTCCTTACACATCGTAACCTTAGAGGGCGAGTATTTTAGCCCGGGAGGCTCTCTTTCCGGTGGAACCTTCAAGAACAACAGCAATCTGTTGGGGCGTAACCGTGAGATTGAAGAACTGGAAAAGAAACTGGCGGCTTTGTCAGAGGGCATTAAAAAGGGACAGGAGCGTATTGGTGAAATTGAGACTGCAATGGCCCTTCTTGAGTCTGACCGAGATGAAAATCGTCTTGCTATAGAAGAGAATGCCCTTGCCTGCAACACAGCCCAAATTCATTTGCAGAGGGCACAGGAGCAGAAGTCTGAGAGTGAAAATGCTTTTGCAAGTCTGAATACAGAAAGTGATGAATTGGAACGCCAGATTCGTGACATCGTAGCAGGCAAGAAAGAGATTGCCCTGGAGAGAGAACAGGCCACATTAAAGGAAGAAGAATTAAAACAACAAACAGAAGAATTCCAGAAACTTTTGGATGAGAAAATGTATATGGAATCCTCCGCCGCCCGCAATGTATCTGAGGCCCAGATTGAGGAGGCAAATGCAAGACAGAAGGTAACCTTCGTGCAGGAGAATTGCCGCCGGGTGGAGGCTGAGATTGAGAAGAAGGAAACAGATATTCTTCGACTGATTGAGGAGGCTAAGACCAGTAAAGAAGACGCTGCAAAGAAGCGCAGTGATATTGAAGAAATCAAGAAGACCATTATGGCCTCTGATGATAACTTTGCCGGACTGGAGAATGCCTTGAAAGAGGCTGTGGCGCAGAAGGAATCTATGAATCAAGAATATAAAGATTTCTTTAAACAGCGAGAAGAAATTTCAGATCGCATTGCCCAGTTGGACAAGGAAATTTACCGTTTGGAAACCCAACGGGAAAAGCTGGAACAGGCCGTCAACTATCAAACCACCTATATGTGGGAGGAGTATGAGTTGACCCTGCGCAGTGCTGAGAAACTTCGGGATCCTGCTTTTGACAGCTTGGATGAGATGCGCAAATCCACCACTGCCATTAAGGATGAGATTCGTCGTATGGGCAATGTAAATGTGAATGCCATCGAGGAATACAAGGAAGTGTCTGAACGGTACAACTTCCTCAAGGGGCAGCATGACGATTTGGTAGAGGCAGAACAGACTCTGATGGGCATTATCGATGATTTGGATGAGGGTATGCGCAAGCAATTTACAGAGGGATTTGCCGATATCCAGAGAGAATTTGACAAAGCCTTTAAGGAACTCTTCGGCGGTGGAAAGGGAACCCTTGAACTGGTAGAAGGAGAGGATATTCTAGAGACAGGTATTCGCATCATTGCCCAGCCGCCGGGAAAGAAGCTTCAGAATATGATGCAACTCTCCGGTGGAGAAAAGTCGTTGACCGCCATTGCCTTATTGTTTGCTATTCAGAATTTGAAGCCATCTCCATTCTGTCTGCTGGATGAGATTGAGGCGGCACTGGATGACTCTAATGTAGGCCGATTCGCAAAATATTTACATAAACTGACTAAGAATACACAGTTTATTATTATAACCCATAGAAGAGGTACCATGAACTCTGCAGACCGCCTCTATGGTATTACCATGCAGGAGAAGGGTGTATCAACTTTGGTTTCTGTTAACCTGATTGAAAATGATTTGGATGAGTAAGGATGTGATGTTATGGCAGAAGGTGGATTTTTCAAACGCCTGTTGGCCGGTTTGACCAAGACAAGAGACAACTTTGTGAAAAATATGGACTATGTTTTTCGTGGCTTTACCAACATCGATGAGGAATTCTACGAGGAATTGGAAGAGATTCTCATTATGGGGGATATTGGCGTTGCTACCACAGAGCATATTCTGGAGGACTTGAAGTGCAAGGTGAAGGAACAAAAGATAAAGGAGCCTGCCGATTGTAAGCAACTGCTTATTGACAGTATCAAAGAGCAGATGGATATCGGCGAGGCGGCTTATGAGTTTGAGAATCGTACTTCCGTTGTGCTTGTGGTGGGAGTGAATGGTGTGGGAAAGACCACTACCATCGGTAAGCTTGCGGCCAAATTCCGCAGTCAAAACAAGAAAGTGTTGTTAGCTGCGGCAGACACCTTCCGTGCTGCGGCGGGAGAACAACTGAGAGAGTGGGCTAATCGCTCCAGTGTGGATATGATTGGTGGTCAGGAGGGAAACGATCCTGCTTCCGTTGTCTTTGATGCCATCGCAGCAGCTAAGGCCAGAAAGACGGATATTCTCTTGATTGACACTGCAGGACGACTGCACAACAAAAAAAATCTCATGGCGGAGTTGCACAAGATTAATAATATTATTGATAAAGAATACCCGGAGGCATATCGGGAGACCCTTGTGGTGCTGGACGGAACCACGGGACAAAATGCCCTGGCCCAGGCCAAAGAATTTTCTGAGGTGACGGACTTAAGTGGAATTGTACTCACTAAGTTAGATGGTACCGCAAAGGGAGGCATTGCCGTGGCAATTCAGGCAGAACTTGGTATACCGGTGAAATACATCGGTGTGGGCGAGTCTATTGATGATTTGGAAAAATTTGATTCACAGGAATTTGTAGAGGCACTGTTTTATGCAGATGCGCAGTAGAAAGGGATGAAGAGTTCATGTTGACATTAGACAAGTTTGAGGAAGCAAGTAAGATTGTAGGGGATGTTACTCTGGAGACGAAATTGATTTACAGTGATTTCCTCAGCGAGAAGACAGGAAATCAGGTGTATTTGAAGCCTGAAAATATGCAGTTTACAGGTGCATATAAGGTGAGAGGCGCTTACTACAAGATTAGCACCCTGTCAGCAGAGGAACGGAAAAAGGGATTGATTACAGCTTCTGCAGGCAACCATGCCCAGGGTGTTGCCTATGCTGCTAAGAAGTTTGGAGTGAAGGCCACCATTGTGATGCCGACTACTACACCTCTGATTAAGGTGAATCGCACCAAGGGTTATGGGGCAGAAGTGGTTCTCTATGGTGATGTCTACGACGAGGCATGTGCCAAAGCCTATGAATTAGCCGAGGAACACGGCTACACTTTTATTCATCCGTTTGATGATTTGGCAGTGGCTACCGGTCAAGGAACCATTGCTATGGAGATTTTTAAGGAATTGCCTCTGGTAGAATATATTCTTGTTCCCATTGGGGGCGGCGGACTTGCCACAGGAGTATCCACGTTGGCAAAACTGTTAAACCCTAAGATTAAAGTGATTGGGGTAGAGCCTGCCGGTGCCAACTGTATGCAGGCATCTTTAAAGAATGGCAAGGTAACTACACTTTCTGGAGTAAATACCATTGCTGATGGTACTGCAGTAAAGACTCCGGGTGAGAATATTTTCCCATACATACAAAAGAACTTGGACGACATTATCACGGTGGAGGATGACGAACTGATTGTATCCTTCTTAGATATGGTAGAGAACCATAAAATGGTGGTAGAGAACTCCGGTCTTCTCACAGTGGCTGCTTTAAATAAGTTGAATGTGAAAGGCAAGCGGGTAGTTTCCATCTTAAGCGGCGGAAATATGGATGTGATCACAATGTCATCGGTGGTTCAGCAGGGACTGATTTTCAGAGATCGTATCTTTACTGTCTCTGTGCTACTTCCGGATAAGCCGGGAGAGTTGGCCCGGGTTTCCCAGACCATTGCGGATGTCCAGGGCAATGTAATCAAGCTGGAACACAACCAGTTTGTGTCTACCAACCGAAATGCGGCAGTTGAACTTCGCATTACCTTAGAAGCCTTTGGGACAGAGCACAAAGAACAGATTCTTGCAGGACTGGAAGCGGGAGGATATAAGCCCAAGGTGGTTCGAACAAGTTTATAATTTTTCAGAACTTTAATGGTGTCAAGAAAAAATACTTGACACCATAATTTTTCTGAGTTATAGTGTTCAAGGTGATGTTATGAAGGATAAGATTGCACAGGGTTATCTGTATGATTTCTATGGAGAACTGTTGAATGTTCACCAGAGAACAATTTTTGAAGATTTTGTATTAAATGATTTGTCGCTTAGTGAAATTGCAGCGGAGCAGGGCATCAGCCGACAGGCGGTGCATGATGTAATTCGTCGTAGTACCAAGACATTGGAGGGATACGAGGACAAGTTGCATCTAATTGGTAAGTTTGTGGCAATTCGAGACAAGGTGGAACAGATTGACACCTTGGTGCGAACATCATCCAAGGAGCAGGTAGAGGATACATTATATCAGATTTCTACCATTTCCAACCAGATATTAGAGGAGTTGTAGTATGGCATTTGACAGCTTGTCAGACAAACTTCAAAATGTTTTTAAGAATCTTCGCAGCAAGGGCCGATTGACAGAGGAAGATGTGAAAGCGGCTCTCAAAGAAGTTAAGATGGCTTTGTTGGAGGCGGATGTCAACTTCAAAGTGGTCAAAAACTTTGTGAAGACTGTACAGGAGAGAGCCATTGGCGCAGACGTGATGAATGGTTTGAATCCGGGACAGATGGTGATTAAGATCGTAAACGAGGAACTTGTTCACCTGATGGGATCTGAGACCACAGAGATTGCCTATCGTCCGGGACAGCAGATTACCGTCATTATGATGGTGGGTCTTCAAGGTGCAGGTAAAACAACCACCACAGCCAAATTAGCCGGCCATGTGAAGAAGAAGGGGAAGAAGCCTCTTTTGGTTGCCTGTGACGTGTATCGTCCGGCGGCCATAACGCAGTTACAGATTAATGGTGAGAAGCAAGGAGTGGAAGTGTTCTCCATGGGAGATAAGAACAAGCCCTCCAATATTGCCAAGGCTGCACTGGAGCATGCGAAGAAGAATGGTCACAATGTGGTGATTTTAGATACAGCCGGTCGTCTTCATGTAGATCAGGATATGATGGATGAACTTGTGAATATCAAGGAGTCCGTGGATGTGGCACAGACCTTTTTGGTTGTAGATGCCATGACCGGTCAGGATGCCGTCAATGTGGCAGGTACCTTTGATGAGAAGATTGGCATTGATGGTGTAGTGCTCACAAAGTTGGACGGCGATACCCGAGGCGGTGCGGCTTTGTCTATCAGAGCAGTGACAGGCAAGCCGATTTTGTTCTGTGGTATGGGCGAGAAACTGGATGATTTGGAACAGTTCTATCCAGATCGTATGGCGTCTCGAATCCTTGGCATGGGAGATGTTCTTTCCTTGATAGAGAAAGCAGAAGCTTCCATTGATGAGGATAAGGCAAAAGACTTGTCTCGCAAGATGCGAAAGGCCGAGTTTGATTATAATGATTATCTGGACTCGATGGCTCAGATGAAGAAGATGGGGGGACTCAGCAGTGTCCTTGGGATGATGCCCGGGATGATTCCGGGGATGAACAGTTCCCAATTGTCTCAGCTTGAAGGGGCTATCGATGATAAGAAGATGGCCCACATAGAAGCGATTATTCTCTCTATGACACCGGAGGAGAGAGCAAATCCCAAGTTGATGAATCCAAGCCGCAAGAAACGTCTGGCCAGAGGTGCAGGCGTAGACATTGCAGAGGTGAACCGGTTTATCAAGCAGTTTGACCAGACAAAAAAGATGATGAAGAAGATGCCTGGTATGATGGGTGGTAAAAGAGGAAGAATGAAATTTCCTTTTTAACATATAACATTTTTTAAAATTAGGAGGAACAAAAATGGCAGTAAAAATTAGATTGAGAAGAATGGGACAGAAGAAGGCTCCTTTCTACAGAATCGTAGTTGCAGATTCCAGATCACCAAGAGA